>JAZKJB010000196.1:0-1719 GCA_040384505.1 Bdellovibrionota bacterium | reverse complement strand
GACTTCGTAACCACCGGCGTGTGCGACGACGAACGTGCGTTTCGGCTCGCTCACCACGAGGTCGACGATCGCTTCGAGATTCGGTTGGTGAGCGAGATCGTGCCCCCAATAGAACGCATCGATGATCACGGGAAATTTCACGGAAACGGTTTGAAGAGCTTTCTTGAGCGGAGCGTAATCTTCCTTTTTCAATTGCTGAACGCGGCTATGGATCTTTAACGCTGCGGCGTTGCCGTTCGTGAGCTCTTGCTTCACGAACTCGAGATGATTCTTGAAATCGAAGACGAGCGAGATCGAATCCGTCGCCGTCTTCAGATTTCGAAACTGCTTATAGCTTTCGACCGTGTTGAAGATGATGTTGCGACCGTCGACCTTCAAGTCGTACTTCTCGGTTCCGCTTTCGACATGGACCTGGCAATCGATGATCTTCATTTTTTCAGTCCCGTTCCTTTGCGAACGAAGATGGAATACAGCTTCCGTTCGACGAAGAGATCGTAGTCCCCGGTTTCCTCGGGGAAATACCAGAAGACGTCTTTGTAGGGGTGGAATTGCTTGGCGTCGACGTTCCAGATCGAGCCCTTTTTCGCGCCCATGTGACCTGTAAAGCGAACGACGACGTCGGGTCGATTGATCGGATTGTCGTACCAAGCGCGGAAGAACGGCTTCACGGCGGCCGATTGCTCGAGCCCGTGAATGTGGATGCCGCGAGTTTGTGGCCGCAGATTCGTGAACAAGTATCCAGCAGGAAAGCTGTTATAGAACACGACCGATTCGCGATCGACCGCGACGTCGTTCAGGTCGGCTTGAAGCCGGCGCAAGTAATCGTGTTGCTCAGGGTAAGTCAGGAAGCCGGCGTACGGTCCCCAGTCGATCCACTCCGTGAGATTCATGGGGCGCTCGGAGTTGTCCTCGTCCAAAAAGGCATGATGCTGTTGATGAGTGAAGACAAGCGCGAGCAGAAGAAGCGAGGCGGTCGTCCAGCGAGAAGCCGTCTGATACATCGCAAGCACCATCGCTCCGGTGAGGGCATAAAGCGCGGCGTAATGGGTCGAGTAGTACGTCATCCCACTCGTCCAGCAAATGATCGTCGCGCTCGTCAGACCCGCGCCCCACAAGACGACTTCGCGCCACTTCGTACGGAAATCACGGGCGATCGCCGGAATGATGAGACCGATGGCGCTAAAGCAACCGATGAGAATGATCGACTGGGCCCAAGTTCCGTTTTCAGGCTTTTCTTTGATTCCCGTCGCTGTAAAGATCGCGACAGGGACGAGGAAGAAGAGCCAATTCACTCGCCACTTTCTCCAAAGAAAAATCCACGCGACGAATAGCGGACCCATCAGCCACCACCACGGCGCGAAGCCGAAGGTGAGCCAGAGCCCGTAGAGCTGTTTCGGCAAGAAGGCGCCGAGCGACGTATGTGCCGTGTGATAGCGATAGGACATGACGATGTTTTCCCAGTCGAAGCGATAGACCAGGAGTCCGAAATAGGAGAGCAGGAAAACGGCGGCCGGAACGTTCGCGATGAAGAAGTATTTCCAAACGGGTTGTTTCAGCGCGAGTCGGGCGACCACGATGAGCGTCCACAAGATGAAAATCGAAACCGCGGTCGTCGGATAAGAGGCCATCGTCACGAAGGCGAGGACGCTACTGATCCAGGCGAGCTTCGGGGATTCCTCGTCGACCGAGCGCAGGGCGAACATCGCGAGACAGCCGAAA
>JAZKJB010000195.1:0-10757 GCA_040384505.1 Bdellovibrionota bacterium | reverse complement strand
TTCGCGCGCCTGGAAGGTTCGAAGCACGCGATAGCCACGTCGCTTGCGCGCGTCGGCCTCTATCAAGCCCTGCTCGCGCTCGAGATGAAGCCTGGCGAGCGAATTCTGATGTCCGCGGTCAATATTCCGGAAATGACCGCGGTCGTCCGTTTGCTCGGACTCGAGCCGGTCTTCGTCGAGTGGGACACGGGGTCACTTTTCCCGAGTGTCGATGATCTTCGCAAGAAATTCGCGACCGTTTCGAACCAGTTCGGCCGTCCTCGTGTCTTCTTTTCGACGATCGTCGCGGGTCAAGTCGGCGACTTGGGCGGAATTCACGACGCCTGTCGAGAGCTCGGGCTCGTCTTCGTGCAGGATTGCACGCAGGCGACGCTGACGACCTACGCCGGAAAGCCTCTCGGTCGTTGGGCCGACATTTCTCTCTTTTCCACCTGCGAACTCAAATTCATTCACGCTTATCGAGGAGCGTTCGTTTGCACGGAAGACGACGACCTGGCTTCGCGTCTTCGCCAGGTCATCGGCGGCGTTCTTGTTCCGCAAGGGACAGCTCCCCTCGTACGCAAGTGGATCGCTGACACGGCCGCCTCCGTGATCCTCGAGCCTCAGCTCTTCGGAAGGGTCTTTCATCATTTCAAGAATTCGATCTTCCTTCAGGACCCGTTCGACGACGAACCCGCGGGAGTGTCGATCGCAGGTCTTTCGTTCTTCGAGAGTGATGCTTCGCAAATGACGACGAAGCTCCCGGAGAGAATGGTTTTTCGGGCGTCGAACTTCGAGGCCCTGGCGGGAAGCGACTCTTTGCTCCGTGTTAGAGATCTCGTCGACAAACACAAAGCGATCGCGAGCCGTTATCGAGAGGCCTTCTCCGAGTTCGGGATTCTCCCCGAAACGAGTGGTGAAGCCGAAAGTTCCTACTGGAGATTTCCGATCCTCTTGGCTTCTCCCGATGGCGCGGAGTCGTTTCTGCGTCGGATGCGAAGGCGTCGAATCGTCGTCGAGCGAACGGGACTCAGCCTGCTCTCGAATGACGTTCCGCGAACCCGCGAGATTCTCTCGAGAACCGTTTTTCTTCCTTGTCACGCCGGCTTGAATTCGCTCGACGTGGAGCGCGTCATTTCCGAAGTTGACGCGTCTCGAAGTCCTTCAGGATCTCCGGATCGAGAGAATCGTCCAGAAAATTTCTCCTGAGCTTTCCTCGTTCGAGATCCGTTCGAAAACCGATCGGGTCGTGGAGGATTTCGCGAGCGACGACTTGCGTGAAATCGTTCATGCCGTTCATTCGCTTGTCGTAAGTGAGGCGGTCCCCACTGACTTTGTCCCGCTCCAGGCTTCTCACCACTTCGCTCATGTAATCGTCGTAAACGAAAGCGGAAGGCCCCATTGCAACGACGGTCTTTTCGAAGAAGCCGGTGGCTTTCAACGTGGCGACGTTCCTCTGATTCATCACCAAATTCGACGCGGTCATTGCGAGATAGACGCTCGCGAGAGTCACGAAGACGCCGCGCCAGTGTGATGAAAACCAGACCCGAGTTTCGTTCCACTTCGCGAGGACGAGTGCGAGCGCGAACGTCAATGGAAGAGAGAGGAGCGTGGCGACCGGAGCCAACGAGAGCGGGCGCGAGAACTGCTCCGCGAGTGCTCCTGCGACGCGTGGAATGTGATCGAGAGCATCGATGTAACGAATGCCGACTTCGCTGGAAGCGAACCAGTTGAGGTCGAGATACCAAAAAAAGTAGACGATGCCCCAGGCCAAGAAAGCGGCATACAGAGTTTTCACCGCCAAGAGCCTTTTGCTCGATCGTTCGAGCGCGGCATCGCCGGCTAGTAAATAGAAGGCCGAGATGAACAAAGGGGTGTCGCTGAGGAAGTGTCGCATCCCGAATTCGGTTGCCGCGTTGCCGATGGCCGTCAGTTCGAGGACGAGTTTGGCTGCGAAGCCCAGCCAGAAAAGTGAGAACGCGAATCGCCGGAGGTCTTTCTTCAAGAACAGGGGAGCGATGACGACCGCGACGAGCGCGGGCGAGATGTACAGCATGCCGCCGGGCGTGAGTAAAAGGTCCCAGAGTCCTCGGGGGTCCAAGAGGTTCATGGGTGAGAAGCAATATGCGTTTCCGGCCTCGAGTGAAACATAACCGAGTTGCAAATAGCGATTGATCAGCATGGCCGAAATCGGCAACGAGAGGCCAACGGCGAAACCGAGCACGGAGCGAATTCGAGGTGAAGATCGCATCGCGAGGTAGAGAGCGAACGGCACGTAGAAGATCATCGAAAGTTTGATCATCAGGAACACCCCAGAGGCGAGTCCGATGAAAAAAGAGTCCCAACG
This sequence comes from Bdellovibrionota bacterium, assembly GCA_040384505.1. GTDB lineage: Bacteria > Bdellovibrionota > Bdellovibrionia > Bdellovibrionales > JAMPXM01 > JAZKJB01. Next base: position 8,431 of record JAZKJB010000195.1, on the reverse strand, counting down.
TGAATTCGACTCGAAGCCCAGCCATGCGGTCGCGAAGGCGAAAGTCCCCATGAAGAGCACCGTCGGATCGGTTCCGCCATAGGCGAAGAACGCGTAATAGAGTGATGACGTCACGAGCGGGAAGCCGATCAACGGCGCTTTCCAGCGCGACATCTCCGGTCGAAAACAATCGCGCAACAGGAGAATCGAGACGAGAAACAAGAAAACGGAAGCTAGAGCTTGAGGAAAGATCTCGAGTCCCTCCGGCCCGCGAGCCGTCCTGATGCCCGAGAAGCCAGCTGCCCGAAGGAGCTCGTAGTAAACGTAAAACGGGGCCCAAACCACCGAAAGCCCGTTCGAATGCATGTCGGGAACATTGAACGTAGGTGAGACGAGCCAGGCGATTTCTGGATGAACGTCGTCGACGATGTTGAAATCCCCATCGTGCAAAATGCTCGTCGTATACGCGTGGTAAACCCCGACTTCGAACTCGGGCGTGCGCCTGGAGACATTGACGGCGACGATGAGGAGCAACGTGAGAAGCAACCACCACGAGAGCACTCGGCGTTTCAGTGTCGAGGGGCTCGAGGATGACGCATCATTCATCTGACCTGGACTATTCCATGGGGTTCGACTCGAAACAAGGAGGTGATGGCATCGTGCGCAATCCGGTTGGACGTGCAGACGGTCCTTGTTTACGATAACGTTCGACGAACCTTTCGGAGGTAGATGACTTGGAAAAATTCTCGGCGTTGTTGATTCCCTTTCTCTCGACGTTTCTCGCGCTCCCTGTCCTCGGCGCGGTGGACTTCGAAGGATTCTACGAAATCACGGCGAAGGCCAAGCACAGCGGCTTTCTCATCGAGCGCCGCGAGACGATCGAGGGCGGGCGGCACAAACACACGCGATACCTCGCAGGGGAAGGCGGCGAATCGTTGGCCGACGTCTACGTCGTCGACTCGGCTTTCCGGGCCGTGAGCTGGAGCTCGACGTCTTACAAGAACGCCGCGGTCACTCACACGGCTAAATTCGAATTTGCCAACGGCATGGTCTCCGTTTCGAACACCGCGGCTGGCAAGGCTAGCGTGACTTCGAAAATGCAGGTTCCCACCGACGTGACTTTCGACGAATTCATCCCCGATTTTCTCAAAGCCCAGAGGGGCGGTAGATTCGTCCCTGGGATGAGGATGAACGTCGTCCGGTTCGTCGAAGAGCCGGGGATTTCCGTGAGCGAAGTCACGGTCGGACCACTTTCGTCGCTCGGGGGCTGGAAGACTTACTCGATCGAAGTTCGCCCGCGCGATGGCGAAACTCCGCGTTCATATCTCGTCGCGGACTCCGGCGAAGTCGTTCAGACGAAAATTTCCACGAACAAGGCTCTTCTCGTTTCGTCGTTGAAAGAAGCGGTCGGAGCAAATGCCATGAACGCGCAGCTCATCGAGAAAACCTTCGGCGGAATCCCGAAAGGAACGCGAGTCGTGAAAGCGGCCGCGGCTCCAGTCAAAGCGGCGGCGCCGCCGGCGAAAACGGCCCCCGCTCGCCCTGTGAAAAAGTAATCGGTCAGACGGCCCAGCCCGGCGAGGTCGCGAAAGTGACCACGCCCGCGGCGAAGTAGAGCACGCGGTACGCGGCCTGAAAGCGTTCTCCACCTGGTGAGAGCGGGGAGAAGAGCGTGAGAGCGAGATGCGCGCCGCTTGCTACGAAAAAGGGCCAGAACTGCTCGGCATTCAAAAGGCCCGCGCAGAAAAGCAAAAGCCAATAAACCGGAATCAATGCCACCGCGAGGCGGTAGAACGCGATCAATCTCGCGGTACCGAAAACGACCGCGTTTGTCCGGATTCCCGCTGCCGCGTCGCTCTCATGATCTTTCACCTCGTGCATCAGGTGGCCACTCGCGAAGAGGAGGCCGAAATAGATCGAGACGGCTAAGGTCGAGAGAGTCGGCGGCGCGAAGGCGACGATGCAAAGATGAAACTGGAGAACTTGCCCGACCAGGTGGACGAGCGTGCCGAGGTAAGGACGGCTTTTCGCTCCGCCTGGTGCGCTATAGAAGACCCAAAGCAAGAAACTCAAGATTCCGAGGTAGGGAAGATCGCGGTTCAGAGTGGACAAAAGCCCCAGGGCCGTCGCGAGCGAAACGAGGGTCACCACTTGATACTTACGAGGTGAAGAGAACTGATGATCTCGCAGGCGCGGGTTCAATCGGTCCGCCTTGTAGCCGAAGAAACTGTTCGCCGAGTAAACCGCGACGAGAAGCAGGAAATTGGCCAGGAAGAGGAGGCTCGAGTTTCGAGCGACGTGACCGCTGCTCAAAGTTTCGACTGGCAAGAACGGAAGGGCGATGAGAACGAAGCCCGTCATCAGAAGAATTTCGGCCAGTCGGATCTTCTTGATCATCGAACCATCTTGGACCGGGACTTCCTGGTTGCGCAACGACGTCGTGATGGGATGATGGTGGCAATGAGATCTTCGCTGCTATCGCTCGGGGGATTCGCTCTCGTCTTCCTCGCTTTGTTCTCGCAGTTTCCGATGACGGGACGCCTTCCGGGCAATACCGACTCGCTGCTCGCGCTCGCGCTCTCGAACCTCGTGCTCGAGAAGATCGGTTTGTTCCTGAGTGGCGAGCTTCCGTTCACGGCCATGTATCCGGCGCGCGACGTCATGGCCTACGGAGAGAATTGCTACGGCTTGGCCGCGATTTTCATCGTTTTCAAAGTGCTGACTTCGAGCGATCTGGTTTCGTATTACCTCTTCATCACGACCATCTTCACTTTGAACGCCTTCGCGATCATGAAGCTGGCTTCGCACTTCGTGCGAGATTCGGGAATGGCGGCGCTGGCCGGGCTTGCGTTCTCGCTCGCGGGCTTCACGCTCGGGAACATCGACGATCCGAACGTGGTTTTCGTTTTCTTCCCGGCGCTCGGTCTCCTGTTTCTCTTGCGGGGAATCGAGAGGACGGATGCGAAAAGCGTTCGAACGGGCCTTTTGCTTTCGGGGCTGCAGATCTGGTTCGGGATGTATTTCTTCATCTACCAATTCCTGATGATCGCGATGCTCGTTCCTTTCCACATCGAGGAATTGCGCAAGCTCATGAATCGTAAACGAACGGCAGGGTTCGCGGCCGCTTACGTCGGACCGGCCCTCCCACTGATCGCCTTGTATCTCTACAATCAAAAGACCGGCGAAGTCGTCTCTCCCTATGAAGTCTTCGCGGATTGTTCGATGACGCTCGCGAACTTCTTCCGCCACTTACCGGGAAATTTGATTTATCCCGACGCCGGCCGGTTTCTCGACTGGGTCGAGATTCGAAAGAATGCTTTTCCCGGAGTCTTGCTGCCTGTCCTCGCCGGAATCGGTCTCGTGGCAACGGGACTGAAAGAGAAACGGACGCGCTTCGTTGCCTTCGTGATGATCGTGTTCCTCGTACTTTCCTTCGGTTCGAACATCCCTGGGCTGGCGCGCATGCGCGACGTTCCGTATCTATCTTACCTGCGCGTCCCGTCGCGGTTTTATCTGGTGACCTTGTTGATGGCCTCGATTTTCTTCGCGATCGGCGCAGAAAAAATCGCGACCTATTTGAAGTTACAGAAATCGAACGTGCGACACGCCGTTTTCGCAGTCGTCGTCGCCGGGCTCTTCGCCCTCGAGAACGTCCCGTTCCCGCTGTTCGGTTACGAGTACGCTTCTTTGCTCGCACCTTCTCCGTCATATGCCGGTTTCTTTCGCGAAGGAGAGGAGAAGAAGATCGTCTTGGATTTGCCATCGACGGTTCGTTTCTTGCCGAGCCAAAGTGTCGATTCCTCCCATCGTCTCTGGTTCTTCACTCGCGAGATCGTCTACATGAACTGGCAGACGTATCACCGCCAACTCATCGTCGGCGGTGCCAACGGCTATGTCTCGAAGGCGAGGATGGACGTCGAGGCAGCGGTTCGACGCCTTCCTGAATCCTCTGCATTGGCCGAGCTCGAGAAAATCGGAGTCGAGCTTCTCGTCTTCCATAAACACATGGTCTTGTTTCCCGAAGAGGACATCCTGACGACGTTGAAAGAGGCGAAGGGTTTGAAAATGGTGCTCGAAAACGATCGAGAGGCGATTTTTGAGATCGAAATTTGAAGTGAAAACCTCGATCGAGCGAATCCTTCTCGTCACGCGACTTCGCGACTGGGTTTATCTGCTCGGCATCGCAATGCTCGCGATCGCGAAATATCGTGGCGTGGTGAGTGCGGAGCTCGGCGCGACGATTCTCGTCTTCAATGGGGTCTACTTGTGCTGGGGCTATGTCTTCAACAACCTTTTCGATCAAGGTGAAGACGATCCGATCAAGAATCCGTTCCTCGTGCTCGAGCGTGCTCGCGCGCGGTGGATCACCTTCGCGCTCACTTTTCTCCTGATCGCGCTCGCGGCTTGGTTCGGACTCCTCGCCGAAACACTCTCCGTGATGGCGCTGAACGTCGCTTACTCCGTTTCGCCCATCAGATTGAAAAGGTGGATCGTCCCTTCGCTCGCCGCGAACGGAGTGTTCTTCGGCTTCGTCTACTACTCAGCCGTGAAACTGATTCCGACGGCCGAGCTTTCGATCGAGCTTCCCGTTTGCGTTTTCGTCTTCCTGTTGTTCCTCCCCCTTCAGTACGTCCATCATCTCGAACATCGAGAACTCGCCCGCGCGAAAGTCCGGTCTTTCGATCGACTCGTCGTGGCTTGTTCGTTCGCGGCCGTCATCGCATGGGTCTTCACGAACCCGGTGCTCGCCGTCATCCGGCTCGAGACCCTTGCTTACTCGGTCGTTTGCGTCGTCCTGGTCGGCGATCGAAGGACTTCAGCGCTCGTGCTACGAAGGATTTTCCGTTGGATCAGCGCGGCGTTCGGGATCGCCATGCTTTTGAAGTTCGGGTCGTGGCTATGAAAACGCCAGATCGACCGCTGCTCCTTTTTCTCTTCTTTCATCTCGCTCTCTTCTTGCAGTTTCCATTGACCGGTCGGCTGCCGGGCAACACCGATACGCTTCTCTCGATCTCGCTCACGAATTTGATCAACGAAAGAGTCCTGCTCGCGTTGAGTGGACTTTCGGGACACACGATCTTTTACCCGGTGACGGAGTTCTGGGCCTTCGGTGAGAACTGTTTCGCTCTCGGGTGGATGTTCACCTTCTTCAAGCTCCTCACTCGAAGCGATCACTGGGCTTACTACTTCTTCATGGTGTCGATTTTCACCGCGAACTCTTATGCGATTCATCGTTTGGCGAAGCTTTTCGTCGAATCGGCGGAAGCCGCGCTGCTCGCGGGTTTCGCCTTCGCGCTTTCGAATTTCATGCTCGGGCACATCGACGATGCGAACGTCGTCTTCGTATTCTTCCCGGTCATGGGTCTGGTCTCGCTCGAGTCCGGCCTGAGAAGTGGAGAGCGCGCCGATTTCCGCAGAGCCGCGCTTTTTTCTAGTCTTCAAATCTGGTTCGGAATGTACGTTTTCGCTTTTCAATTCATCGCGCTCGCCATTTTTGCCTTGATCCGCTTCAAGCGACTTCGCGAATGTCTCGCCCTTCGGGAAGTGGCGAAGCTCGGCGCGATCTACGTGCTGCCAGCACTCCCGATCATCTTGTTGTACGTTTCCAATGCCTCACGGCCCGACTTGACCTCGCCTTACGGTAACGAATTGAGTCGGCGACTGAGTTCCTTGCATTGGTACCACTTCAGAAACGTGCTGCCGGGGAATCTCTTGTACTCGAGTGAAACGAACGTCTGGTTTCCCGAGGACGATCCGTCGCCTTGGTACAACTTCCGCAAGATGGCGTTTCCCGGGTTCGTCCTCCCGGTCTTCGCTCTCTTCGGTTTCATCGCTTCGAAGTTACGGGAAAACAAAAGTGTGCGCCCTCTCGCGATGATGGTTCTCTCGTTCGGCGCGCTCGCGTTCGGGAGCAATCTCTTCGACTTCGAATCGATCGTGGCTCTCCCGTTCGGGACGTTCTTCCGAGTGGCTTCGCGCGCGCACCTTTTCGCGCTGATCGCGATATCGGTCTTCTTCGCCATCGGCGTCGAGAAGGTGATTTTCGTTCTCGGAAAGAAATCTCGATGGGCGACCAAGTGGGTGCCGCTCGCGATCGGTGTGTTCTTCATCCTGGAGAATGTTCCGTTTCCGATGATCGGGTACGACTACACGGGCCTTCTCGAGCCGGCGGCGAGCTACTCGAAGTTCTTCGAGAAGTTCCCCGAGCGGCAAGTCGTCGCGGACGTTCCTTCGGATTACCAAGCGAGGCTTCCGCAAACGGCCCCGGTCTGGACTTACAGCCGCGATGCTTTGTACATGAATTGGCAAACGTATCACCGGCAAATCATCATCGGAGGGATCAACAGTTACCTTCCGAAGACTCGCCTCGAGGCCGACGAGTTGATCCAAAAGCTTCCGGACTCGGAAGCGCTAGCGGGATTGAGGAAGCTCAGCGTGGGCTGGATCGTCTTTCACAAAAAGTTCGTGCTCTTCGAAAGAGAAAACGTTCTCGACGGGCTCGAGAAAGCGGAAGGATTGAAAAAGGAATTCGAGGACGCCGACCTCGCGATCTTCAGGTTGTGAAGCTCGCGATCGGGTTCACTTCTTTTGCGGAGCCGCAGCGGGACTTCCCGGCGCGGCGGCGGCGGGCTTCGGATCTTCGATGTCGAACAAGAGGATCGAAGTCTTGTACTGTGTCTCCAGGACTTCTCCGGCGTCGATCGAAGTGGTGCGGATTTGAGCCCCTTTTTCGTCGGTGAGAGTCGCTTCCACCTGAATCACGCGAGGATGGGGAAACGTCGTGGTGACGTTGGCTTTTTTGCCGGCGAAGTTGATCACGCGATTCATCGAGACGACGTTCCCTGCGGCCATCGACACGACAGCCGGCGGGGCTTTCGCTCCGCTCGGGAGTGGAGCCGACCAAGTGCCGTCGAGAGCTTTCCTGAATTCGGCGATATCGCGAACCATCGCCGTCTTCTTCGTCGGGTGGCGCCGCAAGATCGTTTGAGTGATCGAATCTTTTTTGTCGGACGTCGTGAGCACGACGAAGACGGGATCCGTGAACGGTTTCTTGTTCGGGACCTTGATCGTCTCGGTTCCGCGGAAGTAGAGCGTGGCCGCCGGTGCGATGGCGGGGAAAGCGGCAAGAAGGACGATCGTGATGATGCGTTTCATAATTCCTACACGCTAAGAACGCGTGAACGAAATGTCAAATCGCGGCGATGGCGCACGGCGCGGGACCGGCCTCACCGACCCGGTGCATTTTGATAGGACGAGATCGCGACGACGGGACGTTCCGTCCGTATCTGGCGCAACCGCTCGAAGGTCTCCAGGGAGAAGATGTCGATTCCGCCTTTCGTTCCGACCATGAACTCGCGAGAGTCGGCGCTGACGGCAATGTTGTTCGGGCGGTCCACGTCGAACGACTTCTCGACGGCGAAGTCCTTCCAGAGAAAGACTTTATTCGACCCGGTGTGGCCGGTGAGATAACGCTCGCCCGGCTTCACGCTCGCCAAACCAAAATTGTAGACGAAGTCATGGCGGTTCTTCTCGTCCCAGAAAGTCCTGGCGGAACCGGTCGAGGAAACGCGGTAGAGGGGAGTGGGCGCTGCCGATTTCGAAGGCATCGAGGCCAACAAATTCTCTCGACTCGATTTCGAGCTTTTCACGCCGGCTTCGAGCGACTCGGAGCGCGGAATGAAACTGAGGGCGACGACTTCGGTCGACGAAATCGGAATGAGGTGGAGGATCGGATGGTCGAGGTCGATCCTCTTCACCACGTTCCACGAAGCGTAATCGAAGAACGTCACTCCGCCTTTCGAAGCGGCGTTCGGGCCCCGCATGTTGCCCCACGCGACGATCGATCGCTCGCCAGGCATGTGAACGACTTGATGGGCATGCAGGCTCTCGAGCGGAAGCTCTCGTGTGATCTGGAGCGAATCGGCGTCGCGGGCCGTGACGATCCCACGTTTCGTTCCTGAGAGACCTTGTGTCGAGAACAAAAGTCGCCCGGTGGAATCCAAGACGCCGTGCCCGGCGAACATTTCAGGCGAAGACTTGTGATCGATCTTGATCTCACGCCCGGAGCGGAGATCGAGCTTCACGCAGGATCCGAGACTTTCGAAGACATTCAAGATCGACGGATCCTGTCGATGTTGGACGACGGAGTGAGGAAGACCGAGCGACGATCGAACGTCATGATGCTCGCCCGAGGTCCAATCGAAGGTCCTGACGATACTTCGATCGTCATCGTTCGAGAGGCAGAGGAAAACTTTGCCTTTGTCCGTATACGATGAAGTCGACGACGACGGTTTCGTGATCGGGCCAGCGCAAGCGACGAAACCGGTTCCGGCGAGAGCTCCACTCATCAGCTGCAAGAAGTCGCGTCGCTTCAAGGCATCGAAATCCATTTCAGCTCCGTTTCCTGAAGAACTGAGTCATGAACACGACGTCGCAGACGATCGTCTCCTCC
>JAZKJB010000194.1:1768-5831 GCA_040384505.1 Bdellovibrionota bacterium | reverse complement strand
CCTTGCGAGCCGCGTCTTGTTCGATGTGCGACGACGGCGGCTTCACTTTCACGATGTGAGCGCCGAGTTGGCAGGCGATCTGCGCGCTGTATGCGATGACGTCGATCGCGGTTTCACCCGTCTTCGAGATGCTCTCGCCGCGCGCATAGGCCCAGACAATGACCGCGAGTCCCGCTTTCTTCGCGTCGCTAGCAGCCATCGAGATCTCTTCGTACATCTGCTTTCGGTCGCCCGAGCCCGGATAGATCGTGAAGCCGATCGCCGAGCAGCCGAGTCTCAAGGCGTCGTCGATGTTCGAGGTGAGAGCCGAGATCGGAGATTTCGGATTGTAGAGCGTGTCCGAGTTGTTGATTTTCAAAACCAACGGGATCTCGCCGGCGAAATCGCGGGCGACGGCTTCGATGAAACCGAGCGGAGCCGCGTAGGCGTTGCATCCCGATTCGATCGCGAGGCTGATGTGATAGTGCGGATCGTAGCCGTCGGCGTTTTTCGCGAAGCTGCGAGCGGGGCCGTGCTCGAAACCTTGGTCGACGGGCAAGATCACCATTTTGCCGGTGCCGCTCAGGCGGCCGTGGTTCATCAGGCGCGCGAGACTCGCGAGCGAACCCGGGTTGTCCGCACCGTACCAGCTGAGGATTTCACGTACTCTCGGTGTCATGTCGAGGCCCTCCGAATGAAGGCCAGAAACTAGCGATTCGACGGGTTTAAATCAAGGTTTGGGCCCGTCGGCGGCGAACCCTCGGCCCCTCGCGTTGACTCCCTCGTACCCTCGTGCGAGTGTCTCGGCGATCCGCATTTGCCTAGGGGACTTCATGTCAGAAAATCTCTTCGTCCGCGCCGAAATGACCCCGAACCCCCAGACCTTCCGGTTCACCACGAACCGGGTGCTCACGGAAATGCCGGCGGAGTTCAAAACTGCCCAAGAAACGACCACGTCTCCCCTTGCGAAGAAGCTCTTCGGCTTCCCTTGGACCGCGGGTGTCTTCATCGGCCGCGACTTCGTGACCGTGACGAAACAAGAGTGGGTCGACTGGGAAACGCTGGCCGAACCGCTCTGCGGTCTCATCCAAGAACATCTCGAGCGCGGTGAAGCGGTCCTTCACGACACGAGGTCGGCCGTCGACACCTCGGGCGACTCGGATGACGTTCGCGTGATCAAGCAAGTCCTCGATCAAGAAATCCGTCCCGCCGTCGCCCAAGACGGAGGCGACATCGTCTTCCACAAGTTCGAAGACGGCGTCGTGTATCTCTTCATGCAAGGCTCTTGTGCCGGCTGCCCGAGCTCGACGATGACTTTGAAAATGGGCATCGAGACTCGGTTGAAGGAAGCCGTTCCCAACGTTCGCGAAGTCGTTTCGATGTGAGGCCTGAAGCCAGGATGAGCAAATGCCTCTGAAATCCCAGTTCATCAAACAAGAGTTCGCCTACGACGGATCGCAACTGCGATCGCTGTTCGGCTATCTTTCCCACGGTGTGCAGGGCGACTCGGTCATCTCTTGGATCGGCCCCTGCTCGATTTCGAACGAGCACATGGTCGACGGAGAGGATCTTCTCGCCGGCGAAACGATCGCAGGCGACCAGATGGTCCATTTCGTGCTCGAGCGGTTCGGGCATTCGCTCACGTCAGCCGTCGCACTTCAGCGTCTGTTCGCTTCGATCGTGATGGAACTCTTCCGCGAGCACGTCGCGGATTCCGAAACGGCCGCGATGTTCCGCCGTGAAGGTGACGACGTCTTCTTCGGTCCCGGGAAAATGTCGATTTCGATCGCGACCGTTTCGCCGGTTTCGGCTTTGATTCATTTCGCCGTGAACGTGACGAACGAAGGAACGCCGGTTAAGACGGCGTGTCTCGGTGACATCGACTTCGCACCGGAAGAGTTCGCACATCTCGCGATGAAGAAGCTCGCGGACGAAGTCGCTTCGATCGACGAGGCGACGGTCAAAGTCCGCTGGGTGAAGTGAGCCTAGCTCATTCGAACTTTCAGAGCTGCTTTTCCATCAAGTGTACTTCAGGGTGGCCCGGGCGCGGGCCAAGATCTCTCCATCCGTACTTCTCGTAGAATTTGATCGCGCGCACGTTCGTCGGGCTCACCGAGAGCCGAGCTTTCTTGAAACCTAGGTTCTTGAGACGAGCCTCCGCATAGGCTTCGAGGTGCTTCGAGTGGCCCTTACCCCGCTCCTCGGGAATCAAATAGTACAAGTTCACGTATCCCGTCGTCGGATCGGCTTTCGATCGGCCCGAGGTCACTTGCCCGATGATTCTCGAGCCCGCGTAAACGATGACCGTCGAATTTGGATCTTCCGCGAGACGATTTCGCAACCAGACACGATAGCGCTCGCCACCCTTGCCGTCTTCTTCGTGAAAGCGATTTGCATCGCCGAAGCTTTCGATGAAAGCGTCCTCGGAAAACCGAACGCAAAGGTCTTCTTGAGTTTTCAGATCGACCGGAACGAACTTTAGTGGCCCGACATTCGTCATTTGAATCTCGATGGAGAGAAATTCATGACTCCAGCGCTGGAGTCATGGGATCCGAGCTGTCATATCCGATGATCTGCTGAAGCCGGGCTTCCTGCTGGGAGCCGATGGGCTTCATGGCGGCGTCGCTCATCGCCGTATAATCCGCTTTCAAGTCGTGGATGAAAAGCCTGAGGCTGTTCTTCGATTTCATTTCGAGTGTGTCGACGACGAACGAGTACTCCCCGACTTTCACGATCAGCATCGACGGTTCTTTCTGCATCGGCGTAAGAGCGTAGCTCTTGCCTGATTTGTGGCCACGGCCATCGATGAAAGCTTGGCAATCGAGGGTTCCCGCGATGGCCATCTCGGCAACGAAGATCGAGAAGAACAATAAGAATTTGATCATGAGACACCTCTACGAAGAAGCGTCGGCCGCGAAACTCGCGATGTCAAATCGAGCGGGTCATGTTTTAACGAATGACGGCGAAGACCGGATAATGATCCGAGCCCTTGAGCGGGAGAACGCCGGCGGCGACGACCTTCAGGTTCCCTCCGACGAAGGCGTGGTCGATCTGCATCGGTGGATACGAGTGCGGTGAGCTGGGAGTGGGAAAACTGTTCTCCACTTGTTTGATCGCGGGATCGAGTATTCCGTCGAGCCGACTGAACCCGAGAGTCGGAAAGCCTACGAAACTTCGCGGCAGATTGAAGTCGCCCACGACGATTTTTTCCGGCGTCGTCCCCGCGTTCAGCCAATTCGTGAGGACGTTGACTTGAGTAATTAGCGGATTCTTCGTCCCGAAGTAGAGCTCCCTCATGGTCAAAAGCGCGAAGTCGACCTTTCCGTCCGCTCGCTTCCCGAGCTCGCGCCACGGCTGAGCGAGATGGATCGGCGTGAAGGCGATCGATTTTCCTTCGTAGACGATTTCGATTTCCCTCAGCGGTCGCACGTAAAAGCCGTCGCCGCCATCGGTATGCCCCTGCGCCCAGAATTCGCGATATGAAACGACTTCTTCAGCGGATAGCGCGCTCGGGATCCAACGAAGATTGGCCGCGCGTACGGTCTTCAACGGCAACCGAGAGAAAATTGCGATGCCGTTCGAAGTGAGCGAGTTGTACCGAATGTGTTGCCGAATCGGATACTGAGTCTCGAGAAGTGCCGACGTCGATTCGGGCAATGCCCGCGCGGAATATTCACCGAGAGCGAGAACGTCCGGGCTGAGCTTCGATCGAACGAGGAGTTCGAGGTTCGAAGAGAGTGTGCGCACGTCGCCTTCGCCGCCGCCGTTCGCGATGTTCCACCAGAAGACGCGGAGCCCCTTGGCGGCGGAGATCTCTCGAGTGAGCACGTTCCATCGCGCCTGCTCACTTTTCGAGACGCGATCGAGTACGAAACGAGGCGGCTGCACGGCCTGCGCGAACGCGGAAGCGGCTGAACCGAGGACGAGGATGGTCGCTGCGAGAACGATCAGCAGCGAATGGCGGAGGTGAGATTTCGAAAACCGCATGCTGCGCATCTTACAGGTCGAGATGAATCCCCGAAACGAAGTCGCGCCCGTCTTGAAAAAGCGTTTCTTCTGTCGAAAGTTTCGTCACTTCGGAAGG
>JAZKJB010000194.1:0-1758 GCA_040384505.1 Bdellovibrionota bacterium | reverse complement strand
CAGATGCTCGACGCGATCGAAGCGCAGACAGGATTCGCATTGGCCGCAGGGTTTTTCGCCGGCGAGGTAGCACGGCCACATGAGGTGGAACGGTGCTTTGAGCTCGCGGCCCCGTTTCACGATCGCTGTTTTGTCGAGCGCGGTCGTGAAGCAGATCGCACGGACGTGGTTCGACGTCGAGTACGCGAACGCGTGAGTGAGCGAGTCGAGATAAGCTTGCGTGTTGTCGGGAAACGTCGCGCCTTCTTCGATGTTGAAACCGGGAACGACCCACCCCGCGCCGAGCCCCTCGGCGAACGCGGCGGCCACGTTGAGCAAGATTCCATTTCTATTCGGAACCCAGACCGCCTTCGCGGTTTTTTCGGAGACGTTCGGATCGTCGATCGAGACGTCCCCTGCGGTGGGTACGGCGTTCTCGCGATTCACGAGCGAGGTCTTCGTGAACTCGGTGAACCAAGGAAGTGACAAAGTCTTGTGGGGAACGCCGGCTTCTTTGGCGATTCGCGCGGCATATTCGAGCTCGCGCGGAGCTGCGCGCTGGCCATAGTCGATGGTCAGTGCGAGAGCGACGCGCGACTTTTCGCGCGCTTCGTAGAGATTGACGGTTGAATCGAGCCCGCTCGAGAGCAGGACGACCGAGCTAGGTTCGGCCAAACCAGTTGCCCCTTCTTAGTGAATGGACTTTTCGGTCTGGCGTCCGCCTTTTTTCGAAGACTTCGGCTTCGTCGTGGCGGTCTCGCGCTTCATCTTGGCGGGCTTGCCGGCCTTCGTCGCGGTTTGGAACGACTCGGGCTGCATGTCCGCTGCCGCTTCCGATTCCGTCGCGGCGACGGTCGTCGCGAGCGTCACCTTTCCGCGCTTGGTCTCGACGATCGCACCTGCGGCGCGCTCTTCATCGGAATCTTCCAGGGACTCGTCGGCTTCGCCGGATTCCACGATACGCGGAGCGAGCGAAAGATCGCGGAGCCATGACGGCGAGTACGGAGTCTCGGCGACCTGCGCACGAATTCTCTCGGCACGCTCGAGCACGCGCTGTCCGACTTTTTGAATGAGATCTTGCGGCTGAGCTTTCAAGTCGACGGCTTTGTGCTGGAGATCGAGCAAAGCCTGATCGAGCGTTTCCTTCGCGTGGTTCGCCGTGCGCATGGCTTGAGTGACGGCGCGCTCGACTTGCGGAAGATGCATCGCTCTTTCCACCGTGCGCTCGAGCGTCTTCTCGAACGTCGCTTCGATTTGCTTACGGAGTTTGGACGTCTTGTTGGACATCTTCGAAGTACGCTTCGCCATCGGGGTCTCTCCTTCAAGGAAAGTTACGCAAAAGTCGTGGCACGTGTAGCACGCCCTGGCGACCGGGAGCAAACTCTCAAATGTGCGAGATCCTTAAAGGTTGACGGCCCCGTCAGCGGACGTTCGCAAGTCTTGGATGAGCAGCTGGAGGCTCTTCTGACCGTTGAAGTAATTCCACTGGGGCTCGACGAGAGCATCGAAGCGACGGCCGGTCTTCAAGCCGGCCGCGAGGACGGGGTGACTTTTGGGGGGTGCAAACCAGAGTGCGACCCTCGAAACGGGCCCTTCAGCGAGCGTCAGGCGGAAGTGACCGCCTCTCAACTCCTTCAGATTCTGCAACTGGGCGTTTTTCAGGCAGAAGACCGGCGGCGCGAACTGCGCACCGAACGGGCTCAGGTGCTCGTACCAGGACATGAAGGTCGGGTTCAAATCGGTCAACTGCGCTTCGGCGTCGTAAATCCAAACCCGGGG
>JAZKJB010000193.1:0-1814 GCA_040384505.1 Bdellovibrionota bacterium | reverse complement strand
GTACGGGCGTGCGAACGATGGAAGTCGTCGCGATGAAGTCGCGTGCCTTCTCGATATCGGGAAGGCCAATGGGCGGAAACGACGCGGATGCAGGAGTCATCCGCCCAAGTTACACCTCACCAAATCGCCGTCAACCCTAGGACTGGCGAGCGGTCACCGGGAATGTGTGGCGGTCGCAAGTCGCAATCGCTGACCGGAGCCGTCTCGGCTTCGTTGAAGAAATAGAAAGGTGCCATCGCCTTACCGCAGTGACCGCACTTATTGACGACTTGTCCGTCGCTTTCGGTGATGCCTGCGCAGATGTGACAGCGGCGGATATGAACGCAGCTCGCGAACTTCTTTTTACGATTCAACTCGGGCCTCCTTCAAGATTCGAGGTGCCCCACAGGATTTCGACCAACGCCGAGCTACTTTCGACAGAATCCTCATCCGTTGCGGAGAGGTCGCCAGCGTTCATTCATAAGCTTGGATCTAGTGTAGCCGAGACCTTCGGCTAGCGCAAGAGACGAAATTTGTAACCCCCTGTTATCATTTAGCTTTCTGTCTAATGACTTGACGCATCATCAGGAAAGCTGAACAAGAACGAGGGGGTTCGGCGCTCAGTCAATTTCTCGCGTTGGTACGACGAGCTCGCGGAAGATCGCGTTTCGACGATGTCTTGAGCTCGGCTTTGAGGACCGCATGGAATTGGGGAGACTGGCTCTCGATCGTAAGCTGACCTTCTCCTCGGCCCGTCCGCACGAGCGTCGTTCGATTGAAATTCGCCGATCGATCGTTCGGAGGACTCGTAAGGGTGAAAGCCTCGCGGCCGATCTGACCCGTGCGACCTTCGCGACCCGCGATCGTATTCCCCTGAATGGTGTAAACCTCCCGCAATTTGCTCTTTTGAGCCATTCCGCGGAAGACGAAGCGCATGTCCGTCTCGACGTCCAACATGCCCTGCCCTTGCTTGACGTTCACGGTGATCGAGCAACGCTCGCTCTCGAGACCTTGCGAATGAACCGTACAAGCTCCTCGCCAAATTCCCGAGAACGATCCGGGACGGCCCGTGAAAGCCTCGGACTGCACTTGCGACGGAAGAGCCGGGCCCGTCGGTTGAACGGGAGGAGCCTCGCCGCCACCGGAGCCTTTGTTCCCGCATCCCGAAAGGGCTGCGACCGCGACCATCATGACCAAGATTTGAAGACGCATGACACACCTCACAAGTGAAGGAGTGTAAACGAGTCACGGTGTCCTCGCGACGCCACGAATTTACCTGGTAAATCGTACGCAAAAACTGTCGCCGGCCCACGTCGCTGCGCTTGTGGGCTTCTTGAAGAACTGTTTCCGTTCAGCTCCGGGTTGGGACCCCCTTGCACGAAGTCTACGAGCGCAGTGACGTGGCTCAGCTCTCAGAGTTCGGGCTTGATCCAGCCCATGGGGACGTCGGCTTCGAAGGTGCCGTCGCTGCGCCTGATTCGGCGCTCGAAGAGGCCTTCGCGGCGGAAGCCGACGGACTCGTAGAACTCGATTTGGCGTGAGTAGGACTCTCGGGCGATCAATTCGACACGAAGGACGTCGGTTCGCTCGCTCTGGATGTGTTCGAGGAAATCGAGGAAGAGTCGGCGACCGATTCCCTTGCGCTGATGTTCGGGATGGACGCCGATGATGAGTCCGCTCAAAACGTGATCGAAAACTTTCAAGCCGAGCTTGCGAGCGGTGATCGCTCCCACGAGCTGCAGTGTCGCCTTGTCGAACGCGCCGATCGCGACGCCACCCTTGATGCCGCGGCCGAGTGATTTCTCGACGTAGTCGCCATTGATCTCGTCTTCCAT
>JAZKJB010000192.1:0-8779 GCA_040384505.1 Bdellovibrionota bacterium | reverse complement strand
GCCTGACCGTTGAATCCCTTCGCGACCGCCGTCACGCACTTCCCTTGCTCGGCGAGCTTCAAGCAGAGATCCCAGTGATCGCTCTCGATCACTTCCTCGACGAAGATGTCCGAGGCGTTCAAATGATCGGAAACCAACTTGTTCAACTGATCGTCGAAGCGCGATCGAGCGAGCGGGAGCTGCATGAGCAAGTCCGCGCGATTCTTGTACTGCTCGAGCACTTCGGCCGACGCACAGAATACGATCTCGGCCGAGCCGATCTTTCCGTACTCGAGTCGCGGCGACGTCGGCTGCTGCAACGAGATCGCCCAGTCGAGCTCACCGTTGTAGACCTTGTCGACGAGTCGCTCGGGCACCGTCTCGCGGAACGTGTGGAGAGTTCCGAACGGCTGATACGAATCGAAATACCGCATCAGGAAATCCAACGCGGGTCCGACCGAGTAAGATTCCTGTACGCCGATTCGAACCGGATAGCCGCCGATCTCCGTCGGAGAGACGACGTCTAGGAATCTCAATCCGGATTCGAACATCTGTTGCGCGTGCTTGTAGAGCGTCTCCCCTTCGACCGTCAGCTCGATTCGCCTAGGTCGACGATGAAAGAGCGGCGTCTCGAGCAGAGTCTCGAGTCGTTTGATCTGCTCCGAGACCGTCGGAATCGAGACGCCCGTCACTTCGGCCGCCTCTTTCATCGACATCTTGCGAGCGACCTCATAAAAGTAATAGACCTGGTTCCAATTGATGTCCTTGAGCTTCTTCATACGTGCCCCCACCTTCCTTGGCAGCTCCAGGTTAGGTGAGGCCCAAGCACGAATCTTGGACTCAGCTTAGACGAATTGTGAAAATCGGGTCATGCCTAGAGGCCATCGCCCACATTCAGACTTCTATTCTGCTTCCACTCCTCGATTTCTTCCTTCATCTCGTCCATGAGCCCCTCCACGACATCGCGGAACTTAGTCCCGATTCGTTGAACGGGGCCGAAAGAGCGCTGGCTCGAGTAGACGTCGATCGTCGCGTCGAAGCCGTCCGCCGTTCTCTGGATGCGAACTTCCGCATTCGCGTCAGAAGGCGCGCGATCGAGGAAGCTCTCGATGATTTCATTCAGCTCGTGCAGCTCTCGAGACGCGTCTTCCGACGCGGAGAAAGGACAAGCGACGAGCTCTTTGTCGTTCTCGTCTTTCCACAAGGGATGAGGTGAGTAACGTTCGTCCAAATTTCCTGCGTGAATCGAAATGCGTGCGTGTTGCATCTTGCTCCCTCCCCGTGAAATGGGGCTCGAGCCCACATTATCGACCGAGTGGCCAGGAACTCGGAACAAGATCGAAAAATCGTATGGTGAAGGCGAACGAGTGAGGATCTGGTGCAGGAGAGGTCACCGAGCCGTCACGAATGCGCGGCGAAACTCCTCGTTTTCGCCACAATGTCACGATTTGCGGGAGGTCACGACTTTCGAAAAAAAGCCGGTCTCGGTCGAAGGTGCTTCGAAGCCCGACTCTTCGAAGAGGCGTTCCATCGGATGGTCGACGTAGCTCTTGTAGAACGGCTCGTGGAAATCCTTCGGAAACTGCTCGAGAGCGTCGTCGAACGCCGGAACGTCGCCGATTTGCAAACTGTCCACCATGCCGACGAAGCCGCCGTCACGCAGAACGCGCTTCGCTTGAGTGAGAACTTCGCGACGCGTTTGCATCGGCAACTCGTGGAAGAGGAACGTCGAATAAACCGCATCGAAAGATTCGTCGAGAAACGGAAGATGAGCCGCATCCGCTTCGACGTAATCGTGGCGTGGATACTTCATCAAGCGAGCTTGAGCTTTCTTCAGGTAAGGCGCACTCAAGTCGAGCGCGGTGATCTTCGCTCTCGGAAATGCGAGGCGAATGAATTGAGCCGTCCTTCCGGTGCCAGCTCCGACCTCGAGAAACTTCAAACCTTCGCCGTCACCGCCACCGAAGTGCGCTTTCATCGGCGCGATGATCAGTCGCCTCATCGCATCCGACGTCCCCGCGAAAAGAACGTCGACTTGATGATCGTACAGCTCGGCCGAGTGTCCCGAGAGATAACCGTCGCCCTGAAAATGAAAGTTGCGCTGATAATATTCGGGCAAACCCTCGAGCAGATCTCGCGCTTCGGCCGAGAATTCGTGGGCCTTCTTCGACCGGCGCCGGCGCGCGATCGCGAGTCCTTCGCGGAACATCGCCGGGATCCGAAGCAAATGGCGGATCGGACTTCCGGGTCGCAGGACTTCGACGGGATAAACGCCGGCGACGATCCGCTCGACGTCGTTCTTCAAGAGCTCTTCCATCGCGCCGCGGGCCGCTTTGAAGAGCTCTTTGTCGTCGAACAAGAGCCGCGGACGTTTGCGCGTGACGATCGCTTCGATCGCAGGGGCCATCAAACCCTCGGCTTGGTACAGAGCGCTTCGCGCGAAGGCATAGGTCAAAAGTGATTTACGAACGGGCTCGGAAGCCTTCATGGGTGTCATCGTACGGACCTCGCATGGATTGGAGCTGGACTTACGGCCAGCGCGACTTATGATACACCCCACAGCCCGCTTCGTTTGAATCCTTTTCGTCGATCGACTATTCTCGGAGCTAACTCCGAAGGAGGTCCTGGATGCGTGTTCGTCAATTCTGTCTCGGCTTTGCGGCTCTCGTCGTTTTCGCGACTCAAGCACAGGCTGCCACGACGAGTGGTTTTTCTTGCATAGATCTCCGGAAAGCGTCGCAGCGCCTTCAGGTTCACGCCAACAACATCATGAACGCGAACACGACACGCACGCCGCAAGGTGGACCGTACAAAGCGATCGAGCTGCGCTGCAAAGAGATGTATTGCGAGTCGATCCCGCGGGACGATTTCAAATTGGTCTACGATCCTTCGCATCCCGATGCGAACAAAGCAGGTTACGTCCAGTTCCCTCGCGTCGAGCTCTCGACGGAGTTCGCGGCGTTGAATTCGGCGGCGACTGAAGTGAAGCTCTTGGCCTCGACCGGCGTCTGCGGCGCGAGCGCGCTCTCGACGGGAACGACGGCCCTCGTGAAATACGATGCGGGCACGAGCATTCTCACGGACGTCTTGAATTTTTCTTCCGAGGGAAAGCTGACCTCATGGTCGCGAACGAACCGTGATGGCAAAGCGGATCACTTCTCTTTCAATTCTGACGCGTTGATCGCGAAAGGCCCCGAGATGGCTCGCGCACCGACTTCGGCTGCGGCAGCGCAACCTGCGGCGGCGACTTATGCACCGCCGGTCTCGACGGCGCCCGTGGCACCGACGACGGTCACGAAGTAATCACTCCGACGAGGCCTTGTCGGCGGCGGGAGCTTCTTCCGTCGCAGCAGATTTGCCTGCATCCACGAGAACACGAAGCACGTTGCTGCGGGAGACGATCCCCTGCAGCTTTCCATTCGCGTCCGTGACGATGATACGGTGAATGCTCTTCGTCAGGAATTTCTTGTAGACCTCCGTGAAGGTCTCCGTCTTCTTCGCCGTGATGAGGGCATCGAATTTCGGGAGCTTCTCGAGGCACATCGAAATTTTCGCATCCATTCCCAAGCCGGCGGCGAGCTTCAACAAGTCGCCCTCGCTCAAGACCGTCATCACTTTTTGATTTGCGTCGCAAACCGGTGCGCCGCTGATTCTGTTCGTCGTGAGCAAGAGAATCGATTCCCGAACCGTCATCGCGGGTGTGACCGCGTGAACTTGGCTCGTCATGATGTTCTCGACGAGGATGGCTGCTTTCGGCTTTTGTTCCATGAGAATTCGATCTCCCTGAGCTTTGACGGACTCTAGAATATCGGAGCCTCGATGTTCCGAGTAGACGAGTTTTATGTCTTTTTGACGGAGCGGTGAATTAACTCGCACGAGTGACTCGGCCCGGGACGTTTCGCTTTTTCGCGAAGCGGCGCCGCTGCTGCCGAGAGCGGCAATGAAACCCCGACTCCTTCGTGTCGCAAAACTTGCACGGCCTTAGGCCCGTTCTCTCGCCTTGCGACGGAAAGTCCTGCCATATTTGCTCGATGCCCGACCTCACATTGTAATCGCAATGGGCTGCTGCGATACCTTGCCCCATGCAACACGTCGTAGGCCTTTTGCTTCTCGCGCTCTCGATGACCCTCGGCCCCAGTGCCCGCGCTGCCATCTTCGGCGCAGATGACCGCCAAATCGTGACACCGAACATCCCGGGAAGCGCCCTCGCGCGCTCGACTGCGATCGCGGTCTTGTCGGGGAACTTGAACGAAAATGCCGATGGTACGATCGATCTCGCCGTCGATGCGCAATCGAATCTCTGCGCGAACGAGAGATTTGCGAAACAACCGTCGCTCAGCTACGCCTGCACGGCGTTTCTCGTCGGTCCGGATCTCATCGCGACGGCGGGTCACTGTGTCTACGCCGTGAACAACCCGGGCGAAGAACTGAAGGATGAGACCGAGAAGGCCTGCAAAAGCTTTCATTGGCTCTTCGATTATCAGACGGATGCTCGTGGCGTGACGAAGACGAAGGGTCTTTCGCCGACGAATCTCTACCGCTGTAAACGGATCGTGTATGGTATCGAGAACGCGAAGGCGCCATTCAAGGATTACGCGCTCATCCAGCTCGATCGACCCGTGGCCGGTCGTCGCCCCCTTTCGATCGCGACGACGGAGCCATCGAAAGGCGAAATACTTTCGATGATCGGCTATCCGTTCGGAACACCCGTCACGATCACGCGTAACGGTCGCGTCACTCTCACCGATCCCGCGCGACAAAGTTTCGTGACTTCACTCGACGCGTTCGCGGGCAACAGCGGTGGCCCCGTCTTCAATTCGAAAGACGAGATCGTCGGACTCTTGATCGGTGGAACTCCGAGTTGGAACACGTACGAAGATCGTGCCGCGAAATGCGAGCGATACAATCGCTGCAGAGAAGACGGCACCGGGTGTTCGTGGACCGACAAGAACACTTCGATTTTTCCCGGATTTCAAAAGATCGGCTCCGACGTCCAACGAATCGGGCCGCTTCGAGAACTGCTGAAGCTTCAGTAAGCTGCCGCGATGACGATGTCGCGCTCACCTTCGACGATCGCAAGTCGCTCGAGGGTCTCGGTCGCGAAAACGATCCCCTTGCCTTGGCTCACGACCAAACAACGAGAGCCGTCCCGGCTGACGACCATCGTCGTCGGCTGAGTCACACGCTCTTCCTTCACGACTTTGAAGTCCCTCCACAGGCGAACGACGTTCGAGCCCTTGTGCCCGGTGATGAAGTGTCCACCCTCCCCCACCTTCGCCAAACCGAAGCCGATCTTGTAATCCTCGGGTCGCGAGAGGTCCCAATATTTTTCCACGAGACCCTTCGAGCTCAGTCGGTAGACCGGAGCCGGCAATGCCTCGACGGTCTTATAGGCTTCGACGTTCGACCGACTCTCGTCTTCGTATGGGTGTTCACGTCGACCGGCGACAGTTCCGGGTCGAACCTTGTAACCGACTCCGATCAGCTCTTCGCTCGACAGCGGGAGTAAGTGAAGGATTCCGTCGTCGAGATCGACGACCCTCTCGGTTCGCATTCGTTCGTAATCGTAAAAGACGACGCCCGCTCGTTTGCGCTTCGGTGAAGGCATGAACTGACCACAGACCGCGATCGACGTCCCCGGGAGGCCGACGACATGGTGAGTGAAATCGCATTCGCGAGGCAACTCCCCGAGGTAGGAAAGATCCGCCGCCGAACGCACGGTGACGAGCAACCGGGCCTTCGTGTCGAACTGCGAGCAGAGCAGACGCCGACCGTCTGGGGTCTGAAAGGCATGCCCGAAAAAAGGCTCTCGCGTGAGCCGGTGATCGACCTTCAAGACATTCCCCGACCCGAGGTCGATCCTCGCTGCCGAGCCGAGCGATTCGAAAACGTAGATCACGCTGGGTTCGGCCGCGCTTCGCAACATCGAGTGCGGGTTGTTCAGGGGGATCTGGGTCACGGAGGAGGCCTCGCCCGACCAGTCGTAAATCGTCAGGATGCTCGTGTCTTTCGAATGGCCCCTGCGCACGAGGGAAATGACTCCGAGATCTTGCGCTGCGGCCGATGAAACACGAGCACGTTTCGGCAGGGCCACACAGCCGGTCAAGCCGACGAGCGCACTTTGGCCGAACGCCGAAGACATCAACTTGAGGAATTGCCGTCTCTCCATTCCCGAGATTGTGCGACGAGCGCGCGACGGTGTCATCTCTTGGTGATGGACAACGAGTCGAGACCCAACCAAAATGGACCGGTGATCATCTCCAATAAGCCGAACGATACTCGCTTCGCTGGGCTCGATCTCTATCGGTCGGCCGGGCTGATGATCATCTTGACCATGCATTTCCTCATGCGCCTCGGCATGTCGCCCTCGGCTCTTCAGCGAACGTCCCTTTGGACCATCGATTTGTTTTTCGTCTTCAGCGGCTACCTCGTTTCGAGATCGATTTTCCAAGCCTTCGCGAAAGGCCAGCAGCCGCGTGTATTTCGATTTTATCTGGCTCGGATACTTCGAACGTGGCCGGCCTATTTCGCGGTGCTGCCGCTCTTTTATTTCTTTTTTCCCGCGACCGACGTCGAACGTTTTCCACCGCTCTGGCAATTGCTGACGTTCTCGCAGAACTTGAACCTCGAGATGAATCGGCTCGCGTTCACCTGGAGCCTCTGCGTGGAAGAGCAGTTTTACTTTCTCTTGCCTCTCCTCTGCTTGGTGGCTTGGACCCGCTTTCAGCGGCGTGGGCTCGTCGTGCTCGCCATCGTTCTCGTCGTCGGCGGAGGACTTCTCCGAGCGGGCTTGAGTGAAGCCGTCCTCTCGTCACCCACTCGCGTGCCGACTTATCTCAGGCTCATTTATTTCCCGATCTGGAGCCGGCTCGACAGTCTGGTGGCCGGTGTCGCGGTCTCCGCGATTCAGTTTTTGTGGCCCTCACTCTGGGAAAGATGCGTAGCGAGAAGCCGCGCGATCTTGATCTTCGGTATTTGTACCTTCGTGTTGGGCTGCCTGGTCCACGTTCAAATGGTCTCGATTCATGCGATCGTCTTCGGCTTCCCTCTCGTCGCGCTCGGGTTGAGCTGCGTGATCTTCGAGGCCGTTTCGGGCCGCTCGATCTTTGATGGTGTGAAGATCCCGGCGGCCCAGTACGTCGCCGCCCGGTCCTATTCGATGTATCTGGTGCACCCGGTGGCACTCACCATGGTGATGCGCACTTTCAAAGACTACGGATTAAATGAAGCAAGTTTATTGTGCTACCTTGCGTGCGTCGGAGCGAGCTTAGCGGCCGGCGTCGTCATCTACCAGATCATCGAGCGGCCGATGTATGAACTCCGTCACCGCTTTCTGGCGTGACGACTCAGAACGAGTCGCACCACAATCGTCGGACGAACTCGGGACTTTCTCATCAGCTCTTGGACACTGCTCAAAATTCAGAGACTTTTCTCCAACTGACCGAACTTGAGCAGGCGCGCGGATTGCTCCGTTAGTGACGCAGGGAACTCGACACGCGACGTTCCCCGGGGAGAATCGCCATGACACGTCCAACTTCGAACGTCGCCCTCACAATCCTCACAGTTCTCTTTCTCGGTGGATGCGACGCCGCCGAATTCCGCATGCACGCGGCGGATTCAGCGGGGCGGTTGTCGTCACCGGGAACACAATCACCTTACGTCTGCGATCCTTTCGAAGCGACGACCGCAAAAGCGAACGAAGGTCTTCGCGGCTCGATTCACTACCTCGATGCTAGCCAGCCCCGCTACACCGTGAGCTCGGATTATGTCACCCACGGCCACGAGCTCGATGCGGAACTCTACTTGAGCCGCGTGTTCGCGCCGACGCGAGTGTTCGATGCAGGCTTCACGACCGACGCAAGCAAGGTTCTCCAGGATGCGAACGGACAGCTACTCTTCGAATACTTCGCGTTCAATCTCGAGAGCCAAATCAAACTCGCCTCAGGTGTAACCGACGGCCTCTATCTACTTGCCATCATCAGCGATGTCGGAGCGACCCTCCTCGCCGAAGATTCGAGTGGCGCGATGTCTCCTCTCGTCGCCAACGAAGGCGCTCACGCGACACAAATGGCATGCGCGACTCAAGCCGTTGCCATGAACTCGAGCTCGCGTCTTCCGATCTCACTCAGCTATTTCCAGGGCCCGCGCCATCACATCGCCTTCGTTCTAATGTGGCGACGGGTTGCGAATGCCGCAGGAGGCCTCAACGAGACCGAGTGCGGAAAAAGCGGCAGCACCTATTTCTTCTCTTATGACGCTGCCACGAAGACCTCGGTCCCGCAGCCCGCTTACCAAGATCTCTTGGCGCGCGGGTGGAAGCCTCTCGCTGCGCAAAACTTCGAGCTCGCGTCGGGCGTCAACCTTTGTGCGCGATGAGGATCGAAGCTACCATCGAGTGATGCATCGAATGACGAAACGAATTTTGTGGCTCACCTTCCTTCTGCTCTCCCCTCACGCCCGCGCGAACGTCGTCGGCGCCGGCACTCAAAATTTCAATCCGGCCACCGATGGTTTGGATTACGTGACGGTGCACTCCTCGAAGACACTCAAACCCGGGTTGATCAATCTCGGGCTGTTCTTCAACTACGCCGTCAATAGCCTTCCCTATGCCGATCCTGCTGCCCAAGAGCGCACGAAGTTCAACGACAAGCTGACGAGCGACGGCACGGGTGGAGCCGCGAGGCTGAACGGGGCGCCCGGGGTGATGAAGGTCGCGCCGGTGATCGCGCCGTTCGGGCTGCCAGCGCCCGCGCTGTTCGCCGCCACCGTGCCGGTACCCTCGTTGAGCCCCCAGCGTCCG
>JAZKJB010000191.1:0-2644 GCA_040384505.1 Bdellovibrionota bacterium | reverse complement strand
CAAGCGCGCACTTCGGGTCGTGCAAGAAGATTTGAAGATCGACACCTTTGCCGAATACCTCGCGCTCCTCCACGTCGTCGATTCTTCCGAGAAAGGCATTCTCGAAAAGGTGAAGCGAAGAGTAAATCAGAAAGCTCTGCATTTGAGCGCGAGTGAGCTGGAGACCATCAAAGCGATCATCCTCGAGCTTCCGAAAAATCCCCTCGCTCGCGCTCAAGCGATGAACGGGACCGCGGCGCTCGCCGAATGGTTGAAGCATCCGGCCGCACTCGAACACCTCGAGTGGATCGAAACTCTCATCAAGAGACGGCAAGGTCTACCGGTCATCATCGAGGCCCTGTCGCGATCGACCGATCCGCGAGTTCTTCCTCTCGTAGATCTCCTCATCACTCACGCTGGCGAACACCATCAGCGGTTGCATCGAGTTCTTTTGAAAACCGACTTTTACGTTTCACGACCGGATTTCATAAAATGGAATCGCCGTCTCATCGTCGAATTCGGCAGCCACGAGTCAGAGAAATCGCTCATGGATAAACTCGACCCCAAGAATGACGTCGACCTCGTCGAAGCGCTCCTGCGAGGTTCGCTGACGGATGCTACGAGAGCACTTCAGTTCCTCGAAAGCGAGAAGTGGCAGGGGCATCAGGCCTGGACGAAGTGGATCGTCTCCTTCTTGAACGTGGACGCGAATCGAGCTTCGCATCTCTCGCTGCGCCTGGGTCGCTCAACGTACTCGCCTCGAACCAAACTCCTCGTCGCGAAGGGAATCGAGTCCTTTCTGATGAGTTCTCGAGACTTCACCTCGCAACTCGAACTTTTTAAAAGCTACGGGGCATTTCTTCGCAGCCAGACCGGCCCGACGATCGACGTTCCCGCATTCAGAACCAAGTTCATCGGGAGACTGACGGCGATTCTCCGAGAATCAGCTAAGCCGAAAGAGATCAGCGCGATTCTCCAAATCTTCGAGAAGCTTGAAGAGAGACCTCTTGAAGCCATTTCCATCGCGGTGAAGTCGCTTAGCTCATCCGAAAGAAACGCGATCGACGGCATTTTGATCAGCTCCGGCTGGGCGCGAGAGCGTGTGATCGCAAATGGAATCCTCGATCAGTTCGCGGCTTGGAAGCCCGAGGAACGTATCTCCAGCATTTCGGGCTATAAAGACTACGGGGCCGTCCTGTTGAAAGCTGCCGAACTTTTCGGTTCGCGCGATCCGCGTGCGAAAGAAGCCATTCACTTCCTGCGGGCCGTCGGTCCGACGCTGATCCTTCCCTGGACCCAAAAGCTCAGTCCTCATGACCTCATGGATTTTCAAACGCGGGACAGACTCGACGAAGCTCGTCTACGGTTCGCTTCGATCCTCCGCGAAACGGATGGCTCGGGTCGCACTCTCTTGATCGCCTGGAGCAATGCGGACACGGAAGTTCATGATGAATTCATGGATCCGAAAGTCGCGCTCGTGCTCGAGAAGGCCCTCGATCAGAGACCGCGCGTGACGGACAATCGGTACGACTACGTCGGTGGAATGGTCGTCGAGGCACTCGCACTCTCGCCATTGGCTCGGTCTCCGGAATTCAGAGCGAAGCTTCTCGCCGCAGTAGACGGCAACGTCTCGAACTGGAGCTCCAACGCCAGTTACATCATCGGAATTCTCGACTCCAAAAGTCCGACGGTCGACGAAATCGTAAGCGGCATCCACAGGACCTCACATGGTCTCGCTTTTTTGAAAGCCGTCGATCGCGTCGGGAAACTCGACGTCGAAGCGCTTCTGGGATCGAAGGATTCAGGCGCGACTTCGATGATCATGAAACACCTCTTACGAGCGGAGAAATTCGATTCCCGCAGACATGGTTTCATCGCCAAACGCGTCGTCGCGACCTCCGCGAGAGAGCTCGACATGGTGAGAGCGCTGTTGGCCTATTATGCTCGAACCGATGCGTTCGAGCACGATGCCGAGACTTTGCGGTTCGCAGTTGGCACTCATTCGCGAACTTTCATTTGGTACGAGTTCTTCGATGAGCTCCGCAAGCGCGGCGCACCGGTTTCAAAGTCCAACCTTCGAATCATCGCCGAAAACAAAAACATCGTGAACGACTGGGTCCGTTACGTTTTGGATGAAGGCAGCCGGAAGAACCCCGTTTTGGACATGGATGGCTTGCGATCTCTCGATTTCTACTTGAACGAAGTGGCCTCGCTCGCGGACGTTCGCAATGCACTCACCGTGATCCGCAGACATGATACCTTGCCGTCGACGTTGCCGATCTTCCGTAGGCTCGCAGGCGATCCCCTGCTAGAAGACAAGATCGCGGAGCTCGCAAAATCGGTCTCGGGGCAAGGCACGGGCACTCAGGCCCTCTTCAAGTCGAATCTTCAATTGCTCAGGGGTGAGCGACTCACGTCGCAACCGGACGAATGGGTGCGACCCCTCGTCGGGCTTTGGTCGTCCGCGGTCGAAAGCAAGCCGGCGAAGCCGAAGACGCCGGCACGAGCGCGCTGCGAGACGTTGTTCTCGCCCGTCGCTCGCGCACGCTGAATCAACCGTTTTCGAGTTCGGACCATCGCGCGTACAATTTCTCGATTTTGGATTGAAGGGTCGTGATCTCGGCGAAAATCTCCGAGAGCTTCGAGGCTTTCGAGAGATTCGCCG
>JAZKJB010000190.1:0-2911 GCA_040384505.1 Bdellovibrionota bacterium | reverse complement strand
GCATGGCCAGGTCCGTCGCGGTAATCCAAGGCTTCGAAAGCCTTCACGACCGTCGCCCCGAGATTGTCGACGACATCTGGCGAACGAAGTGGAGTCGCGAGTTCGCGAGCAACGGTACCCCGAGTTCCCGGGACTTTTTTCTTCTCGGTAACGGCAAGCACTTGGACACGTCCTCGGTCTGCGAAAACCTCGACGGTGAACTCCGTTCCTTCCATGAAGGATTCGACGATCACCGAGGCCGTTCTCGAGAACTCGAAGGCGCGTTCAACTGCAGCAGAGATGTCGTCGGAGGGAGACTCAAGTTTGGTGACTCCCCTACTTCCCGAGGAATCAATCGGCTTCACGATGACGGGGAAACCGAAATTTTCGATCGCACGTCGCGCTTGTCCCGAATCGGATGCGATTTCAAAGCGAGGTCCAGGGACTCTTTTTTCCTTCCAGAGTGATCTCTGGATTCCCTTGTCGAGATAGCGACGCACAGTCGAAGGGCGAAGGCCCGGAAGATCGAAGTCACTGCGAATACGTGCAGCAAGCTCCATCCCTACCTCGGAGCAAAAACTTACTGCACCACGAATCGAAGACGTGATGTCGGATTCCTTCAAGAGAGCGATGATCTCGTCGTGCTTCGACAGGTCATGGCAGATCGAACGATCGGCGATTTTGAGGCCTTCGGCGTTCGGATCGCCGTCGATCGCGAGCACTCGAAGCCCGGCCTCGCGAGCTTGCGCGATTCCGTTCATCTGCCAGCGTCCAGCGGTGACGGCGATGAGCCATCTCTCACTCATGCCAACGCCTCCACGATCGACGAAATGCGTTCAGCACCTCGGCCGTCGACGACGCCCGAGCTGCGCGCTCTTGCGACTACGAGTTCATCCGAAGCAAAAGACTTCAAGCCATTCAAGCCGACTCCGAGAAGTGCGTTTCGCTTGGAGACTGCCGCGGCGATTCTCTCCTCGGCTTCGGTTTGAGGAAGGACGTACACCGGTTTTTCGAGGAAAAGCGCTTCGAAGAGGCATCCGCCTCCGTTCGTCACCATCCACTCGGCGCGCGCCATGCGCTCAGGTAAATCCTGCGGATTGACGACGACTTCATACCCATGCTCCGACCGCACGTCCGTTGCGTATGGTCCCTGAACCAGCGTAACTTCACAGCCAGCTTCCGCCAACCGCTTCGCCGCCTGGTGGCCTTGGCCCAAGAGGTCTCCTCCGCCGAGCACGATCAGAACTCCACGACCGCCTTCGATCACCGAGAGTTTCACTTCCTGAATTTCCTCGCGCACCAGGATGTACTCGAAACCGACGTAGGTTCTTTGCTTCGCACGAACCGGCGTATGCGGATAGATAGCAACGTTGACGTCGGGCTCCTCGGAAGAAAAGCAATCGAGACCCAGGGTCACCCGCCCCATCGCACGATGCTCGGCGATAGGTGCGCTGATGTCGGCTAGTGAATCGAAGATCGAGATTCGCACGGGACGAGCGAGCGAGCGCGGAGGCGGAAGTGCTTCGCGCGCTTCAGCCGAGAGACCGGAAATGCGAACTTCGAATCCAGCGGCATCGAGCTTCCGCGCGAGAGTCATCGAACGACGAATATGGCCGTAGCCGACCTTCGAATTTCCGTCGCAGAGAATCTCCACGGAAGGTTTCACGCCTTGACCACCGAGTCCCATGAGAGTCGGTCGCCCGGCTCGAGATCGCGCGCCGCTCTCAGCCCGAGGATCTCCGAGTAGTGGCGCGGATGGAGACCGTATGACGGTCGCACACAACGGATGTTGGCATCCGTGATCGCTTCGCCCTTACGAACCTTCGCGCTCACGTAGATCGAGCGACGACCACGTAGACTGCCGCAAGCCGAAGGCGCGATTTCGTAAGAGACTTTACCTAGAGATGCTTCGACGAGACGAATGTCCCTGATCATCTTTTCGAATTCTTTCTCCGCAGCTGAGAAGAACGAATCGACGGTTTCTTTTTCGTCATCGAGAGTGAAATGCTTCTCGATCAACGATCCGCCAAGCACGACGGCGGCGATAGGCGCAGCTGAGCCGATCGTGTGATCGGACAATCCGGAGACGACGCCGAAACGAGAGACGATGTCCGGGATGGTGCGAAGATTCGATTCCTCGGGAGGAGCCGGATATGCCGTCGTGCACTTCAATACTGCGATTTCTTTTGCACCATGCGAACGAAGCGTTTCGAGCGCGAGTTCGACGTCTTTCAATTCCGAGATGCCCGTCGAAAGGATCACCGGCTTCCCCGTCTTCGCGACTTTTTTCAGGAGCGGAATGTGAGTGATTTCGGGAGATGCGATTTTATACGCGGGCGCACCGAGACGCTCGAGAAGGTCGACGGCGCTTTCATCGAATGGACTCGAGAAAATCGCGATGCCGACCTCGCGCGCGGTCTTGAAGAGCACTTCATGCCAATCCCAGGGCGTGTGGGCTTTTTGGTAAAGTGCGTGAAGTGTGGAGTGCTGACTCCACGGATTGTCGGAGGGAATTCTGAAGTCTTCGCGGTCGCTGTCGAGAGTGATCGTATCCGCGGTATATGTCTGCAGTTTTACGGAGTCCGCACCTGCGCGCGTCGCCGCGATGATGATCTGGCGGGCGCGCTCGAGATCACCGCCATGATTTCCGGACATCTCCGCGACGATGTAGGCCGGAAGACCGGGGCCCAATTCGCGGCCCGCAATTTTCATTCGAGGTGGGTTCTTCGGCGTTTCGTTTGCCATGTCAGTTGTATTTTCTAAAGACGGGTTTCACGGCAGGACCCTCGAGAGCCGAAGACATTCCGCCGTTCGACTCTGCCGCTTTCTTCATCGCTGAAAGCGAATCGCCGACGACTTCCAAGGCAAAAGCCAAAACTTTTTCATCGTGCGCGAGACTTGGAACAACGTAAGGCATGAGCAGACCTCGTGA
>JAZKJB010000189.1:4128-4562 GCA_040384505.1 Bdellovibrionota bacterium | reverse complement strand
AGATTCTTTCCGTCGCGACGACCTATGAGCAAGCAGAAGCCGCACTGAAACTCGGTTTCGCATTGACGAGCTCACAAGAGTCGCAAGCCGGCCCTGTGCTCTCCGGGCTCCGTCGAGTCAGCGAGCAGAATTTCGAGAGGCTTTGGGTGATCGCCGAGAAAGACGGTCAGCTCGAGCAGCTTCGCGGTTTGATCAAAGGGACCAATTCCATCTGGGTTTACAAAGCTCGAATGGTGGAAAGAGTGAGAACGGCTGCCGAGCTCCAGTGGTTGCATGCCCATCTTCCTGGCGAGATCACCTCGGGCTCGGAAGTTTTGCGATGGGTCAGCGCGAACCCGGTTCGATTGATGC
Organism: Bdellovibrionota bacterium; assembly: GCA_040384505.1. Lineage (GTDB taxonomy): Bacteria > Bdellovibrionota > Bdellovibrionia > Bdellovibrionales > JAMPXM01 > JAZKJB01. Next base: position 4,211 of record JAZKJB010000189.1, on the reverse strand, counting down.
AGTTGAAGCCGAAGCCGACCGACGTCGAAGTCCATCGGTACTTCGACATGATTCAGACGTCGGAGCGTGCGGCGTGGGCCGAG
>JAZKJB010000189.1:777-4118 GCA_040384505.1 Bdellovibrionota bacterium | reverse complement strand
TGAACATGAGTCGCGTTGCGATTGCGAATGCTAAGACTCTCATGCGACTCGGTCCCGGCCCGGAGTCCATCGCACTTCTCGAAACGTATACACTTACGCCGGCAGCTCTCAGCGCATTGCGCGCGGCAAAGCGAGAAGTCGAGCTCGAGCGTGGCGCTCAGCCGACGATCACTGAAAAGTTGAAGTATTCGATCAAGGGCGGCGTGCCCGCGCCTTCGTGTCAGCTGCTCTTCTTGCATTGAGCGGCCACTCGACTCGAGTCAGAAGCAGCCGCTTCCCATCATGACTTCCGGAGTGACCGGATTGATGCAGAGGAACTGTCCGTCCGGCTGAAGCGTGCAAGTCGCATCGACGTTCGTCGCCGACAGATAGAACGTGCCACGCTTCCATCTCTCCATGTAGGTCGCAGGCGCCGTGCAGCCTGCATTTCGGGTCGGGTCGTATTGACCGACGAGTTTCCAATACTCCACACGAAGGTCCGAGCCCAGGGTCGTCGTGGCCGGAACCTCGGTTGGCGAACAAGACATCGGCGACCCGTCATCGTTCGCGGAGCCGCAGCACGTGACTCTCGCGGCAGTCGGGTTGCTCGAGTCGACTTGAAGGCGTAAATCGATTTCGGTTGGCTTGAGCGGCGTAGAGAACGCGCGTTGCTGGTATTCGATTTTCATCTTCGCTCGCCATTCGGTCCCCGTGAGAGGCGCGAGAAATGACGTGAGCGCAATCGAAGTCGGCGTCAGTCCCCCGGGCCCTTTAACTCCGAGGTTCACGAGCCCCTTCGACGTCGAGAGACAGCCCGATCTGAGATCGTTCGTGACGGGAACGACGACTTCGGTCGGCGCGCGTACGAAAGCTTGTCCATCGAGTAAGGCGACGTTCGTAGGGACGAGGTTGCTTACCGAATCGTATGTCGCGCTCATGGACTGGCCTGCCGGTTGGCTGGATTGTGCGCCCCCTGCCGGTCGGTAACTGGAGAGCGCGGCGATCACCAACGGATCGAGCGGTGTGTTGGGGAAAACGGTGGAGTCGAACGTGACGGAAACCTGGCATCCGCAAACTTTTGAATTCGAGAAGGCCATCACGACTGCGTTCTTCGTGTCGAGTTGCTGGAGTTTGGCGGCAAGCGTCTCGTTCGATTGCGTGAGGCTCCTGACCATCGGCATGATCGCGACGAGAGCGACCAAGACGAACGCCATCGCGATGAGGGCCTGGACGATTGAAAAGCCGCGCTCGGTCTTCAATAACATCCCGACCACACCATTCTCTCGGGCGACACCGGCTGATAACATTGATAAGTCGGAGGTGTGCCACCAACCACTTGGCAGGATTCGCCCGTGTCGGTCGGACTCGCGTAGGGAACGGACCTTTCCCAGAGTTCAGCGTAAATTTTCGGCGATGTGCAACCTGCCACGACGTTCTCACCCGGATATGAAAATCCGACGAGTGAATAATAAACTGTCGTGATACTGCCGCCTCCGCCTCCACTATCCGCGGTCGCGGGAACGGTCGGGATGGGAGGATTGCAACTGAAGGGGCTCGCGCCACTGCAGCAGGCGATCTTCGTCGCCGCCGGGTTCGAGTCGTCGACGTTGAAGCGAAGAGAAATTTCGGTGTCCGCGTAAGGGACGTCGCCAGCCGGCGTTTCGTAAGCGAGCGCGAGGGTTCCCGTCCATTCCTTGCCGACTCCGGTGTATTCGAAGTTCCGAACTTTGATCGACTTCGGAACGAGTCCTCCTTCGGTCGCGATCGTCGGTGCGAAGAGATCTCCGGAGTCCGCCGCGCAACCTCCGCGGATCTTCGAGATCTCGATCGCTGCAGCCGGATCGGTCTTGTCGAAGGTCATGCGGCTGTCGTCGTCGGCGGCGTCGTTGAGCGCGGGGTTCAAGTGGCAGGAACAGACTTGTGGGCTCGTCATCGCGACCATCACCGAGCTCTTGTCGTCGAGCTGATCGAGTTTTCGCGAAAGATGTCGATTCGAGAGCGAGAGCGACTCGAGGAGCGGTAAAACCGCGAGCAAGCCGATCAAGATGATCGCTGAAGTGATCAAGAGTTCGATCAGCGAAAAGCCGCGCTCGCTCGGATTCTTCATGGCCTCATTCTCCGAACGAGATCCGCCGGGAGACAGCGACTGGCGAAGGCGGCGCTCGGGGCCGTATCATCGACGATGAAGCGGAGCCGGAAGCGAACGTCCTTGAAGGTGTCGCCGACCTTCGACTGCGTGCCGATTCGCACGGTGCCGAGCCACTCTTTGCCGATCGAAGTCGAGTTGAGATCCTTCACCGAAATCGCGCCGATCTTGAGACCGCTCGGTCGTGCGGTATTCGCCTGAATGTAAGCTGTCGACGCGGCAGGAGCCGATGGGCAGCCGTTTCGCAAAGCCTGAATCGCCAGGTCGGCCGAACCCGGGGAAAGCGAATCGAAGACGAGGCCCGCGTCGCTATCCGTGGGGAAGTTCAATGAGGGATTCAAGTGACAGCCGCAAACGTCGGGATTGAGAAACGAGGTCATCGCGATGTTCTTGATTTCGATTTGCTCGATCTTCTGTTCGAGGCGCTTGCCTTCGCCGGCGAGCTTCAGGAGAACGCGACCGAGCGCGAACATGACGATGAGCCCGACGGCGACCGAGATGAGCACTTCGATCAAGGTGAAGCCGCGTTGGCGGGACCGAGTGGGGTGAAGCATGCAGCCTCAGTTTAGGTGAGGTCAGAGTGAAAAAGGAAGCGGCGACTCTCTTCTGGGAGAAGTCGCCGCGAAGAACTAGCGATCGACCAATGGATTCAGCAGGGCCACCTGCGTTTATCAGTAATCGCCGTCTGTATTGGTATTGCGTTTCAAATTGTTGAGACTCTGTCCCATCGAGAGGATTTCTTTCTCGTAGGCATCGAAGACGAGCTTCTCGACCATCTCGCGAGTCTCTTGATTCAACGGATGCGCGATGTCTTTGAACTGGCCGTCTTTGCGCTTCTTCGACGGCATCGCGACGAAGAGACCGCCGGTCCCTTCGATGATCTTCAGGTCACGAACGACGAAACAGTTGTCGATGGTGATGGAGACGTATGCCTTCAACCGGTCTTCGTTGACCGGAAAGACCTTCACTTCTGTGATGACCATGATGCTCCCTTCAAGTTGCGCCTACGAGCTGCATGGAATGAATCGACATTTCCGCGCCTGGACTTTAGGCGGGCCGGGTTGGCGTCTCGGGATGAGACACTTCTCAGCTCGGATTCCACATATCGCGGTTGCGGCGTCACGTGACGCTGCTGGAACCGATGGCGTCACGTGACGCCAATAGAAGTTTCTAGTGAGCTGCGGCTTACATTCCAAAAAGTAATTTCTTCCCGTTC
>JAZKJB010000189.1:0-767 GCA_040384505.1 Bdellovibrionota bacterium | reverse complement strand
AGCGAACCCTTCATAAACGTGGCGCGAGACCGACGGGTCCGGAGATTGCGAGGGTTTCGCCCCAACTAGGAGTCCTCGACATGACCAAACGAACTTTGTTCGGCCGGATCCTTTCGCTCGCTCTCACGATACTCGTCGCAATGCCGGCGGCTCATGCTGCGCCCGGATCGTCCGCGTACGAGAAAGGCGTCGATCCGCAGTCGGCGATGGGCAAAGAGCTCATCGACATCGTCGCGAGCTATCCGAACATGGGTAAGGTCTCTTACGAAGTCACCGGCGATCAGAAGTTCCGGGTTCCTTTCGGGCCGACTTACTGGCGCATGTTGCTTCAGCCGAACACGATCAAGGTGCTCTTCATCGGACAAGATGGAACGCACGTCGCGGAAGCGGCAGGGCGTACCGCGACTGCGGGCTTCGGTGGCCGCGCGCAGGATTTGGCCGCGTACTTCGGCGTTCGCGAGAGTGCCGCGTTCATCAACGCCTTCGGTCCGACGATTTATGGTCAGTACGGCGCCTTCGAATCGCCCGTCTTTTCAAAAGACGGTACGCAAGTGAAGTTCGGTTCGACCGTCGACAATCAACTTTGGCTCATGAGCCAAGATCCCGCGAGCCCGCTGTTTCAATGGCGCGCGCGTTTGATCGAATGGATCATCCGCAACAACCGTGATTCTCTGAAGCTTGTCGTCCTTTTCGGTGGAGCCGCGCGCGACGTCGTCGGTTCGCTCGTCGAATCGAAAGGCGGGAAGGTCGGAACACGTACGACTCTC
>JAZKJB010000188.1:0-3321 GCA_040384505.1 Bdellovibrionota bacterium | reverse complement strand
CACCGGCGCCGTGAAAGACACCGACATCCCCGACTATATCGCGCTCTCGGACGTTTTCGTGAACTTGAGCTCGCGGACGACGGGATTCGAACCTTCGCTCCTCGAAGCGATGGCCCAAAAGAAGGTCATCATCGGCTCGGAAGTCTCACCGATGGGAACGATCGTCGAACATAGCGTCGACGGGTTCTTGATCCGACCCGCCGACGTCGCGGAACTCTCGAATCTCCTGCTCGACATCTTCGCAGGTCAGCTCCCCGTCGACGACATCGGCGAGGCAGCGCGTGCGAAGATCGTCAATCTCTTCGATCCCGAGAAAATGGTGATTGAAACCGTGAGCTCCTACTATGCTATCCTCAAGAACACCGGATATTACCGTCTCCCGGGCTCGTTCCTCACCAGGATGAGCGACTTCTTGTTCGCGCAAAGCTGAGGATTACCGATCATATGTCGACTTTGAGTACTCCCAGCGCCAAAGCGCACGAGCGTGTCACCGGTCGCTGGCTTCGCGACATCCAAGTTTCCGATCGAAAAGACTGGATGGTCTACTACGCGAAGAGCGTGATCGGCACGCCGATTCCGTGGCTCTTCGTAGCGATCGCGATCGTTTCGGCGTTCTCACGAGCGGGCTCCGAGATCGCGAGCTGGACGACGGCGATCCTCACCATCCTCTACATCGCCGCCGATCGCTTCGCTCGCACGCGCGAGTTTTCTTTTTTCCGGATCGGTGCCGATTTCTTTTTGCTCGGACTCGCCTTGGTCGGTCTCGTCGGGGCTCTCACGAGTAGCTCGATTTCACTCGGCGTCGCGACGATCGGCGACCTTCGATGGATCGTCTTGCTGTATGCCTTCACGTATTGCTGGGAACTTTTCCCGGGACTGAATCGGGTGTTCACGCTCTTGGTCGCGGCCGGTTGTGTCGTCGCCGCCTACGGTCTCTGGCAGCACTTCATGGGTCTCGATCTTTTGACGGGAGAAACTCTTCCCGATGCGCCGGTCGCTCGCCACCCGTTTTTCGTCCCGACCGGATTTTTCGGTACACCGGAAGCCTTCGGCACGTTGCTGGTGACGCTGCTTCCTTTTCCCGCGGCTGCATTCTTCCAATCCGAAGACCGCGACCACTGGATCGAGAAGTGGTTGCCGCTCGGGATCGTGGTGTTGTTCACGATCGCCATCATGTGGACTTATCGACCGGGATTCTGGATGGCCGCTGCCGTCGGAGTCGTCGTGACGATGATCATGCAGGCGAAGAAGCTCGGTACTTTCATCATCGCAGTCGCGATCACCGTCGCCGCCGTTACCTTCGCGAGTTACGACTCACCTTCTTCGATGCTCGACGGAGTTCAAGCGAGCGAACAAGTTCGAGCCGACCGTCAACGCGCACAGATCAACACGCAGGTCGATCTCTGGCAGAAAAGTATCGTCTTTGGTGCCGGTCACGAGTCGACGGAAGCGGGAACCTACGATGCCGGCACCGGCAACGTGTACTTTCACATCCTCGCGGAGACGGGCGTTCTCGGAGCAGCTCTCTACTTGCTTTTCATTTTGAGCTTCTTGCTCGGGACGTATCGGATCTACCAGGAGATTCCTTCGACCCACACCTGGCACCGAGTGATGATCGCGGGCGGACTCGGTTCACAGATCGCGTTTCACGCGGCAGGACTCTACTGGGTCACTTTTGCGGAAGCGCTCACGATGAATCTTTTCATCCTGATTTTGTCGGCGATGTCCTACATCTCCGAGCATTACTCGCGCGGCTTGGTCTCGGACGACGTTTCCCTCTAAGCCAAGTCCAAATTGCAGTTAACGCATAGTATAATCGTGTCTCCAGACGGAGTTACGCATCGAATTGAAGTCTGGGATCGAAAAAACCCTTTGGATTCGGCTAAGAGACCGCTCTATCCTTGAAGTATCCGATTTCACAGAGAGAACACATGACGAAAGCCGATTTGATCAACTTGATCTCCGAGAAGGCCGGTATCACACGCGTGAAAGCCGAGACGGTCGTCAACACGATCTTCGATTCGATGGTCGAGGCGTTGATGCGCAACGATCGCATCGAAATTCGAGGCTTCGGTTCTTTCGTGAACCGATACTACGGTGCTTACAAAGGTCGCAACCCGCGCACGGGTGAAGTGATCAACGTCCAAGAGAAGAAGCTCCCCTTCTTCAAAGTCGGCAAAGAGTTGAAAGAAGAGATCAACAAGGGCGAGTGAGCCTTTTGATTCTCATTCTCGTGCCGACGACCGTCGGCGCTTTGATTTAATTCTGAATCGGAAAAGCACGAGTCGCGGAGATCTCGTTCAAGCTCATGACGGCCATGAAAAGTCTGTCTAGCCCTAGTGCGATTCCGCCGCTCGGAGGAAGGCCATGCTGGATGGCCCGGACCAAATCTTCGTCCCGGGGAACCGGGACTTTCGCGAGAAGAAGTTTCTTCGTCGCGTCGTCGGTGAAGCGAGCTTCGTTCGCTTTCGGATCGTTGAGCTCGTGAAACGCGTTCGCGATCTCGAGCCCTCGCCAGTAAACCTCGAAGCGATCCGCGAAACCGTCCGGCCCGATGCGCGAGAGCGCCGCCTGCGACGGCGGATATCCGCGAACGATCACGATTCCTTTTCCCTGCAATCGTAGGTCGATGCGCTCGAGGAAAAGGCGGTGGAAGAGATCGTCGAAATCGTCGTCTTCAGAAAAACCGATTCCTTGGCCCTTCGCGAGCGAACGGAGCTCGCCGAGATTCGATTCCGGTCGTAATGCGAAGCCTGGAAACGCTTCGGCGAAGAGCTCGGTCATCGTCGTTTTCTCGATGGTCGGCCGCTTCATGCCGAAGACCTCGCACACGCGTTCGAAAAGTTTTTCGACGTCGCCCACGATCGCGTCGAGATCGGCGAAGGCTCGATACCACTCGAGCATCTGGAACTCGGGTTGATGGTGGGAGCCGACTTCGCCGTTTCGAAAGCAAGTTTTGATCTCGAAGATCCGTGGCCATCCTGACGAGAGCATTTTCTTGAGATGAAACTCCGGACTCGTCGGCAAGAAGTAGGTTCTCTTGCGGCTTCCCATCGTCCACGTCGTCACGAACGGATCCAGAAAAGGTTCGGTGCCTGGCGATGGCACGAGGGTCGGCGTCGAAACTTCGATGAAGTCGCGCGAGAAAAATTCGCGGACCGTGGAGATGAACTTCATCCAGTTCTTCGAACGTTCGAAGTCGAAAGCTGGATTCGCAGCGAATGAAGCCAGTCGTGGCGCGAGCAACAGGATCAAATGGCCGCGCAAGGCGACGAGATCGCGCTGGCAAAGGACACCGTTTGCCCGCTCGTGAAGGACTTC
>JAZKJB010000187.1:2254-5971 GCA_040384505.1 Bdellovibrionota bacterium | reverse complement strand
CACGCAGCAGACCAACGAGGCGGCGCGGGCGCTCTATCGTTCGTGCGGCTTCCAGGTGCTGCCAGAGGGTCTCCAGGTGCTGGCCAGGTCACTGTGATCAAGCGCAAGGCGCCGGGTGGCGCAGTCTTCGTGGTGTTCGTGGTGTTTTGCGTTTCGCCCGGAGGCAAATTGTTGTGAGCCGATTTAGTCACGTCGATTTCGTTGTCGCTTCCGTCCATGCCTTTTTTGAATCCGCGAATCGCTTCGCCGACGGATTTTCCGAGACCGGGAAGGCGCGACGGTCCGAAGAAGACCAAGATGACGACCACGAGTAGAAGGATGTGCATGCCGCTGAGACCCATTGAAAACTCCTTCGATGTCCCGTCAGAGGGACTCTTCGATTTTAACAGAAGAGGGACCTGAAAACACCTCGTTCTCGATCTGAGACGGGGCTTTCGTCAATGAGAACCGAGGGGTTATGGCTCTTGCCTATCTTCGACCGGGCCGGCATCTGGACTTTCGGGACCACGACCGTCGTCCGGTCCGCCCCTTCGACGGCGCGGGCGACGCCGGCGTTTCGCGGGTCTGCCATCGTCTTCGCCGTCTTCGATTTCGTCACCCAAGCGTTCGAGAGCCGAACTCCAGAACGCGAGTTGCGGAGCAGTGAGCAGCATGTCGGTGACGGCGATCCGAAGCGCGAGCTTGAAGCCCTCGTTCTTCATGAATGAAATTTGTCGGCGTTCGCCGCGGCGTTTGAAATCTTCCGTCCGCGAAACCATCGGCGCGAGCTCGACCGCTTTCGTGAGGACGGTCTGTTCGAAGCGGTACATGCCGAGCTCGTCGCGCATCATCGCCTGGAAAACTTCGTCCTCGATCGTGATCGGCTCCGTGCGCATCGTCGGACCGAGAAGCGCCGCTTGAAGCATCGAGTAAACCAGCCAACCGAAGAGTTGAGTCGTGTCGCTCGGATCGTCGACGAGCGAACGGTACGCGGCGAAGTGCTCGAGGAAGAGCTCACGGCGTTCGTCGTTCGACAACATGTCGTGCAAAGTCGGGATGACGTGCTCGAGGATCCCGAGATCGAAGCACTCGAGCAAACACAGCTCGGGCTCGTTCAAGCGCAAGATTTTCAGGATCTCTTCGCGGCGGCGAGGCAAAACGGATTTCTGCAACGACACTGCGTTCTTCATCATCGAAGCGCGGAGCGTAGGTTCGACCGCGAAGCCGACTTTGTGCGCGAACCGGAGCCCGCGAAGAATTCTGATCGGGTCTTCGACCAAGCGAACGTCGGGTTCGCCGATCATCCGAAGCACGCGGGCTTCGATGTCGGGGAGTCCGTTCACGTAATCGAGAATCTGCTCTTTCACCGGATCGTAAAACAAAGCGTTGATCGTGAAGTCGCGGCGTCGCGCATCTTCTTCGGGAGTGCCGAAGACGTTGTCTCCCGTCGGCGCATCGCCTTCCGGAAAATCCTCGGCTTTCACTTCGCGACGAAACGTCGCGACTTCGAATTGTTGGTTGTCGCGTTTCACGAGCACCAAGCGGAAGCGCTTGCCGATGATGAACGCCATGTAGATCAGCTTCTTCACCTGAGGTGGAGTCGCCATCGTCGCGATGTCGAAATCTTTGGGATGGATGTTCAGCAGGAGATCGCGAACGCAGCCGCCGACGAGATACGACTCGAAGCCCGCTTTCTGCAGGGCTTTGACGATGCCGTAGGCATGAGAGTCGATCCAGTCTTGATGAAGATGCGGCTTACGGATAATTTCCATGTGTTTCTGCGAAGGAGTATAGACGAGCGATGTCGGTTCTCGAAAGGTTTCATCACCAAATCACAGGTAAAGGCGAGCAGAAACTCGTCTTCCTCCATGGCGTGATGGGTTTTTCGGCCAATTGGCGCCGGATCGCGAAGGCTTTCGAGTCCGATCACACGATCCTCGTCTACGATCAAAGGGGCCATGGGCGCTCGTTTCAGCCTCCCACGGGCTATGGACCCGAGGATTATGCGTCCGATCTGAACGACATCTTAGGGGAGCTCGGCTGGGAGAAGATCCGCCTCGTCGGTCACTCGATGGGCGGGCGAGCGGCCCTGCACTTTGCCTCCCAAAACCCGTCGCGCGTGACTCAGCTCGTTATGGAAGACATCGGACCGAGCATGGTGCAGACCGGTGCGAGCCTCGTTCTCGAGTTGATCGACTCCGTTCCGGTTCCCTTCGCGTCCAAAAAAGCAGCACGCGAGTGGTTCGACACCCGGTTCATGGAGATCTTCGCCAAGAACTCGAAGCGAAAGATGCTGGCCGAGTACCTTTACGCCAACCTCATGGAGAACGAGCGGAAAGAAGCAGTGTGGCGATTTTTCGAGCCCGGAATCCGTGAAAGTGTCGAGGCGGGGAGGGCGACGGAGCGCTGGGACGAGGTGAGCGCACTTTCGGTCCCGACTCTCGTCATCCGCGGTGAGCGATCGAAGGATCTGCCCCCGGAGATCTTCGAGAAGATGAAGGCGACGAACCCTCTCATTCGGGGCCTCGAGATCCTCGACTCCGGCCACTGGGTCCACTCGGATCAACCAGATTTGTTCACTGAGGCGCTCCGCCGATTTTTCGCAGGCGAAACGCTTCCCGAGCGGCTCCCGCTTTGACAAAAAAGTAAGCTGTCAGCTACAGTCGGAAGGCACGTTTGACTTAACGTGTTAATTAACAGCGAGAGCCGCCTCGATTATGGCTTGGCTCCTACATCAACATTCGCGCTCTTCATTCAAGAATGATCGCGCTCGGCCTTGGTTCAATCAGGGCCTCTCATAGAAGGTACTCTCAACCCATGTCTCTCAAATTTTCCGAACTCGACCTCCACCCCTCTCTGTTCGCAGGAATCGAAAAACAAGGTTTCACCGAAACCACTCCAGTCCAAGAAGCCACGATGCCGCACCTTCTCGAAGGTCGCGACGTCGCCGGTCTCGCGCAAACTGGAACTGGTAAGACAGCCGCTTTCTTGTTGCCGCTCATGGAGCGCATCGTTCGTGCCCGCGAAAATCCCGAACAACTCTCCGAAGAACAAAAAGCGATGCGCGAGAAGCGCGCGTTCCCGGACTGGCGCCCGAATCAGTTCGTGCTCGTCCTCGTTCCGACTCGCGAGCTCTGCGAACAAGTTTACGAGAGCGCGATCAAGTTCAAAGGCGAGAGCGAACTTCGCGCGGTTTCGATCTACGGCGGCGTTTCGTACGAGAAACAAAAAGAAGGTCTTCGTAACGGCGTCGAGTTCGTCATCGCGACTCCGGGTCGCTTGATCGATCTCTTCAAAGAACATCTCGTCGACTTGAAGCAAGTGCGCGCGATCGTCTTCGACGAAGCGGATCGCATGTTCGACATGGGCTTCAAAGACGACATGAAGTTCATCCTTCAGCGCGTGCCGAAGGAGCGTCAGTTCCTCGTGTTCAGCGCGACCTTGAACCTCGACGTCATGAACACCGCGTACCAGTTCGGTGCGAACCCGGTGGAGGTGAACGTTTCGCGCGATCAAGCGAAAGCGGAGAACGTCGAAGACAAGATCTTCCACGTCGGCGGCGAAGAAAAAGGCCCGCATCTCTTGTCGCTCTTGAACGTCCACAAACCGCGCCAGACGATCGTGTTCTCGAACTTCAAGATGAACGTTCCGCGGATCGCGCAGTTCTTGAACGACAACGGTCACCCCGCGGTCGGCATCTCGTCGTTGATGACTCAATCGCAGCGCACGCGCGTGATG
>JAZKJB010000187.1:0-2244 GCA_040384505.1 Bdellovibrionota bacterium | reverse complement strand
CGCTGACGAGCCGGGGATCGACGCCGGCTACATGATGGAGCAGTTCAAGGGCGAAGGCGAGCACAACGTTCTCGTCGCGACGGACGTCGCCGCTCGCGGCCTCGACATCAAAGGTGTCGACATGGTCGTGAACTTCGAATTGCCAGACGATCCTGAAAACTACGTTCACCGCATCGGTCGTACGGGCCGCGCGGGTGAAAAAGGAAAAGCGTTCTCGCTCGTCAGCGAACGCGACGTCGACGCACTTTCTCGCGTCGAGACGTACTTGAAACACAAAGTCGACGTCGACTATCTCGACGAAGGCCAGCTCGTGAAAGAATTCAAAGCCATGCAGAGCGAGCGAAGCGCACGTTACGCGAGCGGCAGTGGCGGCGGAGATCGCGGCGGTCGTGGTAGTGGCGGCGGCGGCCGACCTGAACGTGGCGGTGGTCGAAGCGGTGGCAGCGGCGGCGGAGATCGTCCGCGCCGTGGTGGCGAAGGCCGAGGCCCGCGACCCGATCGCGGACCGCGTCCGGAAGGACAACAAGAAGCTCGTGGCCCGCGTCCTCCGGGACAAGGCGGCGGCGGACCTGGTGGCCCGCGCGGCGAAGGCGGACGTGGTCCGCGTCGCGAAGGACGCCCGGGTGAGGGACGTCGTGACGGTCAACCTTCGCGTGGTCCTGGTCCGCGCGCTGAGGGACAACAAGCCGGCGGTCGCCCTGGCGGTGAAAACCGCAGCGCACGTCACGGCGGCGGTGGTCGCGGTCCGCGTCCCGAAGGACAAGGCGGAGGTCCACGTCGTGAAGGCGGAGGACGAAATCAACAAGGTCGCAATGGCGCTCCGAATGGTGGCGGTCGCAACCAACAAGGTCGCGGTCCCGGCCCGCAGGCGAAAGGCGGAACTCCGCCACCTTCGATCGGGAAAAAAGTCGGAGGCTTCTTCAAGAAGCTCTTCGGCGGTTGAGGTAGCGAACGAATGGTGACCATCCGCGAAAAGCACTCACGCGCGATTCGCTGGTGTCACTGGTTGAACTTTCCGCTCCTCACCCTTCTGGTCTGGAGCGGGATTCTGATCTACTGGGCGAATCCCGCCTACGTCCCACTCTCCGATTCCGTTTCGAAAACTTTGATGATCAACAACAAGCTGGCCGTCGGCTTGGGTTGGCATTTCGCGCTCGCGTGGTTCTTCATCGTCAACGGTATCGTCTATCTCGCGTATCTCATGATCTCCGGCGAATGGCGCGAGCTCGTGCCCGAGCGTTCGTCGTTTCGCGAGGCTCTGCTCGTCACCGCTCACGATTTGCGGTTGCGAAAAGAAGCGCCTCCGCAAAAAGGGAAACTCAACGGAGCTCAACGGATCGCCTACACCGCGGTCTTGCTGCTTTCCGCCGGCGCCGTTCTGTCGGGCGTCGCGATCTGGAAACCGGTGCAGCTCTCGTGGCTCACCGAGGCTCTCGGCGGGTACGAAGCCGCACGCCTCGAGCACTTCGTCTTCATGGTTCTGATTTCTGGATTTTTCCTGGTTCACGTCGCCCAAGTGATTCGCGCGGGTTGGAACAACCTGCGTGCGATGTTGGTCGGCTACGAGGTCGTTGAAAATGGAACCGACGAAAAGAATCTCTGACGGCGAGTTGCGCTCGCGCAACTTTCGTTCGCTCCTGGCTGGCGCGTTCTTCGCGGCCGTCGTCGTAGGGACAGTCGCCTACGTTCAGTGGTTCGCGCCCGCCGTCGACGGAATCGCATCACCGCTTCGCACTTCTCACGAGTTGACCGAACAAGTCGCTCGCAAGATCTACTCCGAGGCGAACAAAGCTCCCGAACGCGAGGCTCCGCCGAAAGGAACGCGTCCGCGAGTGAACGGCGTGATCGGTCTCGATGGCGACATCGACTACGAAAATTACCGGGTGACCGTGACGAGCGATGAAAAAGAAGTCGTTCTCACCATCCCGCAGATCCGCGCGATGCCACGCTCGCAAGCCGCACTCGATTTCAAATGCATCGAGGGCTGGAGCGAAGTGATGCAGTTCGCGGGCGTCTCGTTCTACGACTTCATGTCCGCGCTCGGAGTGGGAAAGAAAGCGGACGGGACGTACTATCGTTACGTGGGACTCGAAACTCCGGACGGGGAGTACTACGTCTCCGTCGACATGGAATCGATGCTCTCACCGCAAACGATTCTCGCTTACGAGATGAATCAAGACGAGCTCACTTTGAAGAACGGATTCCCGTTGCGGCTCATGGTCGCGAACAAATACGGAATCAAAA
>JAZKJB010000186.1:0-3885 GCA_040384505.1 Bdellovibrionota bacterium | reverse complement strand
CGGGCCGAGGAGAGCGAGAAGGTCGCGTCGTACGCAAAGGATCTCGCGAAAGACGGAAAGAGCATCGGGGAGATCGCGAAATTGGTGGAAGCACGGTTTCCGTATGAGCTCAATTTTCAGAAACCTCTGAGCGAGCTCCTCGACGAGGTCGCGCCCGACCTGCAAATGTGGGAGCTGACGACAGGGAACATCGAACGAAGCCGCAGCGTGTGGCGACCGCGCATCGCGGTGTTGGAGGCGGAGCTGGGGAATCTGCGATAGACGAATTCGTCTCCTGCTTCAGACGAATTTACCTTCGAGCCCGATGACGTTCCCGAATGGATCTTCGATCTGCACGATGACCCGATTCACTTCTTCGACTCGCAGAGGCCCTCGATAAATTTTGCCGCCGAGTGAGATCGCATGTTGAATCGCGTTGTCGATATCGCTCACCAGCCAATATCCAACGGAGCCGCCTTTCGAGATAGGCGACTTCGCGTCAGCCTTGACGATGTCCAGCGACGCTCCCGCGATTTTGAAAGACGCGAAATTTTCGGCTTCCTCTATGTGGCCGCAACTGAAAAACTTCTCGTACCAAGCTTTGCTATCAGCGACGCTTTCCACGCTCAAGCGGATCGTCGCGAATGATTCGGTACTAAACATATCGGTAGATTCAATCTTCATTGGCTGCCGCGCTCGGGGCCCCGTCGCGGACTTCGCCAAAACGGATCGCATTCATGTACGGATCATCGATCTGCATCTCGTGCATGCCCCACGGTTGTTTTGTGAGTTCATATCTGAACTTTGCACCGCGTTTTTTCAGTTCGTAAAACAAAGGCTCGATGTTCTGAACTCTGATGTAGCAGCTGCTTTCACTTCCTAAAGCTCTCGCTTCTTTTTCAGAAGGAGCCTGCCAGAAATGAATTTCGGCTGGGCCACGCTTTACGATTAGGAAGTTTTGCTCTTTGCATTTGCTTGCGATTTCGAATCCAAGCTTCTCAGTGAAATACTCAGCAGTCTTTTCGATGTCTCCAGTGGGAAGTTGGGGAATCGCAGGTCCCAATCTTGTTTCGCTCATTTCCCTCCTTAACAAGCATTTCTAGCGCACACGGGGCCCCATCGCGGAAGCGATGGGGAGGCCTAGCACTTTTGAATCTGGTGAAATCGAAGAATGAGATGAACAGGCTTCGCCGTTCAAAAGTGGAGCGGGTGAACGGATTCGAACCGTCGACCTATACCTTGGCAAGGTATCGCTCTAGCCAACTGAGCTACACCCGCATCTTTGCCGAAGAACCGCTAGTTTTATGGGAGGCCCAGGGGCCTGTCAAGACCCGGCTTTTTTGTTTTCGAAGTACACTTTCACGTATTGGTAGCCCGAGAAAAGGCTCAGCAAAACGCTGATCCAGAGCAGCCAGAAGCCGATCTCCCGGAACTCCACGCCCATGAACTCGAGGTCGATCAACAGAGCCGGGATCGCGACCATTTGCATGCCGGTCTTCCATTTGCCCGCGGCTTTGGCATCGATGATGACCCTGTCCGCGGCCGCGACCGAGCGGATTCCGCCGATCAAAATGTCGCGGGCCAAGAGCAGCAAGACGACGATTGGTCCGACCTTCTTGCTCGGGATCAACATG
Source organism: Bdellovibrionota bacterium (assembly GCA_040384505.1). Classification (GTDB taxonomy): domain Bacteria; phylum Bdellovibrionota; class Bdellovibrionia; order Bdellovibrionales; family JAMPXM01; genus JAZKJB01. The sequence goes on along the minus strand of JAZKJB010000186.1, from coordinate 2,272 downwards.
ATCAAAACGGTGGCAACGAGGATCTTGTCGGCGATGGGGTCCATGAACTTCCCCATGTTCGAGATCACGTTGAACTTGCGAGCGAGATGCCCGTCGAGCCAATCGGTGATCGACGCCATGATGAAGAGCCCTGCCGCCATCCAGCTCCACATCGGTTGATCGAGATAGAGGAACGCCACGAGGATCGGGCATACGCCCATCCGGCTCCAGGTGAGAGCCATCGGGAGGCGTTTTTTCCATTCGGGAAGAGGCAGGGATGCGGCTGTGGTCATTCGGCAAACAGTCAACCCGGCCCACACTTCGCGGTCAAGGTTTGACCCGGGTCGGTGCGTTGACACCGCGAAGTCGCGGGCTCGACACTTAAGAAATGAAACGGGGCCCGGTCGCTCACATTCTCGGCTTTTTCATCGCGGTCATCGTGACGGCGTCCGCGTTCGCTCGGGAGAAGCTCGCCTCGCCACCGGTCTCGCCCTCGGCCTCGACGCCGGCCGCGTCTCCGCAACCACCTCCGGCATTGGCTCTTCATCCGCCGCCGCAGCTTTCGATCAGAAAAGACGCCGCGAAGAGCGAGCTCCCGTTCTGGAAGACGAAACCCGACATTCGAAAGCGCCTCGCCGATCGCGACATCATCGTCAGCGTGAAGAACGACGACGTGAAGCGGCCCGACGGGAAAAAAGTCGTGAGGTTCACGATCAACGGAGTCGGTCACGTCTCGAGAAACAAAGACACCGCCTTCAAGATCGCGCAGCAATACTCGAAGTTGAAAGAGGTGAGCTCTCACTTCAAAACCGTGAACTACGACGCCAACCGCGGCGAGGTGTTCATGATTTGCGAAGCGCTCGGCTATCAAGCGCGAATGATCATGAAGATGACTCCGGTCTCGGAAGACTGGCGCAGCGAAATCCAGTGGGAAGTCATCTGGGGACATTTTCAGGGGATGAAGGGAACTCTCGGTTTCGAAAAAGTCGACGAGACCCACACGGAAGTTTCCATCGTGACGAACTACGAAGCGGAAACTCTTCCGCTTCCAAGGGTGCTGATGGGCTTCGCGTTCGAAGTGATCTCGCAAAAAGTCGCCGAGAAAATGCGAACGCACCTGGAGTCCATGCCCGAACCCCGATAGGTCGTGATCAGTACTCGTAGCCGGGCTTGAAGCGCGGCAAGTTCACGAACTTGATCTTCGGATCTTTTTTCCAGCGCTCGATCAGAATTCTCGAAGCCTGAACCGACTGCGGATGGATGTCGTGGAAGAGGATGATGCCCTTCTTCTTCTGCTCCATCAGCTTCGTCACGCGATCGACGATGCTGGTCGCGCTCGGATCTTGGAAATCGAGCGAATCGATCGACCAGTGATAGTGGCGAGCGTGCGTCTTCGCGAGCGCTTTGCCGACTTCGGGCTGACGAACGCCGACGCCGCCAGGGAGACGGAACAAGCGATCGAGAGGTTTGCCGGGAATATCGAGCTCGAGCTTCTTATAGATCTCGGTCGTCGCATTGTAGACTTCGTCGTCCAAGTGCCCGAGGCGCCAGGCGATGAAGTCCGTCGGCGGAGTCTTCAATTCAGCGGCGAAAGTCGTCGAGTTGTTCTTCCCGAGCTTGTCGATCGAAACGGCGCGCGAAAGCAAATCGATGTTCGCGTGATTGCGCGAATGACATCCGATCTCGAAGCCGGCGTCGCGGATTTGTCTTCCGAGCGCGATATTGCGGCGACCGGATTCGCTCGTCGTCGAGAAGTTGCGCGCGAGCCAGAAGAACGTCGGTTTGCCGAGACCGGAGTCGACCCACATTTGAGCGAGAGCCGGAGTGAACTCCTCGTGCGGACCGTCGTCGTAGGTGATGACGAATTCGCCTTCTTTCAATTCGTCACCGTGACCGGTGAAGCCGAATTTGCTCCAGTCGTACTCCTTGCCCGTCGCGGGAACGACGGCTGCCGTTTTGCGATCGCCTTCGCGCTCGCAGGTGACGGGTGAGGGGAGCGCGATCGATTTGTCGGCCGCGAGCTTCTGGAGATTCGCTTTCTTGTACGTGAGCAGGGCCTTTTCGTCGAGCGGGCTGAACGGTTGCGCTTCGCCGGTTTGCGGAAACGCCAGCGTGCAGGGCTTCGCCGTTCCGCACAGGCGCTCGTGATACGAAGCCATGTGGCGAACGAAGGTCGCTTTCGTGTAAGTCAGAGCCGGAGAATCCGACTTCTTCGGCCAGACGAGAGAGACGAACCATTCGTAACCGGCTTTGTCTTTTTTCTCGAAGAGCACGTGCTGGAGCGCGAGGAGTT
>JAZKJB010000185.1:0-3659 GCA_040384505.1 Bdellovibrionota bacterium | reverse complement strand
GGCTTCGGAATTCAGAATACCGAATCCAGTTCGGAATTCTGGTCCCGAACCCGATCTGGATACTGAGGCTGAATACGGAAAACTGTGGAAACTGGCTCGGGAGGAGGGAATCGAACCCCCGACCAAGCGGTTAACAGCCGCTTGCTCTACCGCTGAGCTACTCCCGAACACGAAGACGGTAAGAATGGCCAAATTACGGGAATTGCCGGTTTTCTGTCAACCCCACAGTCCCAGAGCCGGGATTTGGGCTAGGCCGTCAAGGGCCGATGGGCTGCAGTTGTGCGAGAGCTAAGAGCTCCGTGACCGCGGCATCGAAGTCGTCGGAGTAGAACTGACGATCCCCGTCGCCACGAATGACGCCGGCTTCGGTCCGCCGGAAGTCCGTTTTCGTTCCGTCGATGAACTCGAACGTGACGAAGTTGCTGAATCCGTCTTTCACGCCGGTCGCGGCTTCGCTCTCGCGAATCACGATTTCGCAGTGGCGGCTGAACCACTTCTCGACGTCGAGACTGCCGATCTCCCGGGGCGTCGGATCGACGGCCATCCACTTCGCTCGGATCTCCTGGCGCGACTCTTCGACCCTGCGGCCATCGGGCCAGACCACCGCGCGAACGCGAGTCTTACAGATGCTGAGTTTCGACTCTCCCACACCCGGCACCCGCGTGGCCGGAACCCCATTCGCATACGAATTCGAAGGGTCGATTCCGAGCGCTCCGAAAAATTTCGCGGCCGAGCTTTCACTCATACTGCGCATGGCGAAGATCACGCCTGCGAGCATCAAAACGAGGAGTGCGACTTTCAGGATCACGATGGGTTTCAAAGATTCGGCTCCTGCGAAGAGGAGGGAAGAAATGGCGCGCCGGGAAGGAGTCGAACCTCCGACCACTAGATTCGTAGTCTAGTACTCTATCCAGCTGAGCTACCGGCGCCCTAAAGAGAGAGTGTTTTGTAGGCTGGGTGATTCAGGAAATCAAGCGTCCAATTCGAGAGATTGGTCTTTCTATCGATGGTTGTGTAGAGTCGAAACCATTAATTTCAGGGAGGATTCGAATGGGCCGCAACCTCGAAACATGGACGAATGCGCTCAATGAAGCCGAGCAAACCGTCGCCCAATTCGTTCGCGACCCCGAGCAGCTCGCCAAATGCGAAGCCTTCTCCGAGCTTCTGACCGCGACCTTCAAGTCCGGCGGCAAGCTCTTCACCTGCGGAAACGGCGGCTCGCACTGTGACGCCATGCACTTCGCGGAAGAGTTCACGGGTCGCTACCGCAAAGACCGCGCACCGCTCGGTGCCCTCGCCCTCGGCGACTCGAGCCACGTGACGTGTGTGTCGAACGATTACGGCTTCAATGAAATCTTCTCGCGACAACTCATCGGACTCGCACGCAAAGGCGACATGCTCGTCGGGCTTTCGACCAGCGGAAACTCCGAGAACGTGATTCGCGCGTTCAATGCCGCGAAGGAGATGGGATTGAAAACGGTCGCCCTCCTCGGGCGCGACGGCGGAAAACTCAAAGCCATGGCCGATCTCGCGATCGTGATCCCCGCGACGACATCGGATCGCATCCAAGAGATGCACATCAAGATCATCCACACCGTCATCGAGACGGTGGAGCGAGAGATATTTCCGGAAAATTATCGCTGATCAGGACGCGAAGAGCGCGCGGCACTGGGCCGGGCGTGGTCGCGGCTTCGGTTGCGCGACGGCCGAAGCCTTCGGCGGCCCCCCCGACGGCGGCGCAACTGCACGAGGAATGAACTCCTGCATCGGAATTTTGCCCAAGTAAGTTTCGCGTTCTATCACGCCGCCGACGTTCGCTCGATTCATCCTCGGAAGCGTGAGCGCGTGGAGCCACACCGAGGCGCGCGGGTGAGCCTTCCAATGAGTCTCGATCATCGTACGAAGCTGAACGTCGAAGGCGTCGCCGTTCGCGAAGTTTCTATGACCGACCATCACCTCGATGATCTCCCCCGCTCGTGGATGCTCGATCAACTGCGGGTACTTCGCGATGGCCTCGTGGAGCTCGACGTGATGGATCCAATCGTTCGTTCCGTGTGGAACGGGTCGACCGACGATGTCGTGAATTTTGACGAGCGCAACAGGACTGACTTTTCGCGAATCGATTTGGGCGGCACGCCCGAGCCAAGGATAAATGAGGTATTCACCGTAGCTTCTCAGCGTCGCGAGCGGAGCATCGACGATGAACTTTTCGATGAGAGTGTCGAACGCCGTCCACTTCGGCGGCAAAATTTTTCGATTGCCTTGAGTCGAGACGAGACCGTCCGATATCGCGTAGAGCATGGTTATCATACCCTTATCCGTCGCCGACATCGCTTTTACGAAACGAAGATCTCGCGCTTCGTCGAAAGGATGAAACTTCCACATCCTCTCGAGCAGATGACGTTCGGATCCTGAGGTCCCCTGCAAGAGCCATCGCTTCATGAAATCGAGCGGTAGCGGCTTTTTCGGATGAACGTTCCCCATCGCGTCGAAGATGTCGCTCGTGAAGCCATCCGTACCGAAGGACGAGTAGCTGTTGATTTGGTAGGTCAGGTTCGCCATCACTCCCGACTTGAGCCTGCGATGAAGTTCGAAGTGGGCGGCGAACCATCCGATTCGAGATTGGTTCCGTTCGGCCTCGAGGAGTACGTCTTGAACGTCTTTGTCCGACATCGAAGCGAAGTACGACGGAATCGACGACAGAAACGTTTTACGGAAATCGTCCTTCATTCCGTTCGTGATGAGCGTGTGATGCCGGCCAGCGAAAGCGACGGCCCCGTGCGGATTGCGGGGATCGACGAGTTGCGCGCGAGTGAGCTTGGGTAGCGACAGTTTCAAACTCGCCAAGGCTTGGGAGACGTGTTTGCTATGGGCATCGGTCGTGAATCGCATGACGAAGAACTCTTCGTTGGGATTCGCCAAGTTCACGAGACGAACGCCGTCGACGATTCGAGACGGATCTTTCTCCGCCAAAAACTGATGCTTGAGATATTGCTCGGTCGCCTTTTTCACTGACGGCCGCAGGGCCTCGAACATGGCTGAGCGATCCATTCCACGATCGTATCGCTCCACGAGCTCGACGGCTCGGTCCAGAACCTGCAGAGCGCCGAGATTTTTTCCGAGTTCCGTTTCGACGATTTCCGCGGCGATCGTCTTGGCGTACTCGCGGCAAGCTTCCAAGAGGGCGTCACGAAGGAACGGGTCTTCCCCGTAGCGATTGGCGAAATCGATGAGCGACGACATTTTCTGCTGAGGCGATCCGCCGTCACGCGCGATAGATTCGAATTGCCTCGGAATGATCGTCTTGATGACCGGCACGAGAGCCTTATCGAGGGCCCCGTCGATTCCGAAGCGGGAAAACGATCGCTTGAACCGACCGATCTGGTCGAGGGCTTCGCTCGGAGATAGCGTGGACAATTCCTTGATTTGCTTTCTTACCGATCTTCTCAACGAGGCTCGCATTTCGGGGAGCACGAAAATGTTGTGGCCGCCCTCTAGAATCGAGACGAGACGCGGAGACGATTCGAGGAGCTCGATGAGCTCGGTCGACCCGATCTTCTTCAAGACATCTTTCACGTTTTCGTCTTGGCGAAGGAGCTCGATTTCGAGATCGTTGAGGCCATTGTCGACGATGAGTGAGAGGAACTCGTCGGGCGTCA
>JAZKJB010000184.1:0-9747 GCA_040384505.1 Bdellovibrionota bacterium | reverse complement strand
GTGAGGGCCCGGAAACCATGATCCGATGGCCCTTGGAAGGAACGGCCTGAGCCGCCGTTGCGATCGAGACGACGAGAGAAAGAATGAGCGTACGCACGCGGGTCCTCCTGGAATCGAGCCTCCGAGTGCATCCTGCTTCGCGTGAGTTTTCAACCCGAAAGACCCGGTTGGCAGCCCGCAGCCGATTTGCTAAGTCACGTGAACGAAAGAAGGAACATGTCCACACGACCGCGCATGGCGCTCACGCGCACGTTGAAGAAACCGACCGAATACGCCGCCGCTCTCGACGGTGAGTGGGCCGACTTCGCGTTCAACGAAGAACGTGCCGTGGAGTTCAAGAATCGCTGGCGCAAGGACGTTTTCAAAGTGGACGAGACTCATCCGCTCGATCTCGAGATCGGAACCGGAAACGGTTATCACTTCGCGCATCTCGCTCGAGAGAAGCCGGGGCATGCGATCCTCGGAATCGAGCTGAAGTTCAAGCCGCTCATCCAATCGATTCGCCGCGCCTGTAAAGGCGGAGCAGCGAATGCCCGCATCATTCGCTACGACGCCGGCCATTTACAAAATCTGTTCGCCGAGCACGAGTTGAACGACGTCTACATTCATTTCCCCGATCCCTGGGGAAAGAAACGCCAGTGGAAGCATCGATTGATCCAGTCCGAGTTCCTCGAGCTCTTGTTTCGGCTGATGCGCAAAGGTTCGTTCGTCGATTTCAAAACCGACTCGGCGGATTACTTCGAGTGGGCGATCGAGAGATTCCACAAATCTCCCTTCGAAGTGACTCGCGAAACGCGCGACTTGCACGCCTCCGAGTGGAAAGATCAGAACTTCGTCACGCAGTTCGAAAGCATCTTCCTCGCGCAGGGTCTGCCGATCCACTCGGCGCGTCTCGAAAAGCGTTAACGCAAGCGGCACCACTTCGTGACCATCCCTTCATCGACTCTCACCAATCCGGGGTTCGGAGCGGATCCCGAAGCGTCGTAAAGTGTCGAATATTCGGTGAGCCCCTGAAAGCCGTCGAGCAACGGCTGCGCTCTGGCGACGGGAATTGAAATCGGGAAAGAAGTGTAGGATTCGCTCGGCTCGCGCGGACGCGTAGCGGACCAGTAGTCGATCGACTCGATCGTCATCGCGGACGAAAACCCGAAGTAGAATCCGGAGAGCTCAGCGTTCACGCCGGTGCTCCCTGGCGCCGGGGCCATGAGATCTTCTTCGCCTCTCGTGCATCGGTAGGGCGAAGCGATTCCGATCGACATCGTCGCGCTCGAATTGGCGCTGACGACGATCACCTGAAATCCATCTTGCGACCAAGTGTCCTCGGCTCCGACGATCTTCGACGCCAGAGTTTCGTCGATTTTCCCGATCGTCACCAACGAGTTCGGGGTCTTCGAAAGATGAGACCAATGCACCATTCTCATGAGGGGCTGGAGCTTGACCGAGGTCGGCGCAACGATTCGGTACGCGATCGGAAACGCACTCTGATTTTCGATTCGAATGGAGAGGATCGGTTCGCTCGCAGCACGACTCGAGCCTAAGACGGACAAATTCCACGAGGGCGTGACCTGGCCACGCGGATTCGGGAACGAGAGCTCGAAGGATTCGGAGAGATCGAACTTCTTCAGCCTAGTTTTTGAGTCTTCCTTTTTTGAAAGCAGTCGGCATGCTTGGTGCCCGAGCGGTCGCGAAGCATTCGTGGCGCGAAGCGCGAGGGAGTGAACCGACTGTGAAGCCTCGGCCTCCTCTTCGTCCTTCAGTTCGGTCGTGAAACCGTCGCAGATCAAACTCCAGTTTTCTCCGCGGACGCGTTTTGCCGATCGCGGTTCGAGCGTTCCGAAGCCACGAAGGCGCAGACCTGAAATCTCGAAGGCGTGGGTGGAGCCTTTCGAGTTTCGCGCGACGAACGCGAACGAACACACGGATTCTTCCAGTTGCTTCGGGGTCAGGCGGGTCCAGAGCGACGACGGCCAAAGGCTTCCGAGCGGAATGCGGTGGAGTGAATGAAGAGACTGCTGGTCGTCGACCCGCTCTTGATCCGCGCGACAGCTCGAAACGACGTCGATCGTACCGCCCTCGAGATCGCCGTCACTGAAGACCAACTCGGCACCGGCTGACGGAAGCTCCATCAAGGCGCCCGAAATCGAAATTTTCTTCGCGGGGTTCGCGGGATCTAAAATGTAGGGCTCGTTCAATCTCCACGGGTCCTCGTTCGAATCCGGAGAACAGGACGTGAGTCCGAGGACCGAAACCATTGCCGCCGTCAAAATCCATAAATTGCTTCTCATCGGGTAAACCCCCTTCTTGGGGTCCGGATGAGCAAGCCTTAGGCCGAGGTCACCAGTAACTGGTGGTGACGGTCACGTCGCCGAGAACGAGGGTCTGGCAGCTGATGCGTTGATTTCGCGGGACCGCGTGGCGTTCGCGGAGAAAAGCCTCACGTTCGTTCTCGACCGAGAGGTTTTGTTTGCCTTCGACGATCTCGATGCGGCACTTCGCGCAAACCCCGTCCCCCTTGCAGGACGATGCGACGGGGAGGCCGCCCGTGAGCAAGGCCTGCATCAAGTTCGCTCCGCTCTCGACATCGAGGGGAGGTCGAGGTTTTTGGAAACGGATCTGCGGCATTCGACTCAGGAGTCTAGCAGACGGATCGGTCTTCGCCAGTGCGTGTTGCAAGTCGGCAAGTTTGTAATTGGCGAGCGGGCTCGCTAAACTGGGTGCCTCATCCCTGGAGTCGTCATGAGCGCACAAGCGAACGTCGAAAAAGTCATCATCATCGGATCCGGCCCCGCGGGTTATACCGCCGCGGTCTACACCTCACGCGCGCTCTTGAAGCCGCTCATGATCGAAGGCGAAGAAGCCGGCGGGCAGCTCATGATCACGAGCGACGTCGAGAACTATCCCGGCTTCTCGGATGGTGTGACGGGCCCGGAGTTGATGGAGCAGATGCGCAAGCAAGCCGAGAAGTTCGGCACGCGCCTGATCCGGAAGAACGTCACGAAAACCGACTTCTCGAGCCGGCCTTTCAAGGTTTGGGTCGGAAACGATCTTTACCTCTCGCAAACGGTGATCATCAGCACGGGGGCGAGCGCGAAGTATCTCGGGCTGCCCACCGAAAAGTCGTTCTACAACAAAGGTGTTTCGGCTTGCGCGACCTGCGACGGCGCATTCTTCCGCAACATGGAAGTCGCGGTCATCGGTGGCGGTGACACCGCGATGGAAGAAGCGAACTTCCTGACTCGCTTCGCGAGCAAAGTGAACATCATCCATCGCCGCGATACGTTCCGCGCGTCCAAAGTCATGGCTCAACGGGCGTTGAACAACCCGAAGATCAACGTGATCTGGAACACCGAAGTCCTCGAAGTGAAAGGTGAGCAGTTCGTCACCGGCCTGCGGATTCGCAACGTCGAGACGAAAAAGGAATCCGATCTCGCGGTTCAGGGCATGTTCCTCGCGATCGGCCACAAGCCGAACACCGACGTCTTCGGCGGACAGTTGGAGCTCGACGAAACGGGCTACATCAAGACGAAGCCTCATTGCAGTTATACGTCCATCGACGGCGTGTTCGCTGCCGGCGACGTTCAAGACCACGTCTATCGCCAGGCGATCACGGCCGCGGGATCGGGTTGCATGGCCGCGATCGATGCCGAGCGCTGGCTGGAGAACATCGGTCAGTAGTTAGAACTTCGCAGAGAAACGGATTTCAGATGTCGAAGAACAAGCTCAATACGAAAGATCTCGTCAAAAAGATCGAGAAGATCACGAAAGAGCGCATGACGCAGGAAAGCGTCGTCGATCTCAATCAGTTCCGTGATCTCAAGAAGCGCGAGACTCCGCGCACGATCCTCGTGATCGAAGACGACGAGACGATGAGAAGCGCGATCAAGCGCATCTTCGAATCCGAAGGGCTCGTGGTGAAGACCGCGGCCGACGGTACGCAGCTCTCGAGTGTGCTCGATGACAGCCCGATCGACCTCATCATCATGGACGTCGGTCTTCCTTGGATCAACGGACTCGAGCTCGCGAAACTCTTGAAGGAACACGACGATCTGAAGCAGATCCCGCTCGTGTTCGTGAGCGGGAAGACGAGTGACTTCGACGTGAAGCGCGGTTTCGAAGCGGGTGCCGACGACTACATCAAGAAGCCGTTCGACATCGAGAAAATCAAGAAGACCGTCCATACCCTCCTCAAGCTAGGTAAGTGATGTCGCGCCGACGTCTGCTCGCGGTGGGTTTGAGTGCCGTCACCGCAGCCGTCGTCGCCGTAGCTGTCGATCCGCACTTCGAGCGTCCGGGTTGGTTTTTCTACGACTCCCTTCAAAGATTGACGGCGCCCGCGAAGGCCAAAGGAGTCACCTTCGTCGCGATCAGCGCGGCGTCTCTCCAGCAGATGCGCGAGAGTGCGGAAAATTCTTACGGTTGGCCTTGGCCGCGGTCGCTCTATGGCGCCTTCGTTCGTGTGGCGAAACACTCGGGTGCCGCGTCGATCACCTTCGACGGATTGTTTGCGAGTCCCTCGACCGAAGGGGTCGAAGACGATCGTGCGTTCGGCACTGCGATCAAGGAAAGCGGAATCGCCGTCGCAGTCGGGCGCGCGGCTGGTGAGCATGCCGAAGCCGTGAACGGAGAAATTTCCGGCGCGGCGGCCGGGGCGATTCGAGAAGGGATCGTGAGCGTCCCTCTCGAAGCCGACGGAGTTTTCCGGAGGATTCCGCTGACGACACAGGGTCACCCGACGCTCGGGTTCGCGACTCTCGCGAGCACCCCCGAGTTCGAGCGACGACGGTCGGAGACGATGTGGCCTCGCTTCTACGCCGATCACGGAATTCCCTTGGTCGAAGCGAGCGAAATGTTCCGCCTGTTCCGCGCGATCGACGATGGGAAACCGATCGAAGGTGAGTTCGCCGAAATCGCCGCGAAACTGAAGGGATCTCACCTGATCGTCGGTGCGAGCGCACCAGGACTGCAGGACTTGAAGCCTCTTCCGACGGAGCCGAATGCGCCCGGTGCTCTCATCCATGCGACCGCGCTCGCGAACGCGAGAGCTCCACTTCGACGGGCTCGAGCTCGCTACCGACACGAATGTATGATGTGACTTTCATGTCTCGAGCGCGTTGCACGAAGCAAGCTCGCTCGATCAGCGAAAGGAAGCGCTTTCGTCAGTCGTCCAGGTCGGAAAGCGGATGATGGCGATCGATCGTCTCGGTGAGGTTGCGAGTCGTGACGCTCGTGTAGATCTGCGTCGTTTGAATGCTCGCGTGGCCCAACAACATTTGAATCGAACGAAGATCCGCTCCCGCCTCGAGCAACGCCGTCGCACAGCCGTGACGGAAACGATGCGGAGAAACGGGTTCGTCGAAACCCGCGCGAACGGACCAAGCCGCAAGCCATCTCCAGACGTCGACGCGAGAAGGACGATGCCCACGATCGTTGATCAAAATCGCAGGCGAAGACTCACGCACGAGAGAAGGACGCGCGACTTCGAGGTAAGCTTTCAGTTCGCGATTCAAATGTTCGGTCAGCGGAACCGCGCGCTCCTTGTTGCCCTTGCCGATGACGGAGAGCCAAGCGTCGGTCTCGTGGTAATCGCTCAAGTTGAGGCCGATCAGCTCACTCACGCGGCAACCGAGTCCATACAACAAGAGCAAAGTGATCTTGTTGCGGGCCGTGCGATTCGGGTCTTCGGTTTCGCAAGCGACGAAGAGCTTCTGGAACTCTTCGGCGCTCAACGATTTCGGGAGCCCGACTTTCACTTTCGGCGCCTTGAGCTCACGAAGCTCTGGCGCTTTCATTCCGCGGCCCTCGATGAATTTGAAATACGTCCGCAATGACGAAACCACCCGCGCTTGCGAACGAGGCGAGAGATTTCTCTTCTTCATGAAAACGTAGAAGCCCGGGATGTCGTGGGAGGACTTGGTGTACTCCTCCCAGAGCTCGATATCGCGACGATAGGCCATGATCGTGTTTCGCGATCGTCCGCGGATGTGTTCGAGATCTTCGAAGAATTCGACCCAAAGCTGCATCGCCATAGCGTCGATTATAATTATGAAACGCAGTCAGATTGCAAGCCTTAGCTCACTTCGCGGGGGATTCGGGCTCGATCACCCGAGTGCCCTTCACGGCATTCTCGATCGGATTGTACGGAACGAGCACTTTCGGCTGTTCGACCGCGTTGAACCAAGTTTCGACGTACTGATTGAGCTCGGTGCGACCGGAATCTCTCGGGAGATCCATCGGCTCGATGAACTCGATAGAAACCTTTCTTCGTGGCGTCAGCGGACCCGTGACGAGCTTCGAGACCGTCGCCTCTGCGGCTTTCAAACCGCCGCGGCCGAGATCGAGCTTTCCCGTCGCGCCGAAGCCGAGCGAGCTGCCCCACAATCCCGTCGTTCTACCGAGCACGACGCGAACGTCGGGCAGCTCCTTCACGATGTCATGAAGCATTCGCTTCTGGCCGAGATGTGACTGCGAGTCTTTCATGATTTCGCCCGCAGGCCACAAGACGACATTTTCGCCGCGATCCAAGCGCGCGACCGCTTCCGCGATGATCGCCGTGATGTGAGCGACGTGTTCTTCTTTGCTTTCACCTGGCTTCCGACGGGGAACATAGATCGCATCGACTTTGTTGGTCCCGTAGCCGATCGCCTTCCCGATGACGGGCATCGCGACGACGTGTGCTCCCATCACCGGAGCGACCTGAAAATCCTTGAGTGCGACCGTCACGATCGCAGGATCGCTGAAAGAAGGATGATTCATGATGAACAGGATCCCTCGACGTCCATGCACGGCGACCGCATCGAGTCCTTGGACTCGCATGTCGTAGCGCATACGCACGATGCCTTCCACGACCGGAAACAACGGATGCGAGTATCCGATTCGTTCGTACGGCTGCATCCAGAGTGCTGCGTCTTCGGAGCCGAACAAAGCTTCGCACGCGACGTTCGCCTTTACGTCGAAAGGAAACGAGCTCGCCAGCGTCGCGATCGCGAGAATCAGTGCGCCGGATGTCGTCCAAGACTTCACGCGAAGTTCCTTTCGTTCATCGACCGAAGAGAGTGTTGCATGTGCGCGCGGTCGCAATCGGGGCCTGATTCTCCACGCCCTTCGGTGGAGCCAATGGCGATTTCTTCTGTACAGTCGCCGCCACCGCCTCGAGAAGTGCGAGATAATTGTCCTGTCTCACCTCTGTCCCGTGAGCGCTGAACCGTCTCATTCCCTGCATAGTGAAACGCCGACGGGCATCGGCGATCACGAGGTCACTCACCGTCAGATGCTTGAATTTCGGATGAAGAAGAATCTTGAACATGAACTCGGAGAAGGCGTACGAATTCCCCGGCGTGCGGCGAGCAACCTGATAAGCATGCTCGACGAAACGAACGGCTTCCTCGAGTGGCGCCGACTCCAGAGCCCGCGCGATCTGGTCGCCGATGAACCAGTTCCAAAGCTCGGTCTTGCCTTCGGGGCCGCGGTTGAAATCGATCTCCATTTCCTTCGCGAGATAGCGATCGACCTCGGACCATGGGTACTTCACGTCGCGACTTGGAATTCTCATGCCCAACGCGAAGTCCACGCCATGCTTCTCGACCAATCGCTTCGCGATCGAAAGGCGCTCGGCTTCTTGAAGCGGTTTTTTTTCTCGCTCCATCAGCCACATCGAACGAAACGGCTCCACGTAATCCATCCACGCGATGAGGGTCGCGTGCGAAACGGCATTGGGTCCCATTCGATGAACTTCGTCCATCGCACGGTCGATCGTCGGTTCGTTCTGCGGGTTGTGATATGCGGTCGAGGACATCTCCTTGAGATAAGTGGCCTGCCCGTTGCCGTCATTTCCCGCACGTATTCCGAGCTCACCCGCGATCGCATAGAAAATGTAGGCGTCGTTGTGCTTCACGCACTCGATCGACAGAGCTTCCAGCTGCGCGTTCGACATCGCATCGAGCTGTCGATCGATGATTCGCGTGATGTACTTCGAAACGTGGACGTCGTACGGAAGCTTGTTGCTCAAGCTCCTCGCACGTTTACTCGAGACCGCGAGCTTTCTCACGTCGAGACCGAGTTGCCGTTCGAGCGCGGCTTGAGCTTCGGGAAAGTTCAAAATGAACCCAGGGCGAGGATTGAGCTGCGGATTCTTGATGGCAGCGACGACGTCGCCCTTCAAATGCGGCGCTATCAAGTCTTTCATGAATGGCTGCTTCGTCACCGCTTCGATCTCGACCGTATTCAAACCGTTGATCTCGATCAACGACACGAGCTCGGGCAATGTCATCTTCGGCCCTTGCTCGCGGATGTGGTCGAGGAGCGCGCCCAATTTCATCAACTTGCGCTTCGCCCCGTTCGCGTTCTTCAAAACTGCACCGTTCTTCACGACGACGGCGAAAGAGGGATAGGGATAAATCAGAATGTCGATTCCGAATTTTTCGGCGAATTCCGAATAGGGATCGCTCCCGACGGCGCGGAATCGAGAGAACGCCTCGGCACCCGCCCCCGAGCGAATGTCGACGACCTTCGCTTCAGGACTCACGTCGAACTCGACGACGAGGTCGGCCCGAGCTTTCCACTCTTCGGCGAACTTTCGATTCGCCGTCGGCACGGCGTAGAGCCCCGAACCAGCCGAGCCCTCACTCGATGGCAAAATACCCTGAAACAAGATCGAACGGAACGATCCCTCGGTCTCCGTACCATGATGGAGTTTACCGTCGGGAAGGAGAGATTCGACCGGTACGAAGAACTTCGTCGGGTCGATGCGGTGTTGACGAAACGCCTCGGCGATACGCTGCGGTTCGCGATGGACCGCGAAAAGGTACTGATTGATCGGATCGATTCCGGTGAACGTCGTCACCAGCTGGTCAGCGCCAAAAGCCTCGAACAGCAGTTTCGTCGCGGTGGGATTCGTGTGCGAACGAAATGCTTTTTGGATGGTCCCATTGACCCGGCGAGCGAAGGCTTCGTTGCGGAGCATGACTTCCAGACGACGGTCGCCGAGCGACTGTTCGACCACTCGTTTCGTTTCGGTCACGGAGCTTCTGTCGAGCCCCTCTCGAAGGGCGCTGGTGCTGACCCACCCCTTCCCGTGCGACTGGAAGTGATTCATCGCCAGCAGACGAATGTACCGAAGGGCGAGCAAGACGGGATGGTTTTGTCCGTTTTGAGCATAATGGGTTTTCCAGAAGTCGGTCTCGGTCGCGTAACTAACGGTGAGCCGGCCATCGTAAATTTCCCGCACTCCATCACCGAACGCGGTCGCGCTCCCGACTCCGTTTTTCCCGAGGCGAATCTTCTCGGCCGGAATGAAACCTTGGCGAAGTTCCGTCTGACCCTCTTGAGTTTTGGGATCGAAGCGCTCGGCCGAAATCGTATCGACCTTCTTGATGCCGTAGCGGGTCGCATCGAGCTCGGTGAAGTATCGCTTGGAGATCACGTCGATGTCGGACTCGTAGACGATGAATTCCTTTACGTCTATGACTTCGAGCGCCCGTAGCCTCGAGATTCGAGCCGCGAGATCTTCGGCATTGCGGGCCGCCAGCAGCTGACCTTTCAACCAATACAGATAGTCTCTCGAGGTTCCGCCGAAGAACTCGGCCTTCGGATCGAGGGCCCAAACGTCGCGGAAGAAGTTCACTTTAGGAGCGAGCTCGGTCGCCAAAGCTCGAAACTGGTCGATCGAAACCGGCATTTCGCGCGATGTCGGCGCGGCTCGCACGTTAGCGGGCGCGACGACAGCCATCGCGAACCAGAGAGTGAAAATGA
>JAZKJB010000183.1:0-2131 GCA_040384505.1 Bdellovibrionota bacterium | reverse complement strand
GCTCGGCTCATTCCGGTTTCCATTGTCGGCCGGCTTTGATTTCACCGCGGGACTTCTTCGCTTTGATTCGTCTTTGTTTGGAACCGAAAGTCGGTTTCGTGGCCTTGCGTTTTTTCGGCGCCTGCCAGACGCTCGCGATCATCTCGCGCAATTTGTCGAGGCAATCGGCGGCGTTTCGTCCTTGATCGCGGTGGCGCTCGCTCGTGACGATGAGCTCACCTTCGGAATTCAATCGCGAAGCGAACTTGTTCATGAACCGAGTGCGAACTCCTTCCGGCATCGCACGCGACGTCGTCGGCATCCAGCGAAGGACCGCCTTACTGTTCACTTTGTTCACGTTTTGACCGCCGGCGCCCGAGCTTCTGGCATAAGTGAAGTGAAGCTCGTCTTGCGGGATCGCGATCTTTTCCATCAGTGGGTCGACATCTTTTTCTTGAACGTCACCGAGCGAGCTTCCCAACCTTCGCGTTCGTAAAACCGTCGCGCGTCTTTGTTCTCGGTGCCCGTCGAGAGCCTCAGTCCCGCGAGGCCGAGACGGCGCGCTTCGCCCTCGGCGAACCGCAAGAGTTGAGCCCCGTGCCCTTCGCCGCGCGCGTCTTTCGTCGTCACTAGATCATCGATGTAGAGATGCGAACCGTGAACGAAATCGTGCAAGATCCGATAGCCCATGACGGCGACGGCCTCGCCTTTGATTTCACGGACCACGAGACGATAGCCGTCGGCCGCGTGTGCGAGTGCAGCGAGGCGTTTGAACTCGTCGAGATCCAAATGCGGTCGCAGCTCTTTCATGATCGGAAAAATTCGTTCGAGTCCTTCGGGAAATTCGACGTGCGCGACGATACTCATGCATGCCCGTCCATCGCGCCGTCGGCCATCCGCGAGAGAACTCTCGAGAGCGCTTGAATGGGTTGGCCGTTACCGCCCGACTCCGCGAAGGCTCCGCCGGCGCCGTCCTTCCATGCATAGATGTCGAGATGAGCCCACGGAATGTCTTTCACGAACATCTCGAGGAAGAGGGCCGCCGTGATCGCGCCGCCGAAACCGCCGTCGCTACAGTTGTTCGTGTCCGCGAAGGTCGAGCGAAGCATCGACTTGTACGGTTGAAAGAGGGGCATGCGCCACGAGAGATCGCCGGTGCGTCGACCCGCTTCTTCGATTTCGGTGGCGAGAGAGTCGTCGTTGGCGAAGAGTCCGGCAATCTCGGCGCCGAGACCCACTTTGATCGCGCCCGTGAGAGTCGCGATGTCGATCAAAGCCTGCGGCTTCTCTTCCGCGTTCACTGCGACGTCGAGCGCATCGGCCAAGACGAGGCGTCCTTCGGCATCGGTGTTCCCGATCTCGACCGTGACACCGGAGCGTGCGGTGATCACGTCGCCAGGTCGGAAGCTGGCCGAGCCGATCGCGTTTTCCGCGATGCTCAAGTAGACGTCGAGCGGGAGCGCGAGGCCCGAGCTCACCGCCCAGTACGCGAGTCCGACGGAAGCGGCTGAGCCGCCCATGTCTTTCTTCATCCAGCGCATGCCCGACGACGGCTTGATGTCGAGGCCGCCGGAGTCGAAGGTGATTCCTTTTCCGACGATCGCGACGGGCCGAGTGCCTGCGGCTGCCGACTTCGGACGATACGAGATGCGCACCAAGCGCGGACCTTCGGTCGCCGCACCACCCACGGCGAGCAGAAGGTTCATGTTCTCTTGGCGCAGCTTCTCGCCTTGCCAGACTTCGACGTCCACGTCTGGTAAACCTTCGAAGAGATCGACGACGGCATCCGAATAAGTTCGCGGGTTGAGCTCGCCGCCAGGAATGTTCGTGAGGTGACGTGCGACGTTCATCGAGAATGCGAGGCGTGCAGCAGCGCCGATCTCGCGCGAATCGAGTGCTTCGCTCGTCTTCAAGAGAAGCGCCGGGAGTTTCTTCCGGGTCTTCTTCGGATTGTCGCGATTCTCGGCGTACGAATACGATGCGAGCTCGAGACCGATCAAAAGTGCGCGCTCTTCTTCCGGCGAGAGTCCGTGCGTCTCGATGACGACTTTGTCGAGTTTGAACGTCGCGAGTTGTGACACGATCGGACCGGCGAGATCGCGGAAGCGAGCGTAACCGGATTTCTCGAGAGTCACCGGGCTCGACGTATTCG
>JAZKJB010000182.1:14492-17599 GCA_040384505.1 Bdellovibrionota bacterium | reverse complement strand
AATTCTGGAGACGCGAACCTCCGGTCAATAATTATTTTTTAGGAAATTGCTTTTAGTTCTGAATCTCGAACTCGCCGATATGATGTTTATGGCGGCTGCTCCGGGCGCTTGTTTTCGTTCCATCACGAACTTTGGGTCTATGAGAATGCGATTCGGATCGAATCTCGCTCCGTCACGAAGCGCTCGTCTTCGTATACGAATCTCGTTCTCACGTTGTTCGTCCATCCATGAGAGCGGCTTTCGCTCCGCCATCCAGGCGGCTCGAGCGGGGTCTTTCGGTCGGTTTGGAAAAGAGGGAAGGGAGCAGAGCAGAACTTCCGAAATCCAGCGCTGGAGTCATGGTGTGTCGACGACATTGCAGCACCCGGTGGTCACGAACTTCGACGTCAGCCGCACAGCCGCGCACTCGCCAGACTCCACCCAAACCTCACCGATCGTTGCACCAGTAACTCGTCTTCGAGTAATGCGCGCGACTGTCGGTCTGCGAACAGTTCTTGTAGTAGAACTGGAAATCGTTCGCGGGACGTACTTTCTGCGATTTTCCGAGAAACGCCGATTCCATTCCATAGGCTGCAGCAGAAGCTTGGCTCGATTCGTAGGCCGATTCATCGGGCTCGGTCGAGCGTCGGGAATCCGGTGATGAGCAGCCCGCCAGGCACGCCAGCGCGATGAACATTCCAGCCACGACAATATGAAGAAACCCTAAGGGTCGCATGAGCTTAGCTTAACCCGGCAGGCGAGCCGACCGTGAAACAATTCCGAGCTGATGGCCAACGACTCGACACGAGTCCGGAGCTGAGAGCGCCTGCCTTCGCTCTGGTCTGATTTCACCCCAAGTCGCGGCATTGCAGACGTCTAGGTCTGGCGAATCAGCACGCCAGTGGAGTTCCCATGTCGGTTCGAAATCTCGCGAAATCCCCACGATTCATTCGCCGTGTTTTCGCGGCGGTCTTGGTCATTTCGATTTCGACGCCGACCTTCGCAGGTCCGAAAGACCCTGCAACGCCAGAGCAAATGGCGTCGTTGAAAAAGCGGGCGGACGCGGCCAACCATCCGTGGAGCGTTTGGGGCCGAGAAGTGATCAACGAAGAAAACGAGTGGTCGAAGCGCTCCGGTTTCTCGAGCTTTTATTATTATCAAAATCAACCCGTCGACATGCCGAACGTGACGCAAGAAATGGCCGAGATCGCGGAAGACACGCAAAGAGCAGTCGAGATCATCAAGCCAGGAAAAACGGGAACGTTTTGGGAATCCGCGAGTCCATCGGCGACGACGAAAAACGGAAAACATCAGTGGCACGAGCTCGAACTCTCGGGCTTGAGCGATCCCGACAACATCAAACAGCTGCTCGACAAGTTGAAAGCCGAGGGGATTACCGACGTTCGCTTCGGTCTCGATACGTTCAAAGTCGATCCCTACAAACCTGAAACCATGCGCCCGGTGGTCGATCACATTCTGATCCCGATGTGGGAGCGAGGAATGCTTCCGATCGTCGCTTTCGATTGGTTCGGCAACCTCGAGATGCTCGAAAAGCGAACGAGAGACGGCCGAGTGGATCTCGATTTCAGCTACATGAACAATCCGAAGTACATCGAACATCGCGAGAAGCTCGCTGACGTCGCATCGAAGGCGATCTTCGAAGCGAAAGCGAAGTTCAACCGCGAGAACACCGCGAAGATCGCGAAGGGTCTCGTTCCCTCGGCACGTTGGATGGTGAACCTCATCAACGAGACTCACACCAACGTCGCGTTCAACAAGAATGGTTGGAACGGCAGCGGTGAGAAGGCCGCGCTCTTCGAAAAAGGTTTTTATACGCGTAACGACTGGGGCGGGCAGAGTAAGAATGGAATTACCTGGGGAACTCCGGATCTCCAGCGTTCGTACATTCCCGCCGCGATCAACCTCGGTCGTGCGGCGACTCGCATGCGTTACGCAGTGGAAAAAAATCGTGGCAACGACGTCGTTCTTTACGTCCACAACGAGGCGATGACGCCGTCGTATTATCCGACGCACGACAAGTATCTGCAGTTCGCCGTCAGCCGACTCTATCTCGGCGACGCAGTTTTCACGGAGGTCGACTACGACGCTCTGATGAAAGAGCCGCTCGATCGCATGAGTCAGCGGCTCGATCAACTCGAACGCGTGCGCGTAATCGCAGGAAGCAATCTCAACGAGCTCGAAGGAATGTTGAAGCTCTTCATTTTCAGTCCGTGGAACGACACGCCGGAAAAACGAGAAGGCGCCCGCGAAATGCTCGTGAAAATGCTCGTGCGTTATCAGCGTGACGTGTTGAAGTTGAAAACCGATTTCAAGATCACGATGCGCCATCGCCTCATCTTCGGCGCGGATTACTACATGCAGAGCGAGTTCATTTCGCCGAAGAGCGTGCCGTCCCTGGCGACGGAGCTCGCGAAAGAGAATGGTGCCGGGCTCAAGCGCGTTCTCGACGTCAAGAGCGACGCGGACTTCGTTCGCATCGTCGAAGAAAAAGCACGAATTGCGGAACAGAGAACGGGAGCCAAAATCTGGAGCGGCGAAACTCAGCGTTCACAGATCGACTTCGATCGCCTGTTGAAAATCGAAGACGCCATCATGATGGATCTGCTCGTCGGCTTTCGCTACGCGAACTGGGCCATCACTTCACATCCCGACCTCGCGGCTCGAGTACCGCACTGACGAATTCTTGAAGCAGCTCCTGAAAGACGGGGAGAAGAACCTTCGCTTCTTCCTCGACGTGAAGTCGGATGCCCAGCTCATGCAGATCCTCAATGTCGCCGCTCAGGACGTTCGCGACGGCGGACCGGTGGTCCAGATATTGGCGAACGAATCCGTGCGCGAAATCTTGAACAAGGACTCCCGTCGAATTCTGATGCGCTTGTTCGGTTTGAAGAACGAACGGTTCCTCGGATTCCTGCCGTCGCACTATCCGGTGCAGATCAAGGCCGGAATTCGAGAAGGCTTCCTCCCGATCTTCATGCGCTACGCGAAAGTCATGCGAGTCATGCACGTGTCGGTGAAGGAAAGCGGCTCACCTTACTACCCTTGGGCTGAAAGCGTTCACAAGCAGATGGCGCTTCAAGCGGCGATGGGTGCGAAAATCGGGAACT
>JAZKJB010000182.1:12693-14482 GCA_040384505.1 Bdellovibrionota bacterium | reverse complement strand
CCACTTCGGACCCGCAGTCCACACCGTGGGGTGGTCGCCTTCGCCTCTGTGGGGTGACATGACGACGAACAACACCGTGAACGAATCGGGCTTCTTCAAATTCGAAGACAAAGGCGGAGGAAAATTCGAGTACTCACTCGTGAACTGGCCAGGGAAAGGTCCTTGGCTCAAGCTGTTTCACGATCCTTTGATTCGAACATTGAAAGCTGCAGAAAAAGCTCAGGCGAGCGTTTTGCCGGCACTCGAAATCTCGAAGCCACTCGATAAAAAATCGAGCGGGAGCATCGTCATAAAACGGTTCTTCCAGCCGATGTCCTGCAAAGCCATCTTCGCTGGCGGTTGAGGCTTTTTCGGCACACCGAGAGTTGTTCTTTCACCACTGGCCTCCACCAATCAACGCAGCGCACCCTAAGCGCGGGTTTTTTGCTTCAAAAAACGGCAGCGTTTCAATAACTTAGAGACACGCGCCAAACACGATTGCGACACCGTCTCGTTTTCGAGGCTGGCCCGGGCTTTGCGTTCATTAGGGTTACAAGCAACTAGCACGAGCACCAACGCAAGTCGGCAGAGGCGAGGAAACGATGTTTTTACAGCGGACCATCCGCAAGAAAGTCGCGGTCGAAGGAATCGGTCTCCACACCGGAGAATCGGCGTCGGTCGTCTTTAGACCTGCGCCCCCGAACACGGGGATCCACGTCGTTCGCACCGATCTTCCGGGAAGCCCGGCGATCGCCGTGCAAGCCGAACATGTTCGCGCGACGCAGATGGCGACCACCCTCGGGAGCCAAGCTTTCTCGGTCTCGACCGTCGAACACTGCCTCTCTTCTCTCGCGGCGTTTCGAATCGACAACCTCTTCATCGAGCTCAGTGGTCCCGAGATTCCGATCGGGGACGGAAGTGCGTTCCCGTTCATGGAAGCGCTTCTCTCCGCGGGACTCTTCGATCAAGACGAGCCGCGCAAGTATGCCTACGTCACTCAGCCGATCTTCTACGGAGACGGCGAGAAACACGCATACGTCGTTCCGTACAACGGCCTCCGTGTGACGTGCACGATCGATTTCCCGCATCCCGCGATCGGCCGTCAGTATCTCGATCTCGACGTGAACGAGACGTCCTTCGCTCGTGAGCTCTCGCGCGCGCGAACGTTCGGCTTCATGAAAGACGTCGAAGCGATGCGCGCGAAAGGCCTTGCCCGTGGGGGCAGCCTCGAGAACTGTATCGTTCTCGATCACGCCGAAGTGATGAATCCGGAAGGTCTTCGTTGGCCCGATGAATTCGTTCGTCACAAGGTCCTCGATGCCCTGGGCGATCTCGTAACTCTCGGGATGCCGTTGATGGGTCATTTGGTCTTGTACAAAGCCGGCCACGACGTCTTGAACCGTCTCGTGCGCAAGATCATCGAGTCGCCTGACGCCGTTCGCCGCATCGAGCTCGGCACCGAAGTGCCCGCAGCGCCTCGCGTGGATCTGGCGGGCGGCCTCGCGGCGATGTGGAACCGCGGCGGCTGACGCAATCACTCTAGTCTTGCCCTGGTGTCCGACATTTGCTCAAATCCCTCGCGTTCCCCCAAACTAAAGCGAGAGGATTCCTGCCATGATCATCGGCGTACCGAAGGAAATCAAAATCAGTGAAAGCCGCGTCGGTCTCACGGAAGCCGGCGTTCGCCAGCTCGTGAAAGAGGGGCACACCGTCTACGTCCAGAAGGACGCTGGCGTCGGCAGCCGCATTCCGAACGAAGCCTATCTCTCGGCCGGAGCGAAGATCCTCGATAGCGCGAAGGAAATCTACG
>JAZKJB010000182.1:6993-12683 GCA_040384505.1 Bdellovibrionota bacterium | reverse complement strand
CGACCGCGGACATGATCATGAAAGTGAAGGAGCCGCTTCCCGACGAATACGAGCTCCTGCGCGAAAACCAAATCCTCTACACTTATCTCCATCTCGCGGCGGAGCCGAAACTCACGAAGGTGCTCTGTGATCGCAAAGTGAAGTCGATCGCCTACGAAACGATTCAGCTCGAGGACGGAAGTCTTCCGCTTCTCACGCCGATGTCGGAAGTCGCCGGCCGCATGGCGACGCAAATCGGGGCCTTCTATCTGCAGAAGGATCATGGCGGAAAAGGAATTCTCCTCGGTGGAGTGACGGGCGTCTCGCGCGGTAAAGTCACGATCATCGGTGGCGGCGTCGTCGGCATAAACGCAGCTCGAATGGCCGTCGGGCTCGGAGCCGAGGTCACGATCCTCGACGTCAATCATCGCCGACTCGAATATCTCGACGACGTCTTCCAGGGTCGTCTCACGACTCTCCATTCGAACTTCCAGAACATCGAGCGCTCGGTCGTCGAAAGCGATCTCGTCGTCGGCGGAGTTCTCGTCACGGGCTGGAAGGCTCCGGTTCTCGTCACGAAAGACATGATCGAGCGCATGCAGCCGGGCTCGGTCGTCGTCGACGTCGCAGTCGATCAAGGCGGGTGCATCGAAACGTGCCGCCCGACGAGTCACCAGAACCCCGTTTACGAAATCAACGGCGTCATCCACTACTGCGTGCCGAACATGCCGGGTGTCGTCGCTCGCACGTCGACGTACGCGCTCACGAACGCGACGTTCAAATATGCCTCGATGATCGCTCAACTGGGCGTCGAAGATGCGATCGCGAAAGACAAAGCGCTCTTCAAAGGTCTCAACGTCTATGGCGGCAACGTGACTTACGAGCCGGTCGCGAAGTCGCTCAACATGGAGTATCGACCGTACAGCCTCTGATTTTCTCATCTCGTCGTTTCACGAAAGGCCGGAGCTCGAAACGCTCCGGCTTTTTCATTTGAATACGAATCGAGCCCCACTCTTCGGTTCGCAAAAGTGAAACGCCCCGCTCTTTCAGGCGCGCGATGACCGTCGGATGGGGATGGCCATATTTTTCTTTTCTCGAACTCGCGATCGCCATGCGCGGTTTCGTCTTGGTGAGGAGCGAGTCCGAAGTCGAAGTTCGAGAGCCATGGTGAGGAAGAATCAAGATCCTGGCCGCACGCAGTTTTCGAAACCGAGATTCTTCCGTCTTGGTCGCATCGCCGGGAAAGATCGCACCCCCGAAAGTGAATACGCGACTCGAAGCGTTCGAGCTCGCGGCGCGAGCCGTTTGCACCGGCGTGTTCTCGACGATCGGTAGTGCGACCGCGCATTCGGCGATCGAGGAAATTATTTTCTCTCGTATTCGAGTCGCAGTGCCGCCGGGTCTGGCGGCGAGACACATGTTGTCCAAAGTCCTCGCCGCTTTCGGTGTGAACGACACGTGATCCCAGTCCCAATGACTGAAGAGAACGGAATTTTTGCGCCCTTCACAGGAGGCGCGAATCTTTCCCCACGGCGCGAATTCTCCGCCCATGTCGAAGTGCGTGCAGCGATCGCCTTCGATCACGGTCGCCCAGGAACCTTGCCCCACGTTCCATACGACGAGTTCACGCGGTTCGCTTTGCGCCGCCGCTGCGCCTGTCACAAGGAGCGTGAAGGCCAAGAGCGAACTTCTCCGCCGACGCTCCAGAGCGATCGTCGAACCGATGAGGAGGAGGGCATAGCCGATTCCGAAGAACGTCGGCATTGCGATCGGCGACGGAGATCGCGGAGTGATCGAGCTAAGCGCCGCGACGAAACCGAGCGCGTAATGCCAAGCGAGGTCGACCCACTTCACTAAAATCGGAACGAAGAATCCCACGAGGCTCATCGGAAACAAGAGTTGGCCGATCAAGGGACCGGCGAGCATGTTCCAGAGAATAGAAAGAGGATGTGGAATCGCGATCGCGCAAAGCGCCGGGATGAGCATGAGATAGAGTCGCGCTTGAAGTAGAAACCCCTCGCGAAGTCGGGCTAGCAGTTTTGTGAACGTTCGCCTCATGCGTTTCGCCGGGGTTCGAACGACCCAGGGAAAAGCGAGCGTCGCGGCCGCCGTTCCGCTCAATGCCAAAGAAAGAAGATCGGTCATGTCGTTGCAGAACGCGAGTGTGAGCGCGACCGAGCAGGCGACCGTCTGTGGTCGTGACCAAGATAGTTTGAACTGATCAGACACTCGCCTCGCGCTCCACGCCGCTGCCGCACGCACGGCCGGAGGTGATGCGCCCGAAGCCAACGTGAATGTCCCGAGGACGAGAAGACCGACCGACCACTTCGCGAATGCCGGCCATCGACGTGTGACGGATTCGACCAACGATTCCAAGAAACAGTAGTGCTGACCCGAGACGACGAGCAGGTGAATCAATCCCGTTTGCACGAAGTTTGAGCGAATCGACGAGTGCGGAAGCGAACTTCCGCAGACGATCGCGCGATAAAGCTCGGCGTGTTCAGAGAGTGGGCAGCTCTGAATGCAGAAGGAGTGAACGGATGTCGGACTCCCTGCTGAAAATGGGAGCACGAGCGAATGCGTGACTGAAATGACGATGAGAGAAAACACGAGGAAAACCAGCATCGAAAGGCTCGAGTGCAAGCGGAACGCTCACGTCGAATCGACACGAATGAGGATAGATCCTGTAAGACCGACGGATGTCGGATGTAAGGCTCAGGACAGATAATCTTGTAGAAGCCTTAACAACTAGGCTTTCCATTGTGAAATCGAGCACATGAACCTTGCCTTTGCCTTCAGCAATCCGCTGAAACCCTTATCTGATAGCGGGTCTAAGGTCCAGAAGCCGGGTGTCTCCACATTACCTGTGGATAAGTGGGCGGCTTGTTCACAATGGGAGATTCGGTCACGCATCGCGATCGACCTGAGAGAACCTGTTCAGCACCAGACACGAGCCTTTGGTCCACGTCGCTCGGAGCCTTCTTTGCTTCGCGGTGGCCTTCATCTAACATCAAGAGAACAGGAAGTTTTCATGGAAGACCGACGACACAAATGGAATTGTGCAACGGGCTCTCGCGCCGTTCTCCGCGCCGTCATCGTGATGAGCGCGGCTGCCACAATGATCAGCTGCATTTCTGCACCTAAGAAATCGGCTCCGTCTGTGGATTACGCACGCCGAATTCAAACGCTGAAGAAGCAACTCAAGAAGAAAAACGATCTGATCGAGGACCTGAAGGAAAGAAACCTCGTCCTCGAACATCGCACCGCTTCCGCGAAGCCGGTCGATCGTCCCACGGGCATCATGTACACGGAACCCGAGCCGAAGGCTCCGGAGAAAGTCGCACCACAGGCGACGCCTCAGAAGCCGATCGCGCCGACATCGGCGCCCGAACCGAGTGCGAAAATCTCGGTTCCGGCCGGGGAGAATGGCGAGCATTTTCTCTACTCGAAAGTCATCGACACCTATCGGGCACATAACGCGGCAGAAATGAAGACGACGCTGCGCTTACTGTTGAAGACTTATCCCGACTCCGTTTTCGCGGATAACGCCCTTTACATGGCCGGCCTCCAGGCGTTCGAGATGAACGACTTGCAGGACGCGCGGGCGCAGTTCGCACGCCTGATGAAGGACTATCCTCGCAGCAACAAGGTCGTCTCCGCGCTCCTCATCGGAGCCGAGATCGACAAGCGCAGCGGTCGCCGAAGTGATGCGATCCGTGGCTACAAAGCGATCCGTGATCGATACCCCGGCAGCCCCGAGGCGTTCCGCGTCTCGGTCGAGCTGAAACTCCTCGGTCAGACAACTACGAAAAGTCGGGAGTCCTAAGTGAGCCGTTTCTTCTCATCGCCATTTTCGAAGCGTTGTCTCGCGATCACCGCGATCGTCGTGCTCTCGCTCTCGCAAGTCAGCGCGCAAGATCTCGACGAAGCGATCGATGCCGAGCTGGATTCGGCGACGGATCTCGATTCGGCCGCGGATCTCGAATCCGAACCCGAGATGCCGAAGGCGCAGTCCGACGACGAGCTCGACGACATCGACCTCGAAGAAGACGAAGGCACGAGCCAAGCACAAGCGACGCCGACTCCCAAGCCTGCGGCGAGTGCGGAGTCCGAAATGGAAGACGAGCTTCAGCTCGACGAGCCTGAAGAAACGAAAGTCGCCGAACCTCAGGCTCCCGCTCCGGTCGAGGAGCCGTCACTCGAGGAGCCTGAAGCTCCTCCCGCGATCGTCGAAGAGCCGCCTCCTGCCATCGACGAACCACCTGTCGACGTGAGCGAACCGCAGGCACCGCCCGCGATCGCGAAAGCTCCAGAGGCCGACTCGGATCTCTTCGATGCTCCGAACGTCGCCTTCGAGCGAAAGCTCCACAAGATCGTCGAGAGCGTGAAGCCCGTCGACGATTTCAGCTGGGAAGAAGTCCTCGGCGACCGCCGAGCCGAACTTTATCCGATCCAGGCGGGCGACACGCTCTGGGACATCTCCAAGACTTTCTTCGGGGACGGCTTTTTCTGGGGAAAACTGTGGTCGCAGAACGGAACGATCGAGAATCCTCACGACATCTCGAAAGGCTTCGCTCTCAAATTCATCGCGGGCACGGAAGGTGATGCGCCGACGATCGGCGTGACGAAGATCACGGCTCCAGCGAAGTCGGTCGGCAATGGCATCTTCACCCGCTCGTCGAGCGATCGACCGTTTTATCGAGAAGACGTCGAAGGCGAGATCACCCAAGAAGACATCGACACCGGAATCGCCGAGACTCAAGAGATCATCCCCGAACCGACTCTTCCGCCCCCGAGCAAGCGCGTTCCCTTGCTGAGAGAGCTACCGTATTCGTTCAAGCTCGATCGTCCCGACTCGATCGATCAAGGTTTCGATCTTTCGGGAATCAAGGGTGCGCCCGCGATTCGCGCTCGTGAATCGGCGACGGTGATCCTTCCGTCTTATGCGGTCGACCGCGCCCCCGAAGAGCTCGGGAAAGTCGAAGAGATCGAAGCGACCGAGCGAATCGCAGGTACGGGTAGCTACGTCTACGTGCGCTTGAATCGCGACGTGAACATCGGGATGCGCGTGACGTTCGCGCAACTGCGCCCGCGTCCGAGCGGTGCGCCCGGTCCGATCGTCGACGTTCGCGGAATCGGCGTGATCACGGGAATGGTGAACGAGAACAAGAACGTCTATCGCGCGCTCGTGATGACGACGCTCGAACCCGTCGAAAAAGGGGCCTACGTTCTCGACGAGCCTCCACCTCGCGTGACCTATACGAGCGAGGGCCGACGTGCCGAGGCCGACGTGCAAGTGCTCGGTTCGACCTTCGACAACGAAAGACGTCTCATGGGGCTCGGCTCGGTCGTCTACTTGAGCGGCGGAGCGAAAGCGGGCCTCCGGGTCGGCGACATCCTCGGCATCTCGAGTAAGCGCGGAACTCGTTTCCTCGATACGCGCTATCCGAATACGACCGTTCCAATCGCCAGCGTGAAGATCGCGGACGTTCGCGAGAAAGTCGCGACGGCGATCGTTCTCGACAACGCGGAGTTCATCACGATCGGCGATCGTACGAGTGGCGACATGCCGTCGGCGAGCGCGAAGATCATCACGGAATCCGCGGAAGAGGCGACGAACTTCGGCAAGGGACGAGAGCCGGAAATCGAATGAGCCCCCTTCGCCGCTGATCGCGACCCACGAGCCCGCTCGATCTTGCAGAGACGAGCGG
>JAZKJB010000182.1:0-6983 GCA_040384505.1 Bdellovibrionota bacterium | reverse complement strand
CTCGAGAAACCGCCGTCGTCTCTCCAAGTTCTCGGTTCGCTCGAAGCGCTGGATCCCGAGCGCTGCATTTCGATCGTGGGCGCCCGCGAAGCCTCCCGGCGTTCTCTCGACTGGATGGATCAACATCTCTCGACGTTTCTCGATCTCAGACCCGAGGCGATCATCGTCAGCGGTGGCGCGAGGGGCATCGATCAGCGAGCCCACGCAGCCGCCGTTCGAAAAGGTCGGCCGACGGTCGTCTTCCTTCCCTCTGGTATCGAGCGACTTTATCCTCGAGATCTCGCGGATTGGATCGAGCCGGTGTTGCGGGCTGGCGGAGCCTTCGTCAGTCCTTACCCGCCGTCACAAGAAATTCGACGCGCTCACTTCGAGGGACGAAACCGGTTGATCGCGGCCCTCGGGAGAATGTTGTTCGTCGTCGAAGCGAGAAGGAAGAGTGGCTCTCTGATGACCGCTCGTCTCGCGTCGGAGCTGGGAAGACTGATCGCCGTGCTGCCGAGTTTTCCTTCGGACGGTCACGCATCGGGGAGTCTCGATCTCGTCATCGATGGAGAAGCGGCGGTCGTTCGGGACGCGATGGATCTCGCGATTCTCGATGGACTCGAAGGTTCAGCGCCACGCGCGGCGAAGCGACCAACCTGCAGCGAGTGTAAAAAGAGCATTCGGCAGCCACATCGCCATCCACGGAGTGACGGTGCCTTTTCGAGCGAGGCTCTCGCAGGCGACGTACAAAATGTAGTAAGCCACGATCAAGCCGAGAGCGATCACGGTTCCGCCGGACTTCACGTTCCGGCGATTGCTCACGGTGCCGATGCCCGCGCCGATCGCGGCGAAGAGGACGCACGCGAAACCTAGTGCCGTTCTCTTTTCCCGCTCCGTCTTCAGTTCGAGAATATGGTCAGCCGTGTTGCCGGGCGCGCCGAGCTTTTCGTTCAGCTCTTCGATCGTCATGCTGGGAGGGGATTTTCCGGTCGCTTCTTCCTTGTGCGGATCGCTGAGGAAGATATCGTAGGTCGAAAAATCGATCTTCGTGTGTCGGCCGTCGGAGCCACGATGAATGTCACCGTCCATGAGGCGAAGCGAAGCGCTGTGTCCCGGCATGTCCTTGTCCTGCATGATCGCGCCTTGCTTCGCGATCACCGTGACGGGTGCGGCTTGGTTGCGCTCGTCGAAGATGAAGACCTGCTCGAGATGTCCGTCGGTCGAATCGACTTTATTCGCGTACACCACGAGATCGAAGAAGCCCTCCGAAAACGTTCCCTCTTTGATCGCGACACCTGGCTTCATGGAACCGAGTTTCGAGATCAGCAGCTCGAACTGACGATTTCCCCAGGGAGCGATGTGATACGAGGTCTGCAAGCTCAAGATCGAGACCAGCACGCTCATGATCATCGCGGGCGCGATGATGTAGCCGGTATTGAGACCGATCGCGCGAAATGCGACGACTTCGGCATCCGCACTGAGGCGGCCGTACGTGAGGAGCACGGTGAGGAGTAGACTCATCGGAAAAAGAATCGGGAGGAACGCCGTCGAAAGATAGCCCATCATCTCGATGACGGTCGTCAGCTTCACACCGTGAACGAGCACGAACTCCGTGAGCCGCAGGGCTTGAAATGTGAGCAGGATCAAGACGAACGCGATGACCCCGATGAAAAACGTCGGGATCATCTCGCCGAGGATATAACGCATCATCAATTGCGCGCGCATATCAAGGTGCCTTACTCGAGCGCCGTCGCGAGAGGTTGCTTAAGATCAGAATCTCATTTCACCGACGTGTTCGGGCGATTTGATCGCTTTGCGAACTTCGACGGACATGCGGAGCAGATTCTCGTAGTGCTTCAAGTTGAGTTGCGAGGCCGCGTCGCACTTGGCCTCGATCGGATTCGGATGCGTCTCGAGGAAGAGAGCATCCGCGCCCGCCGCGACGGCCGCGAGCGTGAGGTGCGGAACGAAGCGCGGCTCGCCGCCGGCCGGATCGGCACTCGAGATTCCATACAGACGAATCACGTGAGTCGCATCGAAGCACGCGGGAGCGCCGAGCTCTTGCATGACCGGGATCGAGCGCATGTCGGCGATGAGGCGGTTGTAGCCGAAGCTCGCTCCGCGCTCGGTGAGAAGGACGTTTTTGTTCCCCGTCGAGTGGATCTTCGAAACGGCGCTGCTCATGCCTTCGGGCGCGAGGAACTGACCCTTCTTCACGTTGACCGGCTTGCCGGTTTTTCCGCACGCGATGACGAGCGAAGTCTGTTGGCACATGTAAGCGGGAATCTGAAGCACGTCGACGTACTCGGCGACCATCTCGACGTCTTCCACGCGATGGACGTCGGTGAGAACGGGGCAGCCGAATTCCTTGCGCACTTTCGCGAGAACTTTGAGACCTTCGTTCGCCATCGGGCCGGTCCAGTTCTTCTCCGAGCCGCGATTGTCTTTCTCGTAGGAGCTCTTGAAGATGAGTCCCACGCCGACTCGCTGAGTGATCTCGACGAGCGCTTTCGCCGTTTTCATCACGAGCTCTTCGGAGTCGATCACGCAAGGACCGGAGATGACCGCGAGGCCGTGGCCGGAACCGACGCGAATCGGAGTGTTGCCACTCATGACGGTGAACTCGCGCTTCGGGAGAGTGGTGGTTTCGACTCGTGACTTCATCATAAAAGGTCCTTTCAGGAGGCTATCGGTCTCGTACTTTGGCGCGCACTTAGGCTTTAAGTAAACGGTAAGGTCTGTACTCGCCGATGCGATGACGGAACGTTTTCTCGAAGAGATCGCTCGCCAGCAGGTTCAGATCTTTCCAACGCCAATCCGAAAGGGATCGACGCGAGTCGAACTCCCAATCTTGGGAACGAACCATCTCCTGCATGATGACAGGATGGGTTCCTTCGTAGGGGCGGAGGCCGTACTGGCGATCATACTGGAAATCGACGAATTCCCCATCTCTTTTGTGCCCATGCCACCAACGGTTAAGGAGGGTCGCCTTCTGGCCCATCGTCTTCGGCGGTTTCACCCAGCCATAGTGAAATATTCGCCCGCCCGAGGGGATCACGACCGGCTTTTCTCCGTTCACACGGAAGCCCTGCGCGTCATTGTGGGAGCGAATTCCGGTCGAGCGGCGCACGACGCGGACTTCGTTCCGGTACCATTTTCGCGAGGTGGCGATCGTCGAATAGCTCCCGTAGAAGTGGATGTATTTCGAGAGGAGTCCTTGGACTCTGGCGTCCGGATCCGCTTTCGCTATGGCTTCGCGGTAGTGCGGCAGATCCTGTTCGTGAACGACTTCGTCGGCCTGGATGTAGAAGCACCAGTCGTGGGTGCAGCGGTCGAGCGCTTCGTTGGTTTTCTCGCTCAAGATGAATCCGCCCTTCGTCTTCTGCGGATCCCAGAATGAATCGAAAATGCGGATCTTCGGGTCGTCGATGGAAAGGATCAGGGCTTTGGTATCGTCGTCGCTTTGCCCGACTCCCACGACCATTTCGTCGACCAGCGGCAAAAGGCTCTTGATGCTCTGGATGACGGGGTAGCCCATGAGGACCCCGTTGCGAATGACGGTGAACCCGCTGATCTTCGGTGACGGCATACTCTGCTTCTATTAGAATGATTTCCTATGCGCAAGGTCATGCTCGTCATCGAGGATTACAGCGAAATGATCGGGCTCGAAACGACGCTCCGTCGTCTCGGTTTCGACGTTCTCTCCGTCGCGAAAGACGTGTTGGTCAACGACGCGCTCCTCGGTTTCTTTCCCGAGATCCTCATCGCGACATACAAGGGCCGAAACGTCGACGGTGTTAAGCTCGCGCTCAAGCTCAAGAAGCATCAAATTCCGCCGGCGATCGCGCTCCTGCACTCGGGTTCTGCGCCGCTCATTTCGGGAGAAGACCGCCGCGCGATCGACGCGTTCCTCGAGTCGCCGCTGAGGGCGAAGAGCGCGATCGAGACCGTCGCGAAACTCGCGAAGATGCCGGTGGCACCGCTCCTCGAGAAGTACGAAAAGGTGACGAACGTCGACTTGAGTCAAGGCGACGAGCTTCTCATCGTCGGAACGAAGGCGGCGGCGCCTGAAGTTTCAGCGAAGGGCGAATGGGATCCCGTGAAAACCCCGGGCTCGTCTTCGATCTCCCGTTCCGCGCGTAGCGACCGCTACGATAAATTCCTCACCGAGCACGACGAACCGGTCGATCGAGTGATGTCGCACGAAGTGGCGGCGAAGGCGATGCGGGATCTGAAGAAGGCCGCTCTCGCCGAAAAAGATCAGCTCGACAAGATCGACAAAGAGAAGCGCGAATTCGTCAAAGCGATGTTCGTTCCGAAAAAGAAGTGATCACTTCTTCTTCTTGAAGAGCAATCCCACCACGTCCTTGAGATCGCCTTTGAGCAAATCGACGGGCTTGTCCGCGTTCGCTTGGGCGTTCAAGAGCGACATCTCGCGTTTGGCGTCGATGAAATCGGGAGCCATCGAGACCGCGTGGGCGAGGCTTCGGCGTGCGCCTTCCTCGTCGTTCACGAGACGCAGCTGCAAGCCTTTGACGAAGTAGTAGATCGGGTTGTGGCGATCTTCGGGCGGGATCGCGGCGATCTCTTCTTTGATGGTGTCGGTGAGCTTCGGGTTGTTGTCGCTCGTCGCCGTTTTCAAGCGCGACCACATGTGCAAAAGGCGCATCTCGCTCGTGGGCGGGCAGAGGACCACGGCTTCGTTCATCGTCTCGCGAGCTTTGCGGAAGTCGCCCTTCGTCAGAAGCGTGCGTGCGATTTGCGTGAGGCGTTCGGCTTCGAGGATCGATTCCGCGCGGCCTTGCTCGAGCTCGAGCATGTACTCGCTCTTCTTGCTCGCATCGCTCAAGACTTCGTGAGCCGTCGTCACGAGCGAGAAGCACTTCCTCGCGAGGTCGCGAACTTCGACCGGAGTATCGGGCCCGAGCTTGTCGGGATGGAGGATCTTCGCGAGATCGTGGAAGTTGCGTTTGATGTCCGCGTCTTTCGACTTCGGCGTGACGCCGAGTCGTTCGAAGTAGTTTCGCTTCTCCATGTCGATGAAGAGCTTCTCGAGGCGCTTGCGTTGCGAGCCGGAGTCCACCGCGTGCGTGGTGATCTCACCGAAACGAAGCTGACGGCTGACGATCAAGGCGTGAAGCGCCGGGTAGAAGTGATCTTCGGAGCCGCTCAATTCGGCGAGCGCCATCTCCAAACTCGAGGCCTTCAACAGGAGATCGACGACGCCAGGGCAGCGCTGCACGGCCGGAATCAGATGGACGCGGTGGTTCTTGTCGAACTCAGGGGTCGTCTTGATGTTGTACTTGAGCCAAGTCATGTACGACGACTTCAACCACGCGCCCGTGAGCTTGGAGTTGAGCCACTCGTTCATGAGGTCGGTGAGCGCGTTACGATCGAGGAGTGCATCTTCGCGCATTTCGTCGGACTCGATGAAATTCACTTTCACCGTCGTCTCCGCGATCGTCTTCGAAAGGCGCAAGCCTTGCTGCTCGGCCATCACGATCTGGATCGCGTGCGGGCTCAGCATGTTCGCTTCGACGAGTCGCTCGCCCATTTTTTTCGTCTTGCCGGTCGCCTTCATCACTTCTTCGATCTCGGCTTGCGTGATGAAACCGTATTCGACCATGAGCACGCCGAAGTAAGACTTCGCGTCTTTCTGGTTCACCTGGACGACGTTGCCCTTTTGGAATCCGACGCCGCAAACTTCGCCATCGGGCGTGATGATGTTCAAGTGACCATTGATGCGCGGATGCATGAGAGCGCTGAAGATCCAGGGCAATTCGAATCCGTGCACTTCGCCGGCGTCGTTGACGACCTTGACTCGCTCTTTGTGCGAGATCGTCTCCTTCGCCATCAACGACTGGAGGGGCGCCAACGGAACGTCGATCATCGACATCGACTCGAGCTTCGTTTCGATCGTGCGGATCAGTTGCTCGAGATCGAAGGGCTTCGTGAGAAAGCTGATCGCGCCGGTTTCCTGGAGCGCTTCACGGGCGAAGTTCTTGTCTTTGTAGATCCCGCTCATGAGCACGACCGGAAGATCTCCCGACGATTCGTCTTTGATCTTCTTCGCGAGTTGGCGGCCGTTCATCTTCGGGAGCATGCAGTCGATGATCGCGGCGTGGATGGATTGCAGCTTCAAGAACGACAAAGCTTCGTCGGGTTTTTGAACGTGCGTGGCTTTGAAGCCCGCACGTGTGAACGCCTCTTTCAGCGCTTTGCCGAGAGTCGCGTCGTCGTCGACGATGAGGATGGTCAGTTCGTCCTTCTGCATCGTTCTCTTATCGTCGGAATCACGCTGGATTTTGAGAATTTCCGTCTCTCCGAGAGGTGAGTGAGGCGAAACCAGACCTCGCCCGACGTCCGTCGCTCGCGAGTTCGACAAAAAGCGGTCGCTAGGTTACAAATGACCTGGACCTTGGACCTGGAGGGCGCGGAATGGGAACACTGACGACACAAACGACGGACGCTGGCTTCGACAATGACGTCTTGAAATCGGACATGCCGGTGCTAGTGGATTTCTGGGCGGAGTGGTGCGGACCTTGTCGCGCTCTCGCGCCGAAACTCGAAGAGATCGCCTCCGAATACGGCGGCCGACTCAAAGTCGTGAAGGTCGACATCGACACGAATCAAGAAACGCCGAGCCGCTTCGGCATCCGCGGCGTCCCGACGATGATCCTCTTCAAAGCTGGGCAAAAGGTCGAAGAAATCGTAGGAAATCACCCGAAAGAATCGATCGTCGCGGCGTTGACCAAGCATCTGGGCTGAGTCGCCCTGGGGAGAATCGGTTTCCGTTCGGTTTCGGTTTTCCGTTTTCGGTCGAAAAATATGAAACCGAAAACCGTCGACCGTACGGGAACCGAAACTCCAAACGGAAACGACAAACGGAAACCGAAACCGATTCCGCTCTTTCATCGTTCAGCACGTCAGAACATGTGTTTTCTGTAACTCACGCTAGAAACCAAGCCCAAGGCGGCCATCGTGGTGAGCATGTTCGAGCC
>JAZKJB010000181.1:0-11551 GCA_040384505.1 Bdellovibrionota bacterium | reverse complement strand
ACAACCAACAGCGTATTGGATTGGGCGGCGCCGTTCCCGCAGCTTGGCACACGCCAGGCACGATCTATACCTCGGGTATGATCATGGCACTCGGAAGCATTTACGCCGGCGGCGGCGGTGTCGTGTTCAACTCCGGTCCAAACCAAGGCCTGAGCTGGGCGTCCGGTGCTCAGATCGCAGACGACGGCACGGGTTACAATCTCTTGATCAAAGCCGGTACGGCGTCGACGACGATCGCGCGAGTTTACCCCACAGGAATGTCGATCGGTGGAAGCACGCTCAGCACGGGCGCGGTTCTCGACGTGCAAGGCTCGATCGTTTCTCGCTCGGTCAACAACGGCGCAGGAACGACGATCAGCTTCACGACCGGGAACACGCAGTACACCTCGACGGCGTGCTCGGGTACGACGTGGGCGCTCAGCAATATGGTCGATGGCGGTACGTACACGATCAACGTGAAGAACAACACCCACACGGGTACCTGCGCGTTCTCGCACACGGGAATCACGAATTGGTTCTTCCGCCCGGCCAACGCGACGCCCGGCACGGGCCACGTGATCTATTCGCTGCAGCGGATCGGTAACGACGTCTACATCTCGTGGATCGACGGATTCCAATAATCACCATCGATGGATGAGCAGTTTCGCCTCGACTAAGGTCCAGAGCTAAACTATTTCAAATGAGGGTGCTCTCCCTCAGCGCGGTTGGTACAGTGGAGCGGTCACCGGAGGCCCATTGAAGAAACGCAGTATCGCTTCGAGGCGATCGTTCCTGAAGT
This sequence comes from Bdellovibrionota bacterium, assembly GCA_040384505.1. Taxonomy (GTDB): domain Bacteria; phylum Bdellovibrionota; class Bdellovibrionia; order Bdellovibrionales; family JAMPXM01; genus JAZKJB01. Next base: position 10,773 of record JAZKJB010000181.1, on the reverse strand, counting down.
CCATCACCGCCGCCGGCGCGTCTCTGTCTAAACCAAAATTATGGAGTCCTATCGGCGCGACACTTTTCTCCGGGAAAGCCCTCGCGCAATTCAACAAGGCGCTCGGAGGATGGCGGGTCCTCCCTACCACTCCAGTCAGCAACGTCTACGTGTGGGGCTACAATTATTACGGATGGCTGGGGAACGGCAGCACGACGTCGACATCATCACCGACTCAAGTGAGCGGGAATTATGCTTCGATCGGCGCTCTTGGTTACTCCACCTCAGGAACGAGCCATCGACTCAAATCCGACGGCACCCTTTGGGCGTCGGGCTACAATGGAGGTTCGTCTCTTGGGGATGGGACTGCGACCCATCAATCGAGCCCCGTTCAAATCGTAGGTTCATGGGCGCAAGTCTGGACGGGATCCAATCATCACTATGGAAAGAAATCGGACGGCACCTTTTGGTGTTGGGGCGTGAACACGTCGGGTCAGCTTGGCATCGGCGATCTCGGCAATCGGACATCGCCCGTGGCATTTTCGGGGACGAGCTGGACGCAATTCGCGATGGGCGGGGGCCACACTGTGGCCATGAAGAACGACAACTCCGTCTGGACGTGGGGCGGGAACACCTCCGGCGAGTTAGGTTTGGGAGTCGTGCCTCTCTCATTCGTGCAGATCGCGGGGACTTGGAGCAAAGTCGCTGCTGGTTACTATCGCGGTTTCGGAATCAAATCCGATGCAACTCTCTGGGCCTGGGGATGCAATATTTGGGGTGGCTTGGGAGTCGGAGACAACACTCACCGTGCGTCGCCGACGCAGATCCTAGGCTCTTGGTCTCAAGTGGTCACATCGATCAGCCTTTTGAGCCATCATACGCATGCGATTCGCACGGACGGAACTTTATGGAACTGGGGCGAACCGCAGACGATCGGTTCTGGCGGTATCCCCGCAAGCTCCCCTGTTCAGCTCACGGGCTCTTGGCTTCAGGTGGCATGCGGAACATATAGCGCGTTCGGGATCAAAAGCGACGCCACCTTATGGACCTGGGGTTATGACCAGAACAGCGTCGGTTCCCTCGGGCTAGGAACTTTCAGCGGCGCAATTTCTCCGAGCCAGATTCCCGGATCATGGAGCGCCATTGCCGCACGAGTCGATCACACGGTTGGAATCAAAAGTGACGGCACGCTGTGGACTTGGGGTGGAAATTGGGCGGGGCAGTTGGGGCAAAACGATCTCGTCAATCGGTCCTCGCCGACCCAAGTGGCCGGTAGCTGGACGACGATCGCGGCAGGTTGGGGACACACTCACGCGATCAAAGTAGGTGGCACCCTCTGGTCGTTCGGAGAAGGAAGCTACGGCACGATGGGGAATTCTGCGACGAACCATCATTCCTCACCCGTGCAAGTGACGGGAACGTACGATGCGATAGCTGCAGGATTTCAAGTTGCCCTCGGCCGGCGAACGACCGCTGCGTTTTACCTTTGGGGTAACAACAACTATGGCCAAATTGGTTTCGGGGACACGACCAGTCGTTCCGCGCCGACCCAGTTTGCGGGAACTTGGACGACCGAGTTTGCCGCAGGTTACAACATATCATTCGCCGTCCGATCCGACGGAACGCTCTGGTCGGCCGGCGCCTACGACTATGGCGGGCGCGGTATCGGCTTCGATCCAGCAACACCGAACCCGTTGGCGGGAACGTATGCCAGCGTCTGTGCCGGATCCACTCAGACTTTTCTCATCAAATCCAACGCGACCGCCTGGGTCTGCGGGTACAACGTCGTAGGACAGCTTGGCGAAGGCACTCTTACGAATCAAAATTCGCCGGTTCAATTGACCGGTAGCTGGTCGATGCTGACGTCCGCCGGAAGCAACATCTACGGCGTCCAAACGAACGGCACGATGTGGGCCTCCGGGGAAGGAAGCAACGGCGAAATCGGAAACGGAGCACGCACGGACAGATCGGTCATGGTCCAAATTCCGGGCACGGCCTGGAGCACGGTTTGCGCCGGAGCCACTTTCGGTTTGGCTAAACGCACGGATGGCACCGTGTGGACGTGGGGCGTGAACCAAGACGGCAGCCTCGGACAAAACAATCTGACACCAAGATCCTCGCCCGTTCAGGTCGCGGGCTCGTGGACGATGATCGCCGCGGGATACAACAGCGCCTTGCTCTTGAAGTAAGCCAGAGGCTCGCAGGCGCTCATCCGTTTGGAAATTCCAAAAACAAGTCCACGCCCTGATCCACCGGCGATTGAAATAGCTTTTGCGTGATTTCCAACAACTGCTCGACCGTGAGCGGATGCAGAATTTTCGCCGAAGGTTCGTGCTTCTCGTCATCGATCATCGAGGGAAAATATCCGTTGAGATCGATGAACGAGAGGACGTCGAAGAATGATCGACCGACCGCGCGCAAATGCTTCGGTGAGTACTCGAGAATTAGCGGTGGCCGATGTTGCGAAAGCGTCATGCGCATACCCTTCAGAGCATCGACTTCGCTTCCCTGAATGTCGAATTTGACGAGAGCGAGTTGCTTCGCATGGACGCCTCGCTTCGCGAGTGCTTCGTCGATCGTCGTGCACTTCACTTCCGTCGTCGCGCGCCCGGTCCGTTGTTCGAGAGCGAGGATGTGATCTCCGAAATTTCCCTCTGAGAGATGAAGCATCAGAGTCCCAGGCTTCGACGTCAGGGCTTCTTCAATGACTTCGACGTTCGTGAGCGAGTTGTGTTCGACGTTTCGCCGAAGGAGCGAAGCGTTTTTGGGTTCAGGTTCGAACGCGAGTACGCGCCCTTTCGGCCCGACGAGCTTCGCGCCGATGACCGTATGCCAGCCGATGTTGGCGCCAGCGTCGATGAAAACGTCACCCGGGTTTAAGATGCGACCCATCATCTCGATGTCGTTTCGCGAATACGCGCCTTCGTTGCGAATGATTTCGCTCACGAGCTCGCGCTCGGCGTGAACCTCCAGCGAAATCGGGTGACCCAGGATGTTGAACTCGTGAATTTCGGGTGCGGACATCTCGAGTAGGCTCGGGTAAACTCGACCGCAATGCAAGCGAATGAAAAACCCGTTGGTCTTCCGGCGATCTTGGCCGAGTTCGGCGGTGACATCGAAAAAGCGATCGAAGGTTGGCGGAAGACGGCCGACGAGCATCCGAATCATGTCGATCCGCTTTTGAATTTGCAGATTCTTTTCAATGCCGCCGGTCGCGAAGCCGAAGCGTACGAGGCGAGCAATCGCCAACTGGCCATCGATCCACGCGATCCGCGCGTGCTTTTCAATCGAGGTTGGCACGTCATTCACCGAGGGCGATTGACCGAAGGCTTTCGCCTTCTCGATCACGGACGTGCGATCGGAACCTACGGCAACGCTGCACCCGCGCAAGATGCGCTTCGCTGGTCAGGTGAAGATTTGCGAGGGAAAACCCTGCTCTTGCAGCTCGAGGCGGGCCTGGGAGACGAGATCATCAACTTTCGTTTTCATCGTTCGTTCGCCGCTCTCGGAGCAAAAGTCGTCGTCGCCTGTCACAAAAGCCTGATGAAGCTCTTCGATCATCAAGCGGGTGTCGCGGGAGTCGTCGATCGTGAATTCGCCCATGCTGTAGCGTTCGATCATTTCGTTCAAGGAATGTCGGCACCAGGAATGCTCGGTCTCACGGTTCCGACTTTGCCCGGCGAGAAGTACATCGACGCAAATGGAGCGCTGAAAACGAATTGGGACGAATTCCTTTCCACGAAGACTTCGGGATCGCGAAAACCTCGAGTCGCTTTACGCTGGGCGGGAAACCCGAAGTTCGAACATCAGCAGTACCGCAAGTTTCCGGCCGAGCTCGTCTTGCGTTTGACCACGAAAGCGAACGTCGACTTCTTCAGCCTTCAACGTGACAACGACGTGACCGCTCTACCAACAGGCGTGATCGATTTGCAAAGCGAATTGGTCACCTGGGACGACACCGCTGCAGCGATCGCGAACATGGATCTCGTGATCACGTCTTGTACGTCGATCGCGCACTTGAGCGGTGCAATGGGAATCGAAACCTGGGTGATCGTACCCGTTCTCCCCTATTACATCTGGTCTTTGCCTGGCGACACGAGTCCTTGGTATCCACGCGTAAGATTGTTCCGGCAACTTCGCTTCGGAACATGGGAAGATGCTGCGGGAAAACTGCGACGCGCTCTCGACGAAAAATTCCCGGGCTGAGCTTTCAGGGGTCAAAAATTCAGGAGCTGAATTTTTTCGCGAATTCCGCACGCAGATCCGAGAACGGCCCGCGCCAATCGCGGTACTTTTTTTGTCTCAGCACGCGAACGTGATCGCCGTACCAGTACGAGCTCTCGTCTTTCTGTGCCCACGTGTAGTAGGGCCAAATCGGATTCAGAACCCACGTCGGACGACCGAGAGCCGCCGACAAGTGGGCGCTAGACGTGCACGAACTCACGACCGCGTCGACGCATCCGATGATCGCAGCCGTATCTTCCCAATCGAGAATCGATTCCGGGAGCTTGACGATGTTGTCGGCCTTCGGCATTTCTTCGTTTTCGCCAGCGGCATAGAGCGGAACGAAGACGACGTTCGGAAAGGACTTAGCGAACGCGATGACGTCTTCACTCGGTAAACGGCGATGCGACTCGAGCTCGTGATTCACGTCGCCGCTCCAGCGTAGGCCCACGACCTTTTTGCTCGCACTTACGGTTGCGATGGCGCGCTTCCACGTCTCAGCCCGCCGGGAGTCGACTTTCAGGTACGGCCCTAGCGGGAACGGTGGGCGGCCTTCGGGGATCATTTTCCCGAACTCGAGACCCGCGACCCACGGCGCGCTCGCGGATTTCGGAATCTCGCCTGTGATCAAGACTCTTTCCGAGGCAACCGAACGCTTCGCGATTTCGACGAGCTCAGGCCGAGTGACGAGGATCACTCTCTTCTTCGATCGCTCCGCCAGCGCATTCGCCATTCCGAACGTCATGATCTGGTCACCGACTCCACCTTCTCCGATCAAGAATATATGATCGGCTGTGAAGGGCGAAATCCCATCCCACGCCGCTTCGGCGGGCAACATCCCGTAGGTCCCCCACGTCCACACCCGGCGACCGAGAGCGATCTTCGCCAATCCCTCTTCGACGCGTCCGTTGTAGACGTCATGCCAACCCATGTGGAAGTGCGCGACGACGTGGTTAGGATTGCGCGCGATGATGTTCTTCAAGATCAGAATCGAAGAATCGAACTGGCCCTGGAAGCCCACCAAATAACTGAGCTCGATTTGCAGATCCAATTGATGAGGCTCGGCGTTGATCGCTTCGCGCACAAGTTGTTCCGCCTCGGGCGCGCGGCCCGCGAGGAGAAGACAGCGAGAGGTTCCCTGCAGTCGATTCATCTCGCGCGGGCGGTGACGATAGACTTCGAGAGCGAGGCTCGCCGCGAGCGGAATCTGCCGCTTCAACCGATAGAGCGCGCTCGCATAGAAATCCTTGAGGTCGATGTCGTTCGGATTCGCCGAGTAGAGAACGTTCGCGACGTTTTCGGCGAGATCTTTTTTTCCGAGCGAGATGAGAGTTCCGATCGTCGTGCTCGCCGCTTCGATTTGCTGACCGAGCTCACGTGACGTTTGCTGGTTTTCCATGTCCCAGCATGTCTCTTTCACCCTGAGCAGTTCAAGTCGACTCGCTCCATTTTCGAGCTGCGACGGCAAACCCGCTCCCATGGCCCGTTTGCTGTCGATTTCTTATCGTGCGCATAAGCACGAACATCGGTTTTCCATAGAGAGAATCGTTCGCGAGCTGCGTCTAATTTAACCTAGCGAAAACTAGTCGGGACGATCGTCTCAAATCCCGGTCTAGTCCATTTCGCTGCCGCGCGTAGGGTTGTTACATCAATCTCACTGCAGAATTTTTAAGCAACGAACAGGACGTTCGTCACGCGTAAGCCTCACGGAGGAACGATGCTATTGAGTGTTTCAAGAAAGCGACTCATCAGTCGCCTTTTTCTCGGCTTCACGGTCGCCATCGCGATCGGAGCCTGCCAGCAACATGGCGGCAACGACCAACCGCTCCCCGACGACACGACCGACGAAGTTTACGATCCTTCGCTCTCGAAACCTGAGGCCGAAGCGATGGCGTCGCTTTTCAAAGAGCCGACATACACCGCGATCGAAGCGGATGCGATTCTCGCTCAGTATCAGCATCTCGACCCGAGCCATATGATCGACACGCGTCTTCTTGCGAAGTCGGTTTTGTATTTTCATCGGAACAAATCGCTATTGAAGAATACGAAAGTCATGACGGTCATCGACTATTCGTTGAAGTCTTCACGCCAGCGCTTCTATGTCGTGGACATGGTGACCGGCTCCGTTTGGGCTACGAACGTCGCGCACGGAAAAGGCTCCGACGTCGACAACGACGGCTACGCGGAAAAGTTCAGCAACACTCCCGAATCGCGAATGACTTCGCTCGGAGCCTTCGTCACCGCTGAAACCTATTCGGGGAATTACGGCTACTCCATGCGTCTCGACGGCGTCTCGTCTTCGAACTCGAACGCGCGCGTGCGTGCGATCGTCTTTCACGGCGCTTACTACGTGCTGAATGCGACGATTCAAGCCGGTCGCAGCTGGGGATGTCCCGCGGTGCCGATGAACGAGCGAACGAAACTCATCGATCTCCTCAAGGGCGGAAGCTTGATGTATGCCGGCGCGAGTAAGCTCTTGGCGGCACCGACGCCGTCGCCGACACCCAAACCGACAGCGACACCTGTGCCGCCGCCGAAGCCGACGGCGACTCCTGCGCCGACGCCTAAACCCACCGCCACGCCTGCGCCGACTCCAGTGCCAACACCGAAGCCAACGGCGACTCCTGCGCCTACTCCGGTTCCCACGCCCGTCCCGACCGCGACGCCGACTCCGAACGCGACCCCCGCCGTCGCGGCACTATGGGAGGCTTCGTCGTATTCGGCCGGAAACGGAAAGCTTTGGTCGCAGCACGCGTACGACCTCATCGCGCGTGAAGGCGCGAACATGTTGAAGGGTACCAGCGACATCGCGGGCTTTTGCCCGAACTACGCGAACCTCACGACGAACAAGAAAATCAGTTTCTGGGTTTATCTCGTGTCGGCGATGACGAAGTACGAAAGCGGTTTCAATCCCGTTTCACGAATGAAGGAACCGCAGGACGTTTTCACGAAACCGGACCCGATCACGGGCGAACCGGTTTACAGCGAAGGACTTCTGCAGCTTTCGTATCAGGACAAGAACTCCTACCCGACTCTCTGCACTGAGTTCATTTGGGCGACCGACAAACTTCTCAGTCGAACGGATCCGAAGAAGACGATCTTGAATCCGTACAAGAATCTGACGTGTGGAATTCGAATTTTGAACAGGCTCGTCGGGAACAAGAACGCGATCTCCTTCTCGAGCGGCCACTACTGGTCCGTTTTGATACTGAACGGTCGCTACACAAAAGTGACCGAGATCAAAGCACTCACCAATTCGATTTCGCTCTGTAAAAAGTGATTCGGCTCAGGGAACCCGGACTTCGATCTGGGTTCCCGCCTCGTTTCGGGACTTTTCTCCAGATGAAGCCCACGAAACTTGGCAGAGGCATCAGCCGTTAAATCGCGATTTTCTTAAGCTTTCTCTCTAATTACCGACCCCAAAAACCGATAAGAAGACGTGGCCCGTAAGCTCGTTTTCCATTTTGGTCTCTTGATCATCGCGAGTGCATTTGCATTCGTCATGACTCATTCGACTCCGGCCATCGCCGCGCCGACGGCGGGCATCACGTATCAGGGCCGAATCATAAAGCCGAATGGCGATGCACTCGACGGATCGAACGTTCAGTTCCGCGTTCAGATCCGAACTCCCGGCAACGAAAACTGCTTGATGTACGAGGAAGTTCAATCGCTCGACATGAGCACGTCGAAAGGCGTATTCGCGCTCACGATCGCGGATGGGTTCAGCGGCACTCGCGTCGACGCAAGCGGAATCGGGATCGACAAAGTTTTCGCGAACCGCGGCTCGTTCACTTTCGATCCGGCGACCTGCACGAGCGGCAGCACTTACGCTCCGAACACCGAAGACAGCCGACGTCTCGCGGTTTATTTCAAAGAAACTCCAGCGAGCGCGTGGGAGCCGATTCCCGTCCAAAGCATCAACAACGTCCCGTTCGCTTACGAGGCGAAGCAGATCGCCGGCTTCGACGCGACTTCGATCGTTCGCGTGGCCGACGGAGCGACTCTCGGCAATGTGTCTCCACTTTCGACTGCGAATTACAACGCATTGTTGTCGTTGGTCGCGGGAACGTCATCTCAATATCAGCAGTACGGGAAACTTCAGGGCGTCGCGATGCCGACCATGACCGGTGGTCACGTTCTCGGTTGGAATGCTGGCGCATGGGTCTCGGTGGATCCGATCGCTGGAGTTTCTGCTTTCGCGAAAGCGGCTCTGCCCGCATGTGCTGCCGGCGATTTCTTGCGAGACAACGGATCGGGTGCATTGGTTTGTGCGACCCCGCCGAACTCGGGTGGAACTGTGACGTCGGTGATCGCGGGCGCGGGCTTAAGCGGCGGCACGATCACGACTGCGGGTACGATTTCTTTGCCGGTTCTCGGCGCTGGCGGCACGGCAGTGAAAGTGACGTACGATACGTACGGCCGGATCACTGCAGCTGGCTCATTGAGTGAAGCCGACATTCCGACTCTCGTGACCGCGGGTAAAGTCTCAGGCGGCGCCATCGACTCCGGCACCATCGGCGGTTCGGCAGCGATCAACACGACTGGCAATCTCGTCACTTCGGGCTTAGTCAGTGCCGGCAGCATTTCGTCCGGGAACATTTCGTCTTCGGGCAGCGTCGTCGCGCAAGCGATGAGTGCATCCACCATTTCGACGAATGCGATTCGCGTCTTCGAAACATCGAACAACTACAAAGTCACGATCGTGGCACCCGGAACTCTCGGCGCCGACTACACGATGACTCTGCCTGGCGGTTCGGGCTCGAATGGTCAGGTCTTGACGACCGATGGAACTGGAAATCTCGTTTGGGCGAATACCGCCGTCACTGGAATCACGGGTCTCACTGGTGATGTAACTGCATCGGGCACTGGCGTGGTGTCGGCAACGATCGCAGCAAGTGCGGTGACGAACGGCAAGATCGCAAACGACGCGGTGACCACTGCGAAAATTCTCGATGGCAACGTGACGGCTGCGAAGCTCGCTAACACCTCGGTGACGCCTGGCTCGTACGGTGCCGCGACACAAGTTCCGACTTTCACCGTTGATGCCCAAGGTCGTCTGACGGCCGCAGGAACAGTTACAATTTCTGGAGTCGCTCCGGGCGGAGCGGCAGGCGGAGATCTCGCGGGTACCTATCCGAATCCGACAGTCGCAAAAATTCAAGGCATGAACGTCAACGCAGGAACGCTCGGCCCCGCTGACGCCGGCAAAGCGTTCGTGTGGCAAGGGACTGAATATCAGTCGCAGTGGTTCGGTATTCAGAACTTGAAAACTTCGATCGGTGGAGCTCAGTTTGCCGACGCCGCTTGCGCTGCTCACCAGACGTTGACGTGGTCGGCTCTCACCGATTCATTCTCTTGCGCGAACATCAATAACTTGAATGCGTCGGTCATCACGACCGGCACACTTTCTGTTGCTGTTCTCCCGATCGTTCCCGTCTCTAAGGGCGGTACGAATTCGCCGACGGCTTTGAACAACAATCGCTTCGTCATCACCTCGGGCGGCGCGATCGTCGAAGCCCCGGCCCTCACGAACGGCCAACTCTTCATCGGCCAAACCGGTGGCGCTGCGATCCCCGCCACTCTCACCGCAGGTTCGGGAATCGCGATCTCCAATGGCGCGGGCTCGATCACGATCAGTGCTTCTGGCGCAGGAGCAGCGCTCACCTCTGGAAAAATCCTGATCGGTGACGCTTCGAACGTCGCAACGGAAGTCACGATGTCGGGTGATGCGACGATTTCACATTCTGGAAATCTCGTCGTCGCGAACGACGCCGTCACGTTCGCGAAACTTCAAAACGTCAACACGAACAAGCTTCTCGGTCGTTCGACCGCAGCGGCGGGCGACATCGAACAACTCGATCTCGGCGGCGGACTCGCGCTTTCGCAAGGCACACTCGGCCTTTCCCTCGGAAACGGCCTCGCGATCGTGAACGGAACTCTCGCTGCTACGGGCGGCGGCGGCGACTTCTACAAAGACGGCTCCGTCACGATGACTGGTTCTCTGAAACTCGGTGGCAACACGATTTTCGGAAGCGGCGTCGCCGGCGGCACGCTGACGTTGGACTCGACGAGCGACGCTTCGAAGGGCAACGTGATCCTCGCACCTTCCGGCGGAATGGTCGGTATCGGCACGACGAACCCGGTTGCGGGCATGGATTTCGTGAGCACGATTTCCGCCGGCTCGTCGACGGTTTCGGAAGCTGCGTTCCGGCAGTATACGATTTCCTCGCCGCCGCAAAGTCCTGCCGTGGGCTCGAACCGAATGGGCATGGACGTCACGCTGGAAGTGCCGGCCGGAGCGACTTCGACCCAAGCAAGGAATTCCGCAGGGAACTTCTACTTCCTGAACAACGCCGACAACATCACACTTTCTCCGAATTGGATGACGGGTGACGGCGGTAACGGAGTCACTGGCAGCGCAGAAAACTACGGAAACGGCGCGACGATCGGCAATCTGACCGGCGTGAGCGGTTGGTCGTATGCCGCAGGGAACTCGGCGATTCAGAAACTGACAGGTTCCGCTTCGGCAGCCGAAGTCGATAGCGGAACGGTCGCGATGTTGACCGGTTT
>JAZKJB010000180.1:0-6648 GCA_040384505.1 Bdellovibrionota bacterium | reverse complement strand
ATCTCGAAAATTTGCGCGACGATCAGCGGCGCCAAGCCGAGCGAAGGTTCGTCGAGCATCAAAAGCTTCGGACGCGCCATGAGAGCGCGGCACATCGCGAGCATCTGTTGCTCGCCGCCAGACAGCGTTCCCGCTTTTTGAGCGATCCGCTCCTTCACGCGTGGGAAGAGCTGGAAGCAATGTTCGAGATCTTTTTGGATTTCCGATTTGTCGCCTCGGATGTACGCACCGAGCTCGAGGTTCTCCATCACGGTGAGGTTCGGGAAAACGCCGCGACCCTCGGGAGAGTGCGCGAGGCCTTTGCGAACGATCATGTGCGCCGGAATCCCGCCGAGCTTCGAGCCTGCGAAGTCGATCGTTCCCGTGTAAGGAAGAATGCCGGAAACCGCACGCAACGTCGTCGTCTTGCCGGCGCCGTTCGCGCCGATCAAAGAAACGATCTCGCCTTGTCGAACGTCGAACGTGACACCCTTCAAGGCGTGAATGCCGCCGTAGCGAACGTTGAGATCTTTTACGTCGAGAATAACGGAGCCGCTTTTCACGTTTTGCGTCGTCGCCATGTCAGTGCCCTCCCTCGTCCACGCCGAGATAAGCGGCGATGACTTTCGGGTCTTTACGGATGGAGTCGGGATTTCCCTGCGCGATCGTGACGCCGTGGTCGAGCACCAAGATCCGTTCGCAGATTCCCATCACGAGTTTCATGTCGTGCTCGATCAACAAAACCGTGAGGCCGAAGTCCTTGCGGATCTTCGCGATCGTGTCCATCAGGCCTTCGGTTTCCTTGTGATTCATTCCGGCCGCGGGTTCATCGAGGAACAAAACCTTCGGATCCGTCGCGAGCGCTCGAATGATCTCGAGCTTGCGTTGCTCACCGTAAGGCAGTCCACCGCTCTCGATGCTCGATTTGCCCTCGAGATTGAAGATGCGCAGGAGCTCCATCGCCTTGTCGCGAAGCCGAGCTTCCTCACGGAAATGCCGCGGAAGTCGCGCGATCGAATCGAGCATCGTGTGTTTCGCGTGTTGGTTCGACGCGATCAAGACGTTCTCGAGAACCGTCAGGTCTTTGAACAAACGAATGTTCTGAAACGTGCGGCTGATACCGAGATGCGAGATCTGGAACGGTTTGAGAGGTTCCGTATCGACGCCCGAGAGATGAACGGTGCCGTGAGTCGGCTTGTAAACGCCCGTCAGGCAGTTGAAGACGGTCGTCTTGCCAGCGCCGTTGGGGCCGATCAATCCCGCGAGCTCGCCTTGGATCAGAGTCAGATTGAAATTGTCGACGGCCTTCAAGCCGCCGAACTGCATGGTCACGTTCTTCGCTTCGAGAATGTTCATCGGCGTCTCCAGAGATCGGGGAGCTCTTTCGTTCCGAAGATTCCTTGGGGGCGAAGGATCATGAAGAAGATCAAGATGAGCGGATAGATGACCATCCGGAGATCGATGCCGATCATCTCGGTGACTTGACGAAGCCCGAGCTCCATCAAGAAGGTGATCCCGACGGCCGCGACGACGGAACCCGTGAGAGAACCGAGTCCGCCGAGGACGACCATCACGATGGCGTCGACGGATTTCGTGAACGTGAACGTCGAGGGATTCAAGTACTGGTTCGCATGCGCGAAGACCGCGCCCGAGATCCCGCAGAAGAAGCTCGAGATCACGAACGCGCGAACTTTCACTTTCGTCGTGTCGATCCCCATCGCTTGAGCCGCGATCTCGTCTTCGCGAACGCTCAAGAAAGCGCGGCCGTGAGTCGAGTGCGTGAGTCTCCACAGGACGATGAACGAAATCGCCACGAAGAAGCCGGCGACGAGGAAGTAGAGATACCAAGGCGTCAGCGCGTACTCGCCGATCTCGACTTGAACGGGTCGGGGAATGTTCCCCATTCCGCGTGCGCCACCGACGGCAGGAGTGTTGATCAAGATCACTCTGATGATCTCGCCGAAGCCGAGAGTCACGATCGCGAGATAATCGCCGCGAAGACGCAAGCTCGGAAGTCCGACGACGTAACCAGCGGCGGCCGCGACGAGGCCGCCCGCGATCGCGAACCAGAAGAAGTCGAAGAGACCCGGCACCTTCACGACTTCGGTCGAAAGGTATCCGCTCACGTAGGCTCCGACCGCCATGAATCCTGCGTGGCCGATCGAGAACTGACCGGTGAAACCGTTCACGAGATTCAAGCTGATCGCGAAGATGATGTTCGCGAGCGCACCCAAACAAACGAGCTGTACGTACTGGTTCGTCGAGCCTTCGATCAATTGACCGAGGATCGCGAAGCCGACGATGGAGAGCACGGGGGTGCCGATGCTTTTCCAAATTTTCTTCACTGGAGTGTCGTTCATCAGACTTTCTCCTGTGAGGCTTTGCCCAAGAGTCCAGCCGGTCGGAAAATCAAAATCAGAATCAAAAGACCGAAGGCGAAGGCGTCACGGTAAGTCGACGACAAGTAAGCGACGACCATCTCCTCGCAGAGTCCCATGATCACTCCGCCGAGAACCGCACCCGTCAAGCTTCCGATCCCGCCGAGAACGGCCGCGACGAATGCTTTCAGGCCGATCAGCGCGCCCATCAACGGCTCGATCTTCGGATATTTCATCCCGACGAGGATCGCGCCGACGCCCGCGAGCGAAGAGCCGATCACGAACGTGATCCCGATGATGTAGTTCACGTTGATGCCCATCAACGAAGCAACGGTCGCATTCGAAGAAACCGCGCGCATGGCTTTGCCCGTCTTCGTGTTCTGGATCATCCAGGTGAGGGCCGTCATGAAGAAGACGCCGACACCGAGGACGACGACGTCGAACAAGCGAAGCTCGGCGACGCCGAACGTCGCGAGAGTCGAATCTTCCATCACGTTCGGGAAGAATTTCGGATCCGCACCGAAGAGCAGCTGTCCCGCGTTCTGAAGGAGCAAGCTCACGCCGATCGCGGTGATGAGGATGTTGAGCTTCGGCGCTTTCCTAAGTGGTCGGTACGCGAGGCGCTCGATCGTGAGACCGAGGACCGAGCACACGATCATCGCGACGACGATGAGGAAAACCAAAGTCAGAAAGCCCGGGACGAGTGTCACTCCGAGCACCGTGCTCGTCAGCTTCACCGCGTAGTAAGCGGCGAACGCTCCGATCATGTAGACCTCGGAGTGCGCGAAGTTGATGAGTTGGAGGATGCCGTACACCATCGTGTAACCGAGGGCGATCAGAGCGTAGATGCTCCCGAGGCTGATCCCGTTGATGAGATGCTGGATGAACTCTTGCGAGAAATCTGACAAGGCTGTCTCCGCTGTAGGCAGTCTTTGAAGTACACCGTAAGCCCCGAGTCTTTTCAATGATTTCAGGCACTTCAGGACTGCGCACTGAAAATGAAAAAAGGGACCCGGATGGGTCCCTTTTTAGCCGAACTCGACCTAGGTCAAGGAGTGACGGTCGTCACGTAGCGATTCGTCGTTCCGTCGACTTTCACGACGACTGCGGGCTTCGAAGCGTTGCGGTTGCCGTCGATCGTGATGCGGCCGGTGACTCCGACGAATTCTTTCGTCTTCGCGAGCTCGTCACGGATCGACTGGGGCTTCAATTCCGTCGTGCGGGTCATCGCTTCAGCGAGAATTTTCGCCGCATCGTAACCGAGAGCCGCGAGACCATCCGGCGTTTCGCCGTTGTAGCGCTCTTTGTACTTCTTGATGAAGTCGACGACGACCGGGTCGGTCGATTCGGTCGTGTAATGGTTCGAGAAGTAGTTGCCGTTGATCGCGGTGCCGCCGATTTCGTAGAGCTTCGAGCTATCCCAGCCGTCGCCGCCCATGAGCGGAGCCGCGATGCCGAGCTGACGAGCTTGGCGAGCGATCAAACCGACTTCGGTGTAGTAGCCGGGAACGAAGATCGCATCCGGTTTAGCGCCTTTGATTTGTGTCAGCTGTGCTTTGAAATCCATTTCGCCAGCTTGGTACGACTGATCGGAAACGACTTCGCCGCCGAGCTCTTTGAACTTCTTGATGAAGTAATCGGCGAGACCGACCGAATAATCCGATTTCACGTCGCGAAGGATCGCGACTTTCTTCGCCTTCAAGTTCTCGTTCGCGAACTTCGCCATGACCGTTCCTTGGAACGGATCGATGAAGCAGACGCGGAAGATGTAGTCGCCGACTTCCGTGACTTTCGGATTCGTCGAAGACGGCGAGATCATCGGGATCTTGTTCTGTTGCGCGATCGGCGCGGCTGCAAGCGAACGCGAGCTCGCGACTTCGCCGATGACGGCGATGACGTTGTTCTGAGTGATCAAGCGAGAGACCGCGGTCGCGGATTCTTCGGCTTTTCCTTGGTTGTCGATCGAGATCAATTTGATCTGTTTGCCTTTCACTCCGCCGGCTTTGTTGATTTCGTCGATGGCCATCTTGATGCCGTTGGAAGTCGAAATTCCGAAAGTCGCTTCGCTTCCCGTGAACGAGCCGTACTCACCGACGAGGATTTCGTTCGACGAAGCGGTCTTCGCCGCATCGTTGCCACCAGAGGTGGACTGATCGCTTTTCTTCGTGCAGCCGATCATGGCCGTGACAGCGAGGACTAAGGGAAGTGCGAGCATCTTGTTCGTCGACAGATTCATCGTCGTTGACTCCGTAATGTGTTGGAAAGGCACCTGAAATTGGTAGCAAGGGCTCTAAGATGCGTCAAATGGACAGTGAACGCAGCAAGTTCACGAGCTCCGGCGAAACTCTCTTCTTCACGCCGATCACGTCGTCGAACGGAACCGTCACCATCTGACCCGCGACGATGCCGATCATCGCGTCACATTCGCCTCGGCGAAGAGCATCGACTGCGCCAGCGCCCATGCGAGAGGCGAGAATGCGGTCGGACGCGGTCGGAGAACCTCCACGTTGGATGTGACCCAAGATGCAAACCTTCGCGTCAAAGCCGGTCTTTTTTCGAATCGATTCGGCGAGATCGTACGCGCGACCCGGTTTGTGACCTTCCGCAGCTACGAGAATCGAGCTTTTCTTGCCACGCGACATGCCGCGCTTGATTCGCTCGATCGCTTGATCGACCGTAACCGGGTTTTCGGGAATGAAGATTTCTTCCGCGCCGCCGGCGATGCCGACTTCGGTCGCGATGAATCCAGAGTCGCGACCCATCACTTCGACGATGAAGAGACGATCGTGTGAAGCGGCGGTGTCACGAATGCGATCGATCGCTTCGAGCGCGATGTTCACTGCGGTGTCGAAGCCGATCGTCGAATCCGTTCCGGCGATGTCGTTGTCGATCGTGCCGGGGACTCCGACGATGGGGAATTTGTGTTCCTGCCAGAGAAGGTGAGCGCCCGTGAACGAGCCGTCGCCGCCGATGCAAACCGCACCTTCGACTCCGGCCGCACGCAAATGCGCGACGGCTTTCGTGCGAACTTCCGCCTGCAAGAATTCGGGAGCGCGGCCGGTCTTCAGCATCGTGCCGCCGCGCTGGATGATGTTCGCCATCGAGCTCAAGTTCAGCGGAACGATTTCGTTGTCGATCATCCCGCAATAACCGCCGATGACGCCGACGACTTCGAGTTTCTGAGCGATCGCCGAACGAGTGACCGCGCGAATGGCCGCATTCATTCCGGGCGCATCGCCACCGCTCGTATAGACACCGATTTTCTTGAGGCTTCTCGCATCGAACCTTTGCATGGGACCCAGGCTCGCGTTTTCGCGAAGCGTTGGTCAAGCGATCAGTTGCTTGCCGGGCTCTGGGTAACTGGGGCTCGCGGTCTCGCGGGTCCAATAGGAGACGACGCGCTCGTGCTCTCGAGAGAGCATGCAGGTGTCGAGGCGTTGACCTGACATCCCGAAGGTGTGGCGAACGATGGCTGTCGCCACTTGATCTCGACGACGCGTCTGATACTGGCGGGATGGGTCTCACCATCGCCATCATCGGAGCATGCGAGATCGATCATGGTGAAATCACGCTCGAAACCTCGTGGCAGTCGGATCTCATTCGACGACGTGGGTGAGCTCGGCGAAGGAGCAGTTCCACTCGTGACGGCTCTCAGCCCGGCGTCGTTTTCGACGACGTCGGCCGCGAACCAGTCGCAGAACGCTTCGCGCGAGTGGGGATTACGGCAAGTCGCATCGTTCCTCGAAGGAAATCCTGCGGGAGATCCGCCAAAACCGCCACCAGCCGCCGAGCGAAGGCAGGCATCCACTTCGAGAAAGGGCGACACGAAGTCCGCGGGACGATCGCGCATGAGCGTCTCGAGACGGCACAAATCCACCTGATGTGCGATTTCGTGCAGCATGTTCACCACGATGGACTCGTCGGGGAAGAACATCGCGCGAGGTTCGATTTTCACCTGCTCGGTCGTAGGATCGAACGCTCCACCCTCGGGGTCTCCGCACGTGATCGAACTTGGAATGGGAATGGGAGCTAGGCTGACACGCCGAACTCGTGTCAACACGACTCTCTCGCTCGTACTTAGAGACGACTCCTGTCTTCCTCGTAGGATTCGCCTGATAGCCGCCTCTTTCGCCTGTCCGAAAAGACGAGCGCGTCGCTCGGCTTGCCCACTCATGTCGAATCGTTGAGCTTCGGATCTCTGGGTCCACTCGCTCGCTCGGACTCCCACCAAAGCGAACTCGCGACCGGCCTGACGGAGTTTATCATGGGCCTCGGCTCCCAGGAGTTCTCG
>JAZKJB010000179.1:898-11784 GCA_040384505.1 Bdellovibrionota bacterium | reverse complement strand
ATCAGATCCATTCCAACATTCTGGCCATGAGCGCGAAAAAACTCAAGAAAACGGCTCTTTGCGCAGAACACCTGGACCTTCGACTAAAGGATTGGTACCCATCGAACCATGTCTGAGAACGCACCCGACTTCGCACTTCGCGGCGGTACCTGCCTCCTTCCGGATCCACAAAATCCAGGACGTCTCACGCGCGCGCGGACCTCGATCGCGGTGAAAGCCGGAAAGATCGTCGCGATCGGCGACTCGGCTCACGAGCACGCCCGCGAAATCTTCGATGCGTCGGGCCTGACGGTTCTCCCTGGCGTCATCGACTCGCAAGTTCACTTCCGCGAACCTGGACTCACGCACAAAGAAGATCTCGAAACCGGAACTCGCGGCGCCGTCTTGGGCGGCGTGACGTGCGTCTTCGAAATGCCGAACACGAAGCCCTCGACCACGACTCACGAGCAGTTCGAGGAAAAGCTGCGGCTGGCGAAGGGTCGAGTCTGGACCGACATCGCGTTTTTCATCGGCGCGACTCCCGACAACGTGAACGAGCTCCCGAAACTCGAAACTCATCCGAATTGCTGCGCGATCAAGATCTTCATGGGGAGTTCCACGGGAGATCTGCTGATCGAAGAAGAAGAAAATCTCCGCAGGATTTTCGCGAATGGTCGACGCCGAGTCGCTCTGCACGCCGAAGACGAATCGCGACTGCGCGAGAGAAAAGCTCTCGTCGAGGGAAAAAACGATCCGCGGCTTCATCCCTTTTGGCGCGACGAACAAACCGCGATCATCGCGACCACGCGACTCCTGCGCGTCGCGCGAGAAACGAAGCGACCCGTTCACGTCCTGCACGTCACGACCGGCGAAGAAATGGAACTTCTGAAAGCCGCGAAAGACATCGCGACGTGCGAGGTGACACCGCAGCACCTAACGCTTTCGGCACCCGAGTGCTACGAGCGCCTCGGAACTTTGGCTCAGATGAACCCCCCGATTCGCGAGGAACGACACCGCGAAGCCCTCTGGAAAGCCGTGAACGATGGAACCGTCACGGTCATGGGTTCCGATCACGCGCCCCACACGAGAGAAGAAAAGGAAAAGCCCTACCCGAACTCACCGTCTGGAATGACGGGTGTACAGACGATGCTACCGCTGATGCTCGATCACGTGAACAAAGGACGCCTCACACTCGAAAGACTCGTGGAGCTCCTCTGTGTGAACAACGCTCGCTTGTACGGCGCGCGCGGCAAAGGCGAGATCAAGCTCGGCAACGACGCGGATTTCACGATCGTCGATCTCGGTCGCGAGAAGACGATCGAAAATTCATGGATCGCGAGCCGCGTGGGATGGACGCCGTTCGACGGCATGAAGGTGAAGGGCTGGCCGATCGCGACGATCGTGCGCGGCCAAATCGTGATGCGAGACGATCAACTGATCGCCACTCCCATCGGACTCCCCATTACTTTTCAGAATTAATTCGCGCAGACCATTTCGACTTGAGCGCGACCTTCGGTGCCGTCCTCGAGACGCGCACTCACTTCGTAGACCTTGCCGCACTCGAGCTCGCGATTCGCGATCTCGACTTGAAAGCGACCACGGTCGCAGCTCACGTAGCCACCCGAGAACGACGACGCTCCGTCTTGAACGTCCCAGCCGACGACCGTACCTTCGGCGATGCGATCGCACTCTCCGTCGAGAACGGCGCTTTGAACCGTGTCGTCGGTTTGGACTTTGTCTTGCGTGAAACGAAGTGACGACGAAGTTTGATTGACGGGATTGATGACGCCGACGGGTGACGAATCGTCAGCCATCGCACCACCCGGAGCCGGCGCGCAGTTTTGATGCTGAAAGAGAATGAAGAGACCCAAGGCCCCGAGGCCCGCGAGATTTCTCCATTTGTTCCAGTTCGTTTTGCGACTCATATCGACCTCTATCGGATGACGTTCAGCTGGCCATAAGGCTGGCGTCGAAGAATCACGTTCTCCGTTGCCTCCTCTCCCTTCATTGCACTCCGCGGACCACCAAAGTCGTCACGACGATACGTTTATTGCGAGAAGGAGACGGCGAGATGTCTAACGCAATCGAAGCGTTGACCAGATCGTCGCAACGAAACGAGACGTCTCAAAATGAGAAAGGGCCCCCTCGCGGGAGCCCTTTCGGAGAATTCGATTTCAAGCGGGCATGATCAGTGAATCGACTGACCTTTCAAGTAACGGATGACGTTGATGAAGCCTTCTTTGCTCTCCATCTGCGTCGTCAGCGTCTTCATTTGAAGTGGCGCTGCAACTTGGTTCACGTTCGCCTCGAGAACGGCATTGACGAGCTTGCTCACGGTCGCGAGATCCGTCTTCAACTGAACGAGCGTCGCGCGCCGCTGAGCCGCCGGAGTTTTCATGCAGTCCTCAGCCGAAGGAGCAGCCGGGGCATTTCCTGGAACCGGCGGAGCAGGCGGAGGAGCCATGTTCGCGAGAACGAGGTTCATGTTCCCCGGGTTACCGCGAGCACGAGCGGCCATGTGAGCACGCAGTTCGTCGTCGACTCCAGTGACCGGCGAAACGTTTCCGTTGCCGTTCCCCGGAGCAGGAGCACCCACGCAGATGCCGTTGGTCCCGAGCTCACCGATCTGGATGTCGACCAGCGATCCGGCAACCGCGAACAACGTTCCGATCTCGTTGGCTCTCTCCATCGTATCGAACGGAGGGCGCTTGGCGATCTCTTGGGTCATCTTCACGAGCTGCGACCAGGCGCTCTCGGGGTTCGGGCCCGTGACGACGGCGCGAACTTCCTCGAGCTCCTTGATCTTCGCGAGATTCGCGTCGATGCGTTCGCGGATTTCACCTGCGCCATCGAGCTCGACCAAGTTGACGGCTTGAGCTTCGCCCGCCTTCTTGCCGATTTCTTTCCACTTGTCTCGTTGATCCGCGAGCTTCTTCAGGTCCGTGACGAGAGCGAAGGAAATCGAGTCGTTCGATTCCGTCTGAACCGCGCGGTAAGTTCCACCGAGCGGAGCCTTCGCTTCGACCACTTCGTCACCCGCGCATTGAGACTCGTTCGAATCGCAGATGCGGAGCTTGTTGATGAACGACGTTTCGGTGTCGGCCACCAAGAGACTGAAGGCGACGAACGTCGCGATGTTCTGCGTGTCCACGCTGAGCGACGCGTTCGCGATCGCAGGTACCACGTAAGCTTGACCCGTCTTCGGATCCGTCAATCGCAACGTCGCGGGGATCAACGAGATCGCCGAGTTACCGGTGATGACTTTCGTGAAGAGCGAAGTCGCCCATCGTTTCGTCTGCGGTGCCGCGTAAGCGTTCGCGGTCATCGATTTCTCGAGATACTTCCATACACCAATGTCACGGTAGCCGAGTGCCAAGATCGCGGCTTGCTTATCGTAAACCGCGCCCATCGACTCGAGCTGCGTAACACCTGCCGTCGTCGAGACGGCCGATCCGAGCGGACGGCCGTAGCCACCGATTCTGACTTCCGTGATCAGTTTCTCGTATTGAGCGATGAACTGGTCGACGTTCGCGATGCCGTTCGCTTTCGCGAGAGCCGTCAGCTTCGCTTTGTCGTCCGGCTCGTTTTCGTCGAGCTTGATCAAACGGAAAGGCTGACCCTTCTGCTGCGGAAGCGCCAAGTACGTGCCAGGCTCCGTGGAGCCGAGAACGTTTTGGAAGAAGATCTGCGCCGAGACGTTGGCGCTCAACAAATCCGCCAGCCCGTTCGGGACGTACTCACTCACGGCCTTGTACCGCTTGCCGTCCGGCTTGAAGAGAGCTTTGTAGAACGTTTCGAGATCCGTCGGATCGACCTGCGCGCGCTCCATGCTGACCGCGTCGCAGATGTTCGCCATCTCACCACGTACGATCGAAGCGTGCACGAAGCGACTCGAGCAAAATCCTTCGGTCGTTCCCTTCGGAGCGTTCTTCGCCGTTTCGGCATCAATTTTCTCGTCGACGATGAGCGTGTACAAAAGCTCGTCCATCACCTGACGGATCGGGATCATCGCGCGGAGGTTCCGGCGCATCATTCCACGCGGGCTCGCGAACTCGACGCGGTCACGACGGAAATGCGACAGCGGCCAGTTGCGATCGTAGCGCTCGATTTCCGCGTCGGTGATCTCCGAGGCGTTGCTGCCTCGGTCCCAACGGCGGCACGTGATGCTCTCGCCGGCCTGATGGTCCGTGCAGAATTTGAACTTCACCGAATCCGTCAGCTTGCCGTCGACTTTCTTGAGTGCGACTTCGTCGCGATTCACGCCGCGATTGTACGCGTACTTGATCGCTGCTTTGTCGTAGTCGCCGAGTCCGCCGACCTGCGAGTAGAACGTGCTGCCGTAATCCATCACCGACGAGAATTCGAACGGCGCGAGATCGTCTTCATTGACGTCCTTGTTCTTCGGATCGGCGAGCTTCGCGTTCAGCGCTTTGTACTGCGGCATGTAGTTCTCTTCGTCCGCCGAACCTTCGAAGTTGTGGCGTAGGCCGAAGTTGTGACCCATCTCGTGGAGAAGAGTCGTGTAGAACGTCTGCTTCGCGATTTGTTCTTTGATCTGCTCTTTCGCCGACTTCATTTGAGCCGGCGTCTGAGTTTGCGCGAGCTTCATCAAGTAACGGATCGCCGCGTCTTCGACGAGCTCGGCGCCGTGGACACCGTGCTGAGCCATCTTGATCGACTCCAACCGTTCTTCTTTCATGAGCTCGTTACCGAAGACCAGATCTTCCATCCCGTTGAGGTACGGAGCCGTTTCATTCGTCGCACGCAGCACGAAGTTCGACTTGCGATCCTTCGTCGATTGCTCGAGCTTGAGCGCGGCGTTCACCTTCGAGAGATCGACCATCGCGAGGACCTCGGCTTTGTCCTTCGCGAGGTTCGACATGCGAATCAGCGACTTGTCGGCCGAGCCGATGAACGCCGGTTTCGCCGCTTCGATCGCCGCGCGCGGATTGCGCGAGAGACCGCCCGGTCCTTTGATCGAATCGACGCCGAGGACGCTTCTCATCATCGCCACGTGTTCCGCGATGTTCGCGCCCGTGAAAGGCGACGTGATTTTCGACTTCGTTCCGCGAAGTGCGTCCGTCTTCACGATGTCGGCGATCGCGTCGTTCGAGTTCAAGATCTCGATGATCTGGTCGACTTGACCCAAAGTGCCTTGGATCCCGTCTTCGAAAATCGTCGAACGAGCCGCGATGACACGACCCGTTTTCGGATCGTTGACCGACTGGGCGACACCGAGGAGACCGATCGAGGTCCGCTCGGGATAGTAAGCGATCACGTTCTGGCGCGGATCCGAGATGTCGGCTTCGCGAGTTTCGTCGAGCTCGATCACCGTATCCGTGCGGCCGAGAGCGGCTTGGAATGCCTCATTCCACTCGCCGACCGCCTTACGGGTGACGTCTTTGTACATCTCGGGGAAACCCTTCGAGAGGACCCAAGTCACTTTGCTCGTCGAGCACGAAGCTCCGACGCCGGCTTCACAGATATTGAAAACGCGGGCGTAGCGAGTCACGTTCTTGTCGAGCTTGCCGAGCTGCTTGTCGTCCCAGATCTGCTCGGTGAAGAAGTAACCGAAGCGTTCGAAGTCCTTCATCGAGTAAGAAACGGGAACGAAATCCGAATCCTTCGCCGGCAAGAGATGAGTGCGGTACATGACCCGCGCGCTCGGCGCGTAACCGTTGGAAACAGCCGTTTCGACTTTCCACGTGATGTGACCACTCTTGTCGGCCGTGGCGCTCTCGAGGAGAACCGTGTTTTCTTCGCTGCCACCGCGGTTCAAGAATCTCGCCATCGAGTTGATCGGTCTCGACCAATCGACTCGAATGTAAGCGCGCTCATTCCACGGCTTCTTTCGGTCTTCGACGATGCGGTTCGTCTGATCACCGAAATCGTTTTTGTCGCGTTGGATGTCGAACTGACTGACGATCGGATAAGACGCCACGATCGGAGCGGTTTCCTTTTTTCCGTTCGGATTGAAAACGGAAATGAACTGAAGTTCGTCTTCGGTGATGCGGGCTTCGACGAGGCCGAAGTCCTCCGAGAAACCCGGCACCATGTAGTACTCGTTCGTCTCGTCGGCTTCTTCGATGCCGCGAGTGAGATGGAACGTCTTGCCGACGAGATCGGTCTTCGAGATGTACGCGTTGGAATCGACGTCGTTACGCAATTCCTTCTTCTTCGTACATGCCGTCGCTGCCAACACCATCAACACGCCACCCAAGAGGAGGCGGAAAGTGGTGCTCAAGGTCGTTTCCTTGGCCGCGTTCGTGTTTTTCATCTCTGACTACCTTCCGTTAAAAACCTGAAACCTAAATCAAATTCCAATCAAATGCCGATGACGATGTCGAAGAACGCCTGAGCGACTTCGGCATCGAAGAGCCGCACGCGGTTCGACTCGCCATCGGGCAACATCGTTCCCCGGTCCGTCGACACCCCGAGCGAGCTCGAGACGTGATCGGTGAACGTGTAGTCCACCGAAATCGCTGAAGACTCCGAACCCCGCGCCGTGCCCTGGAAGTTCACGCCTTGCGTGAGCGCCACGCTCAACGAGAGCGCCAGCTTGTCGGTCACGTTGTAGCCGAGTTCGGTCGTGCTTTTATATTGCTCCGGCGTGTTGACCGTTCCGTCGTCGCGGATGTCGTACTCGTAGAAACCGCGCGTGTAGCCGAATGCTTGAGACAAATCGAGTTTGCGAATCGACTTCGCGAAACGCACCGAAGTCCCGAGTGAACCCTGGAACTTTCGAAGCTCCATTTCACGACTTCCCGGGAGCGCACCGCTCACGCTCCACGTGATCGCGTCGAGGACTTTCCAAATCGGCGAATGCGTTTCGGCCCAAGGGTCGTCGGTGAACTTCTTCGAGATCCCCATCGACGCGTCAGTTGGTAAGCGCCGCCATAAGAGGGTTCGTCGTCCTCTTGAAGAGTACGGGTCGTTTCGACCATGAGTTTCGCTGCGGGCTTCCAGTAGTTGCCATAGAGCCACCGATTGTTATCGCGGAAACGAATGGCTTCGGTGGAGAGGCGAACCGGAGAGATTTTTCCCGAGCCGAGCGTGTGATTAACCGCCTTGTCGTTGGCCGGAGTCTGAGCTTCAGCGCGTGCGACTGCGCTGAAGACGACGATGAAGAAGACGGCAAAAAGACAGATCTCCCAGAGGCTTCCCTCTGTTTGAACCTGGCTCCGTGACCATGTCTTCGACTTCTCTGTCTTCATCTCGAGAGACCCTCTGACCGCTAGCCAGGGGCCACTTTGGCACCTGCGTTAACGAGTCCCGGTCCTTAGTCGCAACATCTGAGCCAAACGGCTTCGCCACCGCCTGCGCTCACAAAAGGTTGAAACGACTGCGCTTGAGCGCGGTTGAAGGGGTGGCAATTGAGTAAAATTTAGGGGCCCTCTGCACCGAATTGCAATTTGGTGAAACCGCTTGCGAGCGAGCCGAGACCCGCCTTCGGGCCGGGACTCACTCAACTCGACTCATTTAGCGACTCGAATTCACCGATTCGATAGACAGCCAGAACTTCCAGAGCCTCGGCATGACGCCGGAAGGCCGTTCTCCACCGAAGGAGACTTTCTCGTGGTACGTTTCGCTCGATTACTCGTTTCCGTCGCGATCATCGCGTTTTCCTCGAGTCTCGTGCTCACGGCATGTGGAAGCGGTACGCCGGAACCGCCCGATTCGGGCGAGATGAATGGCGACGTCGACGGAAAGGTCATCTACGGCGACGACAACCGCCACGAGCTTTATCAAGAAAAAGATCCCGTGATGAAAGCTCTCGCGGACTCTACGGTCGTTCTTCTCGAAACCGCATCGGTCGGACCCGAAGTGAATGGCTTTCGCGAAGTGAAAGGCACGTCGTTCAAATCGCAGTACAGCTTGTGCGCCGACGAACCGTTCGGCGCGCAGATCGCATCTGGATTCTGTAGTGGCTTTTTGGTTTCACCGAACACGATCGCGACCGCAGGTCATTGCATTCGCGACGCTCAAACTTGTTCGACGACCCTTTTCGCATTCGGATACTGGTACAAAGCACCGAACGGCGATCCTCGCCGTCTCGCCGCTTCCGAAGTCTACAAATGCAAACAGATCCTTCGCCGGGAAGAGAACTCGGCGTCCGCTGACTTCGCGATCATCCAGCTCGATCGTGCAGTCACCGGCCACACCCCCCTTCCACTTCGCAAATCCGGAAAGGTCGCGAACGGAGAGCCACTCGTCGTGATGGGTTATCCGTCAGGACTCCCGCTGAAAATCGCCGACGGCGCACAAGTGCGCGACACGAACCCACCTAAACACTTCGTCGCGAATCTCGACACGTACGGTGGAAACTCGGGCTCGGCCGTTTTCAACACGGCGACTAAAGTCGTCGAAGGAATTTTGGTTCGCGGCGAACAAGACTTCGTTCTCGATCCGAAAGGCTGCGCACGTAGCAACAAGTGCGGACCGAACACTTGCCGAGGCGAAGACGTGACGAAGATCGCCGAAGCTCTCCCGTACATCCCGGGCTATCGCCCGGTCCCCCGCAAAAAATAAGAACGCGAAGGCGTCCCCGATGTCGACTCCCCCAGAAGGGAAATCGACATCGAGAACGCCCTCGCGACTTGTTGAAGGTTACGCTCGAGTCCCTTGGATTTCGTCTTCATCGATTAGAAGACCCGAGATCCAGGGCCACGAACGTTTTGAGTTTCGGGGTTCTCGAACTCGTACCGCTCTTGCGGTCTTTCGTTCGGTCCCACCCGTCTCACCATCTTGCTCGAACCGACCAGCACTTCGGCCAAGATGGCGAAGGCCGTCCGGAACGCCGTCGAGACCGCCGCCGCTTCCGCGGCTTCGATCTTCGCGACTTTGAACAACTCACCGAACTCGTTTCGGCCGATGCTCGCGGATGCGGCCTCGGCCTCTGTCGTCGATTCGGCTTCTCTCACTACTTTCAGGACACTTTGCGTGGACATAAATTACTCCGGTTTATAGTTGGCGCAATGGACGGCCTTTCGGGGGAAAGACCGACCCGTTAAAAACAAAAACGAATCGCACGAACGCAAAACACGCGTGCGAAGAACGAAGGATTAATGCGCGAACGAGCCGCGCTTACGCTGGCTGATCACTCGATTGGGACTGTCGTCTTTGGGAAGAAACGCTTGGAGGCGTTAAGACTTACTTGATCGACTCTCGAGGGAGGCCAGCGTGTCGCTCGGTTAGAATTCCCGTGGCATCAAGCTTAAACATTTCTTTCGGTCCTACTACATTCGACATATCGCTACCTCCTTTCAAAGAGTCTGCGGAGCACTCGGCTCCGGAAGTCCCATGTGAATGGGCTTTATTTATGATTGCCTGCGCGCGCGAAATTTTCCAAGCGATTTCTTCGGAAAGTTTCGCGACTTTTCCCACATGAGCAGATCAGTTGGACCTAGGTACGCACGCCTGCGGTTCCATAATGGAGCCGGACCCGCTATAGTGGCCCGCATGAAGAACGAAAATGGAAAGTACGACGTTCATGTTTTCGTCTGCACCAACGACAAGAAGTGCGGACCTTGCGGCGGCGGCGAACTGCAAAAAGAACTGAAAGAGTGGATGAAGTCGAAGCCCGAATGGAAGGGCCGCATCCGTATCAACAAATCCGGATGTCTCGACCGCTGCGATCAACCGATCGCGGTCGCGATTTATCCCGAGGGCCAATGGTTCGTCGAAGCGCGTGAAAAAAACGCTGACGAAATCAAAGCCGCGATCTCGAAGTTGATGGAACAAGCTTGAGCAAAAAGCGAGTGCCGAACGACTCGCACGCTCGACTCGAAACCGACATCGTTTCTTGTGAACGCTGTCCCCGCCTGGTCGAATATCGCGAGGCCGTCGCGCGAGAAAAAAAGAAAGCTCACCGAAACGAGATCTATTGGGGCCGACCCGTCCCGAACTTCGGCGACCCCGAAGCACGCCTCCTCATCGTCGGTCTTGCACCTGCCGCGCACGGCGCGAATCGAACGGGCCGCATGTTCACCGGAGACCGAAGCGGTCAGTGGCTCTATCGTGCGCTTCACAAAGCGGGCTTCGCAAATCAGCCGACATATGAAGAAGCCGACGATGGTTTGAAACTGACGGATGCTCTCATCTCCGCAACCGCTCACTGCGCTCCTCCCGACAACAAACCGCTGCCGGAGGAGATCGCGAACTGTCGTGAGTATCTCGTTCGAACGTTCGCGCTCACGAAGCCCCGCGTGATCCTCGCTCTCGGTTCGATCGGCTGGAACGCGGTCTTCGATTATTTGAAGGCAACGGGGATTTGGACTGGCGCGCGCCCGGCTTTCTCGCATGGTGCCGAGGTCGAACTAAAAGACGGTCGGATTTGTCTGGCGAGCTATCACCCGAGCCAGCAGAACACTTTTACCGGAAGACTCACCGAGCCGATGTTCAATGAGATTTTCGCGAGAGCGACGAAACTCTTGGGCCCGCAGAGCAAAGCCTCGAAGCGAAAAGGGAAAGGCTGACCGTGAGGGACGGTCAGCCTTCGGACTGACTGATTCTGATTTATCTCGTCGAGATCGTTTTGATTTTCTCTTTCACCTTCGCGACGATCGGGCCCGGCAGCGGAGCGTACTGAAGCGCTTGCGCTTGCTTCTGGCCTGCGTCCATCGCCCAGCCCAAGAACTTCACGAACTCCTGGCCCTTCGCACCCGGCATGTCTTTGTAGACGAGCAGGTAGGTGAAGGCCGCGATCGGATATGAATCTTTGCCTTCGGGATCAGTGATCGACACACGGAAATCTTCGGGAATCGTCTTCACGGCGCCGGCCGCAGCTGCAGTGACAGATTTCATGTCGGCCGCGACGAAGGTGCCGGCTTTGTTCTTCACGAGTGCGGTCGGGAGTTTTTCAGCCATCGCGTAAGGGTAACTGTTTTTATTATTTTTCGGCGACGCCT
>JAZKJB010000179.1:0-888 GCA_040384505.1 Bdellovibrionota bacterium | reverse complement strand
TTCTTTACTTGGCCCGTCACGCCTTCGTTGCCTTTGCCTCCGAGACCGGCGGGCCACTTCACCGACTTGCCCTGACCCACTTTCGTCTTCCAATCAGGACTCACTTTCGCGAGGTACTCGGTGAAAACCGAAGTCGTTCCCGAGGAGTCCGACCGGTAAACCGGGACGACGCCCGCATCGGGAAGCACGACGTCTTTGTTCAGAGCCGCGAGCTTCGGATCGTTCCACTTCGTGATCTTGCCGCTGAAGAGCTGCGCGATCGTTTCACCATCGAGATTGATCGGTTTTTTAAGTGCGGGAACGTTGTAAGTGACCGCGACTGCGCCGAGCACCGTCGGAACGTGAACGACGTTGCCGCCGGCAGTTTTGATTTCTTCGTCGCTCATCGGCGCATCGCTCGCGCCGAAGTCGACGGTCTTCGCCGTGAGTTGCTTGATGCCGCCGCCAGAGCCGATGCTCTGGTAGTTGATCTCCACTTTCGGATTCGTCTTGTTGTAGTCCTGGAACCACTTCGTGTAGATCGGCGCCGGGAACGTCGCGCCCGCGCCATTGATCAGGATTTTGTCTTCGGCTTGTGCCTGAACGCAGTAGACCAAAACGAAGGCCGTCACCATCATCAATGCTTTGAATATGCGCATGCTTGCTCCTTGATTGCCCTGGGTATAACTCGGTCGATCCCCACTTCTAAGTCAGGTTTAGGTCAGGGGCACCAAGCGTTGCGCCGCGAAAGCTTGGCCCGGCGCTTTGAGACCGAAAATCTTGGTAGAACCGGAAGCGCACTCTTTGTTTTCGGATCGCTTGAAGGATCGCTTCGGGATGGCGCTCACAATCGAGGACCGTCTTCCAGGCGTCGATATGGCCGGGATGATGGAAGTCACTCGACGCCAC
>JAZKJB010000178.1:14266-19140 GCA_040384505.1 Bdellovibrionota bacterium | reverse complement strand
GTGGATGCCGAAAAGTGTGCCGAGATAGGCGAAGCCCTGAAGATCGAAGATCGCGACGCCACCTTTACTCATGCGGGCGACGAAGAGATAGCGACTGTCTTTGCTGAACGCGAGACCGCGAACGCAGAAGCCACAGTTCTTGTCCCGATTGCCGACCATTTGTTTTTTCGAGAGCGGCTTATCGACGGTCAGCTTCGCAATGGGCTTGAAGTCTTTCGGTTCTTTCCCCTGAATGTCGAAGAGACCGATCGTGTTGTCGCCCCAATGTGAAACCGCTAGGTATTTCCCGTCGGGCGAAACTTGAACGTACTTCGCGATCGGACCCGTCGCGAGCACGCGTTTGATCTTGAGGTCCGTCGTATCGATCACTGCCATCGCCGAAACCATCGTGCTGTTTTCGTCGTAGCTTCGCCGATAATACGGAACCCAGAGATAGCGGCCTTGATGACTCGAGACACTCTCGACGGGCTTTCCCGCGAAGGCGTTCGGCTTTTGCACCGGCGGCATGACGTAGTCGAAGGGCACTTTGGAATCGAAGAATCCCTCGTTCCCCTTGAATTTATGAACGATCGTCGTCAGCTTCGCGAGCCCGGTGGAGTCGAAGACGACCGTCTTCGATCCTTCGAGCGAATTGACGTAGACGTGCGCGCCATCGGGGCTGAACGACGCCGACTTCGGAGAATCGATGTCCCGATCGAAATGATCGAGCGGTGAGGCCGGCGTCGGATTGTACGCCTGCCATCGCCCGACGAAGGACATCGTCACCGGTGCGTCCTTCGGAATCGATTCGACCATCAAATCCGTTTTCGATCGGAAAACTTCCACTTTGTTCTTCGACTCGACGATCTTCAAATTCTCACGCGCGGTCGGGAGGAACTCCTTGATGCGGGCATGTTGGGGCTCGAACTTGAGCGCCGCTTGCCACGTGTCGATGACCTTCTGCCATTCGCCGCGCTTCCAATACGACCATCCGACTTCATACAGGCAACTCACGCATCCGGGCTCGAGCTCGATGCACCCCTGATACTTCGTGAGCGCTTCATCGGTGTTGTGATCTTTTTGTAGTGCGAACCCGCTTCGAAGCAGGGCTTGGGCCTCCGGCTTCTTGCACACGAGACCCGTATCGTCGTCGGCGGCGAAAGCGGAGGTCGAGAAAGCGACGAGCGCCATCGAGAGAAATGATCGAAGTTTCATTGGCGGGCCGGAGTCCTTTAGAAATCTTTGAGGCAATCGAGCGCTTGAGAGGGATCTTCGGACCACTTGATCTTAAATTGCTCGATATTCCGTCGCAAGCGCGATTCCTCGGCCTCGGCAAGACCCGCCATCTTCCTGTGATCCGCCCGCGAAGCACACGCCGGACATCGCGATTGGTAGAACCCGACCAGTTTACGCGCCCGCGAGACATCGCGCACGCCGCCGCAGAGGACTGCACTGTCACTTCCGCGCTGACGTCGTACGAGAGGAACGAGCTCTCGCAAAGCCGCGACGTTCACATTCAGCTTCTCGACTTCGCCGTCTTCGAAGAGCAACTCTGCTTTCGATCGTGGTGCGATCCACTCCGCTAGATTCGTCCACGTCTTTGATTCTTCGCTGGCCTCGCAACGCGCCGGAAAATCGCAGTCGCTGCCGAGCAGCGTCTCGAGACGTCGGCGATTGTCGGGCGCGAGGAGCTCGCGAAATGAGCTCCAACCTTCGGCACGCGTGCGAACACGGTCGCAGACGGTTTCGATGACTCGCTTGCGATACAGCGTGACGAGAGCCCCCTCGTCGGTGATGTCCGTGTTCGCCGTCAGGTAGGTTTCGCGTGCGCTCTCGAGTCGTTCTCGAAATTCGCAGAACTCCCGGTTCACCACGCGCGCACGCGCCCACCGATACCCGAAATGACTTCCGAGTCCGAGCACGGCGAAGACCAATGGAATCGCGATAATGAGAAGTTTGCGCTTCACGAGAGTCTTTTCGGACTTCCACGCGATGCAATTGACGTCTCAGGAAAGGTCGAGACGTCGGTCGAGTCGGGTTACTGCTTTAGATTTCGAGTGAGAACGTTGGTGACCTTCGCATCCACGAGAAGGCTCGCGGCAAAGACCTTCGATGTCCCCGTGGGCTGGACGAAGAGCGTGCGGAAACCTTCGGGGAGATTGAACACGATGAAGCCGCCGCCGTTTTCACCGAATTCGTTCCTCGAGATCTGTCCGCGACCGTCGAAGTAAACGATGCGAGTCCCACGGGCAATGCTCTCTTCGTCGAGCGAAACCTTGTACGCCGGCGAGCCCTGGATGAAGCCGACGACGGTCCCCGTTTCCGGCGCACGATCGATACGAAGATTTCCGCGCAGTCGATCGAGCCACAACGATTGAACCATCGGGAAGTCGACGGTGCGCCGATCGCGCGGCACCATGAGACGCACGCGCTCGTAAGTGCGTCCCGCATCGGCATCGAGGATCAGCTGGCCGCGGCCACTCGCGAATCGAATCGTGGTCTCGCCACTTCGATCGACCATCGTTCCGCTCGTTCGTCCCGCACTCGCGACTTCGGCGGAGAGAGGCCAATCGGTTTTGAAAGCATCGAAGACGCGTACCTTCGCTTTGCGGTCGATGCTCAGCTCGAGATCGACTTGGCTGACGGTTTGAACGTCGGCCGGGAACAAGATCGGCTCCGTCGCCCCGCGCGAGTCGGCCGCTCGCACGGCATGCGCACCCGCCGTCACCGGGAAGAACGCATAGAGTCCGTTTTCGGAGGTGGCCGTCAGTGTCGGATCCGGAAGATTCATCGAGTTGAAGTAGATGGGACGAATTTCTTCCGAAGTCGTCATCAAGTCGACCGTCGCTCCGGAGACTGGCTTTCCGCTGCGTACGATTCGTCCCCAAACGACAGCCGACGTCGACGGCGATCCGTAATCGCGGGGATCCGTCGCCTGGAGCATGGACTTCATGGTCGAGTCCGAGAACAACGAAATCTCGGTCGGTGTTCCTGCGTCGGCGAACGCGAGCGTTCCCCAGTGACCCGGCCGTTCGGCGCGGACGATGATGCTCGATCCTTCCATGACCGACTTCTCTTCGAACGTTCCGTCTTTGCGAGTGAGCGACGAGAGCGGCAATTGTTCGAGCTGGACTTGGGTATTCATCAAGGGCTGAGCATCCGCTTTACCGATCTTCGGCGCGACGACCCGACCGATGATGCCATGAGGGACGGGTCCCATTTTGATGGCGATCGCTTCGACTCTATATTGCTGAGCTTTGAGCGCCGGAAGCGCGTCGAGGTCGTACGTCCCGCGCGCCATGATCTCGCCATTCGCCGCGCGAAGCTCGGCGACGAGTTGGCCGACCGGTTGCTCGACGAAGATCTCGTAGCGACCTTCGCGGATCCACACGGCCCCAGGCTCGAGAACTTCGTTGTCTTCTTCTCTATAGACGACGACTCGATCGTTGGAGCTCGTGAGCGCGACGCCACCGGAGAACTCGAGCTGTCCGGAGATCACGACCTGGCGAACGTTCACGTTCGCATTTTCAGCGGAATCGCTTTTCACCAAGCCATGTGCGGTCTTTCCAGCGCCCAGAAATCCTCTGTCATTCGATGCGACGGTCGTCGAGGCCGGCGACCAATCCTCGACAGGCGCCGGGCGCGGTACCGATGCGACTCGGGGCGCGGGAGTACGCGCGACATCGACGATCGGAGCGATCAAACTTTTCGCGAGTTGCTCCCGATTCATTTTCAACGAACCGAGGGAGAGAATTTGAACCGGGTGCTCGATCGGTTTCTCCGTCGCCGCAGCTTTCTTCGCTGGGGCATCGTTCACGATGGCGACGCCGAACGAGGGCTGGTTCACGTCGGGAAGAGTGAAGACCCGTGATGCGACCGCCTTCACGACTTCCATCGTCTGGCGTTGTTGCGCACGTTCTTCGGCGATGAGTTTTTCTTCGAGATCGTTGGCTTGAACGATCGCCGTCGAGATCGGCTCGAGCGAAGCTTCGCCAGCGACGAGTGCGACCCGTGACGGCTCGGCTTCGACGACGATGTCGCGTTCGGCGAGCGTGTCCTCGAGAGCAGCGAAGGCGGGCGACGAGCGATCGATTTGAACGCTGATGCCCTCGGTGAAAATTCGCGGCTCGGTTTTTCTAGCGGGATTCGAGGGAACGAGAAGTGCGACCAAAACGAGGCCCGCACCGCTCGCGATGAACGGCGCAGAAGTCTCCCAGCGGGAGCGTTTCCTTTTCGATCGAGAGAAGGTCGTTTGCACGCCTCGTCCTGTGAGAAAACGATGCAGCGATCGCCGATGCATCCGCGGCTTCCTGCCGCACCACGAATAGCTTATTTAGAAGGCACGGAAATCGTCAATGACGTTGCGATCTTCGCGACGATCGGCCAAGGCCTGGCGCAGACGTTCGGTCAGCTTTTTCGTGAGCGCTTTGTCGCGTCCTTCGGGCTGGTAGTTGCCGCCGGACTTTCTCTCGCGAAGAACTTCGATGTCGACGTTGTAGGGGCGACTAGACCCGAGAATCGTGACGATCCCGTACGCGCGATCGGCCGCTTCGGTTCCGTCTTCGTCGAAATTCCGAGGGACGAAATATCCCGAGTAAAGCTTCCGGCCGTTGGGGCTTTGCTCTCGAATTCCACCGGGCATGTAGTTGCCGAGGATCGTTTTCAGGGTGTTGTACGAGAGCACGACACCCGTGACCGCCGGCTTCGTCGTCTGGCAACTCGTGAGAATCGCGGAAAAGAAAAGGAAAAGCGCGAGGCCGCGGTGGCGCGCAAAGCCAGGATCATCGAGGCGCTGGAACGTTTGAAAAACGCGGCGTAGGTTTTCCGTCATGGCCGGGCCAAAGCGCGAAGCGCGTCTTCGCGCTAGATGTCCCGGTGATCCACGTCTTACTTCT
>JAZKJB010000178.1:6819-14256 GCA_040384505.1 Bdellovibrionota bacterium | reverse complement strand
AAAGGCCTTGAGAGCGCTCGGCGCCGAGCGACGGCGCCGATAGGGGGGCTGAGTAATCAGACCAAGGTCCAGTGTCCTCATGAGACTCACTTCGGAACTGCTTCCCAGTCCTTCAAGAATTGCTGGATACCCGAGGTGGTCAACGGGTGGGTAGTCAGCTGCTTCATCACCTTCAGCGGCGCGGTCATGATGTCCGCGGCGATGAGTGCCGATTGAAGGATGTGGATCGGATGACGGACCGATGCGACCAAGATCTCGGTATCGAACTGGTAGTTGTCGTAGATCTGGCGAATCTGACCGATCAACTCCATGCCTTCGCTCGAGATGTCATCGAGACGACCGACGAACGGAGAAACCATCGAAGCGCCGGCTTTCGCCACCATCAAAGCTTGGAGCGGCGAGAAGACCAACGTGACGTTCGTCTTGATGCCTTCAGCGGTGAAGCGCCGAACTGCGATCAGGCCTTCTTCACACATCGGGATTTTCACGACGACGTTGTCGGCGAGTTTCGCGAGTTCTTTTCCCTCTGCGTACATCTTGTCGGCCTGGAGTGCGATGATCTCGGCGGAGACCGGACCTTTCACTTCTTTGCAGATGTCGACGATGACGTCGTTCATCCGGCGACCTGTTTTCGCGATGAGTGTCGGGTTGGTAGTGACGCCGTCGACCCAGCCGCGCTGGTTTGCTTCGCGGATTTCGTTGATGTCGGCCGAGTCGATGAAGAACTTCACGCAATTGCTCCTTAAGCCTAGGTATGTGTGCCTAAGGTCTATGGCGCGGCCAGGTAAAAATCAAGCCTTGGGGGTCGTACGAAGGACATCGTCCATCGTGTAAAGGCCCGGCTTTTGATCCATGAGCCACACCGCCGCTCGCAGCGCGCCGCGCGCGAAGACGCGACGATTCATTGCGTTGTGTTCAACGGTCAAAACCTCTTCTTCACCCATCGCCCACGCGCGATGAATTCCGAAAATGCCGCCGCCTCGAATCGCGAGAGGCTCCGGGACGTCGCCACCGACGGCGTCCTTTAACTTTTCCTGTAGGAACAAGGCCGTTCCGCTCGGTTTGTCTTTTTTCCGGATGTGGTGGAGCTCTTCGATTTGAAATTGAAAACCGTGGAGCTTCGAAAACTCGGCGAGCATACGGGCCATCACTGCGACTCCGAGACTCATGTTCGGCGCCCACAAGACCGGAGCCGCTTTCGACGCTTTCCCGAGGAGATCCTTTTGCTCTTTCGTGATTCCGGTCACGCCGCTGACGAGTGCGATCTTGCGATCGGCACACCACGAAGCGACGGGTGCGGTCATCTCCGGGAGGGAGAAATCGATGACGACTTCGGGATTCGCCGAATCGAGCTGGGCCGGATGTTCGACGGTGACGACTCCGCCGATCGTTTTTCCACCGCGCGCGACGCCGCCAGTGACCGTGAAGCCGAGCTCAGGCGCGAGCGCGAGAAGCTCGCTCCCCATGCGCCCCGAAAGTCCGATGATCGCGAGGCGGCGAGTTTTCGTTCGCGGCGAGCTCACAAGAGCCCCACAGCCGTCATCTTGTTCTTGAGCTCTGCACGGTACGGCTCCGAGAGCGTCACCATCGGCAACCGAAGCTCGGGACTCTCGATGATCCCCATCAAATGCAGGGCCATTTTCACGGGAATCGGATTCGCTTCCACGTAGAGATAATCGTTCAACTCGCGATACTTCTCGAATTCGTCTTGGGGAGCCTTGTCGCCCTTACGAGCGCGCGCACACCAATCGCTGAACTGCCGAGGCAAGATGTGAGAGCCCACCGACGTCACACCTTGGGCTCCGACGGCGATCAAATTCAAAAACGTTCCATCGTCGCCACTCGCAACCATGAAATCGGGTCCGCACTCACGAACGAGCTCGCGACCGAATTCGATGTCACCGGTCGCCTCCTTGATCGCGACGACGTTCTTCACTCGGCTCAACTCGACGATCGTATCGAGCTCGAGCTTGGTGATCGTTCGGCCGGGGACGTTGTACAAAATCACGGGAAGATCCGAGCACTCGGCGACTTTCTGGAAATGCTGGAAGAGCCCGCGCTGCGGCGGCTTGTTGTAGTAGGGGACGACCACGAGGGCCGCGTCGGCTCCCCATGAAGCCGCAGCACGTGTCGCCGCGACGGTGTCGGCCGTATCGTTCGTTCCGGTTCCCATCACGAGCGGAACCGAACCGCCCGTTTCCGAGCGGACGAAGTCGAAGAGCTTTTTCTTTTCATCCGGGGTGAGCGTCGGGCTCTCCGCCGTCGTCCCACTGATGACGAAGCCATTCACTTTTCCGTCCATCTGGAACTTCACCAAGCGCTTCATCGAAGCCCAGTCGATTTCACCGCCCTTGAAAGGCGTGATGAGTGCCGTGAAAACGCCGCTCAAATCCTTCATCGCAAGATCTCCTCGCCGAGGACCGTTTTGAAAACCAAACGAGCCGGGCCCGCGAGGACCGCTCCGTTGAAATCTCTGTTGAAGTGGACGCGAAGTTTTCCGCCCGGTGCGACGACCTCCGCGTCGAAGCCGGATTTCTGATCGACGAGACCGACGGCTGCCGCCGCGAGGACACCCGTGCCACACGCGAGAGTGAAGTCCTCCACTCCGCGCTCGAAGGTGACCGTCTTGAATTTCGTCGGACCTTCGATTTCGAGGAACGTCACGTTCGCACCCTTGATCCCAGCCTCCGGGTGAAACCGCCAACTCTTGATCGCTTGCCAGTTCGCCTTCGCGTCTTCGATCTTGTCTTGAACGACGACGTGAGGGACACCCGTGTTCACGAGAGCCGCGCGATGATTGTCGGCGTAAATCCATTTCAGTTGCGGATGAACGAAGTCGAGCTTGGAGACGACGTTCTCGCCTTCGACGGTCGCGACGACTTTTCCGGCCGCGGTCTTGAACTCCACGCTCGGGACGTGAAGGACGTCTTGCGCCCAACGACCCATGCACCGAGTGGCGTTGCCGCACATCTCCGCGTGGGAGCCGTCATTGTTGAAAAAATCCCAGGCGAGCCCTTGCGCGTCTTGCGTGACGAACACGACGCCGTCCGCCCCGACGCCGAAATGCCGATCGCAGAGACGCTTCGTGAGTTCGTCACGTGAGATGCGCGCGAAGGCGCCCTCGAGGGGGCCGCGAGCGTCGATGAAGATGAAGTCGTTTCCAGTGGCGACGAGTTTGGAAATCGAAAGATGAGCGGCGCTCAATTCGAATCTCCCGCCGGCGCGACCGGATCGGGTGTCGCTTCTGGCGCTGGCACTTCAGGGAAAGCGAACTCTTCCGTCGCACGCTTGAACGTCGGTTCCCCGCGTCCGAGCTCAGGGGGAGTTCTGGGCGGCTGAGGGCGTCCGCGCACACCACATCCCGAGACGCCGATGACGAGGATCGCGCATGAGAGCGACAGGGAAATTTTCGATGTCCTAGCCGTCATTCGGTGGCTCCTGGCCGGAACTCGACGGCTTCAATCCCGTCTCACGTAAATAGGCGTCCACGGCCACCTTTCCCTTACACAACTCCACATCCAAGTTGAAGCTTTTCCGCGCTCGCGCCGTCATGTTCTGGCACGCCTGCGAATACTGAACGGCCGCCTGTCTTTCGACGACTCCGCCACCAAGGCGCGAGAGCTCGAACTTCCAGAAAAGAACTTCCGGATATCCGGGGGCGAGGGTCTCCCACGAGGCGAGCAGAGTTTTCGCTCGCTTGTACTCCTTGCGCCGAGCGAGGTCTTTTATCTCGACTCCTCTGGCGATCTTCATGACCGGCTCGAGATCGCTTTGCGCCGCGGACATCTTGGCTTCGAGCCCGTCGGAGTTCTTCGAACACCCGAGCACCTGAACGCGCAAGAGAATCACTTCGGGAGAAAACGGGTTGAGTCCTTCCGCCGACCGAACGTAGCCGTCGGCCTTGTCGCACTCGGTGACGAAGAGATGCGCGCGAGCGAGAGTCTTCAAGATGGCGACGTTTCCGTCTTCGAGTCGCAAGGCTTCGACGAACGAGTCGATCGCTTCTCGCGGCTTCGTCTCCATCATCGACTCACCCGCGACGAACGCGCTCTGTGCGCGCTCGGTGTAGAAAACCGTCGTCAACTCTTCCAAAGCTTTCATCAGCTCTTTGTGCGCGGGAGAGTGCTTCTGCTCACGCTGGATCGCGCGGATCAAGACCTGGCTCGCTTGCAAGCGATCTTGCTGCAAGGTCAGGTTCTGCGCTTTTTGAATGAGGTTCTTGTAGCTCTCTTGTGTCGTGGGCGTCGTCGTTTTCATTGGCGCCTGCGAAGTCGCGACTGGCGCGGGCGCTTTCGTTTTGGTTTGCGCGAGGACTGGCGCGGAAACGAGAACGGCCGCGCTCCCGACGAGAGAGGCGGCCGCGAAGATTCGTTTCAGGTCGCCCGTGAAATTACGGAGCGCGCTGGAATTTCGTGATCTCTTGAGTGACTTTTCCAAATTGCGAATCAGCCAACGCTTTCAAAAGGCCCGACATCGGGACTGCTTGGGGGTTCATCCAAGCCTCTTGAATGGAGCCGTCCTTCGTATTCTTGATCTTTGCATAGATGCAGTCGAACTCGCCAGCCGTCGTCTTGATGTGGTCTTCTTTCATCTCCACGATCTCGACGTCTTTGTTGTCGGGGATCTGCTGCTCTTGGCCGTTCGCGAGCATCTTCTTGATCTGGCCGGTCGCCTTGTCGAAGAGGACTTCGATCTTTTGTTTGCCGGCGAAGCCGAGATCCATGTCTTGAACCATCCAGAGCTCGGTGCCGCTGTCCTCACGAACGAAGTTGTGCGACGTGCCCTTGATGAATCCACCGATGTTGACGCTGTAATCGGCTTGATCGCCGACTTTCCAGTTCAGTCCGCCGGTGAGTTGAGCTTCGACGAGCGTTCGAGCCTGGAGTTGTGCGACGTCGAAACCGACGCTTGCTTGCGTTTGTGCTGCGCCGACGGCGATGAGAGCCGCAGCGATGAGACTGAACATTTTCATTTAAATTCCCCCCATGGAAGTGATTGGGGAGATCAGACCGAATGCTTTTCCGCGAGTCAAGACACCGCGGATGGGGTCACGATGCCTTGCGCTTTTCGTGGATGTGACGCCTCACGAAGTGGGGCGCCGCGTTTCAAAAAGGCGCCAGGCACCTTCGGGTCATTTTTCCTGATAAGCGGAAACGAGAACTTGGCGGGGCTTCGAACCGTTCGCGGGGCCCACGACGCCTTCTCTCTCGAAGATCTCGATCATGCGGGCCGCGCGCGGATACCCGAGCTTGAATTTCCGCTGGAGCAACGACGCGCTGACTTCCTTCATCGACGAGACGTGCGAGAGGATTTCGTCGTATCTCTCGTCGTACTCGTTCTCTTCGCCGTCTCCGAATCCGTCGCCGCCGCCTTCGCCCTCGCCGCCGAGGTCGTAGCCTCCGCCAGAACCTTCGAGCGCGCGCATGGCGAACGTGTCGTAAGCCGGTTCGCCTTGCTCGCTCCAGAACTCGATGACCTTCGCGATCTCGGCTTCCGTCACCCACGGTGCGTGATGACGCTGGGGTTTCGACACGCCGGGCGCGAGGAAGAGCGAATCTCCGTTCGGGAGCAAGCGCTCCGCGCCCGATTCGTCCAAGATGATCCGCGAATCGAGTTTCGAAGCGACCTTGAAAGAGATGCGTCCGGGAATGTTCGTCTTGATCAGCCCGGTCACGACGTCTTTTCGCGGCGACTGGGTGGCGAGCACCAAGTGAATGCCGCACGCGCGCGCCATCTGCGCGAGGCGTACGACGAGATTCTCGACGTTCGCTTTGTCGACGGCCATCAAGTCCGCGAACTCTTCGATCACGATCGCGATGTAGGGTTGCGGCGTGAAGTAGTACTGCTCGAGCTTGCGGACGTCGAGTTCCCACTCCGCCATCAATTTTTCGTGCTCTTCGACTTTGTCCTTCGAAAGTTTCGCGACGATCTCGTTGTAGCTCTCGAGTCCCCGGGCGCCGAACTTCGACATCGAACGATAACGTTTTTCCATTTCGCGAACCGCCCACTTCAGGGCCGTCACGGCCTTCTTC
This sequence comes from Bdellovibrionota bacterium, assembly GCA_040384505.1. Classification (GTDB taxonomy): domain Bacteria; phylum Bdellovibrionota; class Bdellovibrionia; order Bdellovibrionales; family JAMPXM01; genus JAZKJB01. The sequence goes on along the minus strand of JAZKJB010000178.1, from coordinate 8,224 downwards.
GGCTCGCGAATCGGCGGCATGAGCAGGTGAGGAATGTTTCCGAAGATCGCGAGGTCGACCTGCTTCGGATCGACGAGGATCAATCGCAACGTCTTCGGCGAGTGTTTGAAAAGAAGACCCAAGATCGCCGAGACGATGAACACGGATTTTCCCGAGCCCGTCGTGCCTGCGACCATCAAGTGGGGCATCTTCCGGAGATCGACGACCTTCGGTTCTCCGTCGGCTTGGCGCCCGAGGCAGATCGGAAGCTTCATCGAATCCGCCCAGAACGTGTCGTTGGCGAGAATGTCTTTCAAGTAAACGGTTTCGCGTTTCGAATTCGACGTTTCGATGCCGACCACGTCGCGCCCCGGGATCGGAGCGATGATGCGAACCGACTCCGAGCTCAAGGCGAGTGACAAATCGTCCGCGAGATCGGTGATCTTCGAGATCTTCACGTCCGCGTTCGGCTTGAACTCGTACATCGTGACCGCGGGCCCCGGTTTCGCGTGCTCGACGTGGCCGCCGACGGAGAACTGCGCGAGTTTGTCAGTCAAGACTTCCGCTTTGCGATTGATTTCACGTTCGTCGATCCGAATGCGGGTCGCGGGCGGGTCCTCGAGCAGATGGATCTCGGGGAGTTTCCAATTCTCGATCCGACGCTCGACCTTCGCCTGCAGCTTGACCTTGCGACGCGCGACTTCGACTTTCGTCGTCTTTTTCGCCGCGGGCGCCTCGTCGTCTTCATCGTCGACGAAGTCCATTTCGGGTTCATCCGCCTCGTCTGCGTCTTCAGACGCGGGCTTGGCCTTCGCTCCGCCCACAAGGGGGAAACGGAAGGCTTTCTTCTTTTCCTTCTCGACCCCTCCCTGGACAGCCGCAGCGGGAGCCGGTCCCGCGGCCGCGGTTTGCGGGCGAAGATTTTCGAATTCGAGCAGCCCGCGGAAAACCACAGCTTTATCCACAATCGCCGCTCGCAAAGCCCGAGCGAACGACAAGGGAGCCTTGAAGAGCTCACGAAGCGGGCGTTCAGTATAAAAAACGAGGAGCATGAGGGCGAGGCCCCACAGGATGATCGAGACCCCGACGGAGTTGAAGGCCGAAACGAGGGCCTTCGAGACGACCATGCCGATGACGCCGCCGACGGGGATCGCGCCCGCGAACAGGCGAGTCGACGGGAAATAGAGACCCAGAAGGCTCGAGACCGTGATCATCAAGAGCCCGGCCCAAACGAGCCGGATGCCGATCCATTGGCCCGTACGGCCCTGGAACGTTCGAAGGCACATGCGAACCGCACCGAAAACCACGACCCAGGCCGCGAGGCCCCAGGCCTGATACATCAAATCGGCCACGAAACTACCGATGTACCCGCAATAGTTTTGAACTTTGAGGTTCAAACCCGTCGAGTTGAAAGAGGGATCCGTCG
>JAZKJB010000178.1:0-6809 GCA_040384505.1 Bdellovibrionota bacterium | reverse complement strand
GAAGCTGAAGAGCGCCAAGCCGAGGAAGAGACATGCTGCCAACCATGCGATTCCGACGACGTCGCGCCGGAATTTTTGAATGAATCCGCTCATTCGTCCATTGTGACCGAGGGTGAAAAACAATCCTAGTCCGGCTCTTCAATCAGGCTCGGTCGTCTTGACTTTAGTGCGGCCCGTCCTTAGTTTCTGGCCTCCGCAAAGACACGCATCGAAGACCCGGGTACGAGTTGCCCAAGGCCAATCACAGGGGCGACTTTCGAGCCGTGCTAAAGATCAACGAAATCTTCTACAGTATCCAAGGCGAGACTTCTTATGTCGGATATCCGACGGTTTTCGTCCGCACGTCCGGATGCAATTTGCGCTGCACTTATTGCGACACGACTTACGCCTATTATTCCGGCGAGATGAAGTCGGAAGACGACGTCCTCGCCGAAGTTCGCAAACACTCCGCCGCGAAACACGTTTGCATCACGGGCGGCGAACCGATGCTCCAAAAAGAAATCATCCCACTCATGAAACGTCTCTGCGATCTCGGTTACAAAGTTTCACTCGAGACGAGCGGCTCGCTCGATTGTAGTGACGTGGACCCTCGCGTGAAGAAGATCCTCGACGTAAAAACTCCTGACAGCGGAGAAGAAAATTCTTTTCTCGAAACGAATTTGCGCTTCGCCGATGTCAACAGTGAATTCAAATTCGTGATTTGTTCGGAGCGGGATTTCACGTGGGCAGAAAACTTCGCGAAGACGAACGATTTGTTCTCACGCACCAATGTTTTATACAGTCCAGCATTCCGTCGCGTTGAAGAGAATTGGCTTGCTAAAAAAATTCTTACGGAAAGTTCGCCTGCGCGGTTGCAATTGCAGATGCACAAGTATATTTGGTCTCCCCACAGCCGAGGAGTATGAGTTTGCCGGCGGTCACGAGATGATCCCATGAACGCGAATAAACATCGCCCATTCATGAGATGACGAGTGACCGACCTCAGACCCACGGGCCTCGAACTGCGAAGTTCCCGAAACAAGAACAACCATCTTTCGAAGAAGCGGTGCTGAGGCATGACTCCAAGTCTGAACCACTCGGATAATCTTTTCGTTGCGAACCTCCAAAGCGTGAGCCTGGAGAAACTCGTGAAGAGCAAACTCGAAGTTCTCTTCCAACAACAACGAGAGGCCCAAGTCGAATTGAACGGCCTCTACAACATCGTGATCGAACAAGTCGAAAAGCCGCTGATCGAGCTCGCTCTCATGAGCCACAACGGTAACCAAGTGAAGACGGCGCAGATGCTCGGTATCAACCGCAACACGCTCAAGAAGAAGATCGACAACTACAAGATCCGCGTCCGCCGCTCGACATAATTTGAGAGTTCGAAGGACCGCAGCGGAGCGAGGACTTCGAAAGAACCGCCGCGAGGCGGTTCGATAAAATAGACTACATACGAAACCATCGCATCAGCGGGTCATCACGATTGACCTCCCGAAAAGGGCCCGCGAATTTTCCTCATAAGTAAGTTCATGTAAGAACGAGGGGTTCCATGGCGATTCGTATTCCTCCGCACAACCTGGAGGCCGAGCAGTCCATCCTGGGCGGCTTGATGGTCGACCCGTATGCCTTCGACCAAGCGTCCGCGCATATCAGCGAGAACGACTTCTACAAGCCCGCTCACCGGAAGATCTACAGCGTGATCTCGGAGCTCTATGCGAAGAGCCAACCGATCGACATCATCACCGTTTCCAATCTCTTGACCGACAAAAAAGATCTCGATGCCATCGGTGGCCCGGCTTATCTCGCCGAAGTCATGAATTCGACTCCCACCTCGGCCCACGTCGAGACTTACGCGAAGATCGTCAAAGAGAAGGCCCTGCTTCGCACGCTCATCCACATGAGTGGCGAGATCGTCGAGAAGGCCTACCAGGAGTCTTACGAGAACGTCGAAGCGTTCTTGGACGAAGTCGAAGGCCAAATCTTCTCGATCACGGAAAAACAAAAGACCCAAGGTCTCGTCGGCGCGGCCGAGCTCATCAAAGACTCGATGAACCGCCTGACCGATCTCTTCGAGCGCAAAGTCGAATTCACCGGCGTGCCTAGCGGCTTCGTGACGCTCGACAAAATGACGTCCGGTTTCCAGCCGGGGGAGATGACGATCATCGCGGCCCGTCCCTCGATGGGAAAGACCGCGTTCTCTTTGAACATCGCCCAACACATCGTGCTCCGAGAGAAAAAATCCCTCGCGTACTTCTCGGTCGAGATGGGTAAAGAGCAGCTGATGATGCGGATGCTGGCGTCGGAAGCGCGCGTGAATCTTTCCGACTTGCGCGTCGGTCACCTGAGCGACAATGCGTGGCCGCGCTTGATCGATCGCGCCTCGAAGATGGCCGAAGCCCGAATGTTCATCGACGATACGTCGGGTATCTCGCCCTTCGAAATTCGATCGAAGTGCCGCCGCCTCCAGGCGCAGCACGGCCTCGACATCATCATGATCGATTACTTGCAGCTCATGGACTTGAAACAAAAAGTCGAATCGCGCGAACGCGCGGTCAGCGAGATCTCGAAAACGCTGAAGGCCGTCGCGAAGGAATTGAAAGTTCCCGTGATCGCACTCGCACAGCTGAACCGGGGAGTCGAAGGCCGCTCGGATCGCCGCCCGATGCTCTCGGATCTTCGCGAATCGGGATCGATCGAGCAAGATGCCGACGTGATCATGATGCTCTTCCGCGAAGACTACTACGACCGCGACAACCCGGACGTGAAGGGTCTCTCGGAAGTCATCATCGGCAAACAGCGTAACGGTCCGACGGGCACGGTGAAACTTCGCTGGGAGTCGAGCATCGGTCGCTTCTCCGATCCCGAATCCGGCGGCGGCGAACACCCGCTTCCTCCGCCCCCCGCACAACCGATCCAGATGCGCCGAAATCCGAAGCCGTCAGCGAACGCATGATGGCGACGGCTCGCGCCTGCCTCGCTTTCGTCGCTGGCTTCACTCTTCTGTCGTGTACATCCGCGAAGAAAGTCGAAACCAAGGCGGATCCTGACGCCACGCTGGTGTCCGCGGATTGCAAAGCGTGGACGGAAGCGAGGTCGCCGTTTCCTCGCACGACTTTCATCAAGCAAGACGGCTCGATCTCGTACTTCGATTTCACGAAACGCGTCTACGCGATCTTCACTCCCGCAAAAGCACCCTTCACCTTCGATTACTCGGAGTCGGGCTGGATTCACATGAGTTCGGGCAACGCGCTTCAATCGCTCCACACGAACGAGCCCCTTTCCGAAGACGACGTGGGCGCGCTGATGGAAGCCGTTATGGCCGCCGCGAACGACTCCGCCAAAAAGAATCGGTGGTTCATCAATCCCGAGCGAAACGTGCTGATGGCCATGTTCACGGGAAATCGATGCGCGAAGGAACCAAGCGCAATCGGCGCTTTTTGTGATCCGATGAACGATGAATGCACTCTCTTGCCAAAGCGACTTGATAAACCCGGGCTCGCGCTCGAATGCTTGCGCGGCCTAGGCTTCGGCCAAGCGGAGTTGGCCCGCGATATCACGAAGACGTGTCAGCATTTCGATTCCCCGAAGGGGTTCGTGGGCTTCATCGAAATCGAGAGAAAAATGCGGGCATGCCCGACGCTGAACCCGAACGACGACGTGATCCCCGCGCCTTATGCTCGCGAAGTTTGCTTCGCGCTTCCGACGTTCCTCAAGAACCGCCTTCGCTAACTACGAATGAGTTAGCGAGCGCGCGGTTTGATCTGAACTTCTTCGTACGGTTGGATGAGAACCCAGCCGTTCCCCCTGAATCGCAATTGAATCGATTCGCCACTGCCTCGGCCGAACAACGTCTTGAGTTGGATGTCGGTTTTCACCGAAACGTCGAGGCCCGACGACCATGCGACCGTCGCGTTCGGATCCGCGAACACGTCGCGATTGGGCGTCACGAGCAGCGCGAGTGGCGTGTGATGCGACGTGATCGCGACGTTGCCCGTGCCGCTGAGTCGAATGTTGAAAAGTCCGCCCGCGAGCGAAGCACCGAACGAACGCATCATCGTGATCTTGGAGTCGATCGTCGGATCGAACGCTAAAACGTCGTTGCCGTTCACGAATATCGCTTCGTTTTGCAGACGAAGAATTTGAACGCGCTTTCCTTTGTCCGCGAGATAAACGCGGCCCGTTCCTTCGACCTTCATCAGCTTCGCGCCTTCGGCCGTCAACCTTCCCATGAAAAGCTGGATCAGCCCGCGCGAGAAAATGCCTTCGCGCTTGAACGAAATCGCTCCTTGATAGGCGACCATCGACCCTTGCTTCGCCCATGCCGAACCTCGAAGGTTCAACTCGAGCATGTACGGATTCTCGAGCGCGAATGGTGTGTCGAGGTCGGGGCGCTGTTGGCTCGATGAAATGAATTCAGTGATCGTCGGGGTGGTCTGCGGAGTCGTCGTCGGTGCGGTCGGTGTGTTCATGGCTGCTAGCCTGCAGATCGATTTAATGGCGAGCAAGGACTTCGTTAGGGACTTCCGTCCAGAACATCCGAACTGGGCGGGCTCGAACTTGTGTCAGCGTTAACCGCTTGGTCAAATGGCCGTGTCACGACAAATGAACGGTCGGTGGTTCGCGCGAGGGGCGCGGGTTTCCGGTCCGAGGGCTTCTCACGGATCGAGAAGTCTCCAAAGCGCGGGAGGGAGCCCATGGGCAACGCTTTGATCGGTGAGCTCACCGAAGCAACGGGTCTACCGAAGGAGTTGGTGGATTCGGAATTGGGGCGTCTGATCGACGCCTCAGGTAAAATTCGCGATGACGTCACACTCGACGACTTACGCGTGATCCTCGCCGAGTACGTCCAAGACGTCCTCTTGGCGGCGAAAGAAGCACACGAGGCAGAGGAGTTTCCAGAGGACGCAAAAGCGCTCTGAAGTCTCCGAGGGGACTACGAGGGGATTTTGAAAGGGTCGACGACGAGTCGGCCCTTTCTTTTTTCACGCGCCTCCTGCGATAATTTCGCAGGGGGACGACACGAAGTGGAAAGCTGGGCCGACACGAGAAAATCAATTCGGCTGTGGGTCGAGCGCAGCCGCGCGGACTCCAGTCCCGACGGCTTCGTGAAGAGAGTCGCCAGCCTCATCGTCGCGTCACGTTTCTTCGTTTCTCACGCTCGAAACTTTCCCCGTTCAACGCGAATCTGGATTCGAACTCGTCGCCGTCTTTCGGGGCCTCTGCTGCGAACGTTGCTGCACGTGCCGCTCGCACTTCTCGACCTCTATGAAAATATGTCGGGCCGTTCCGTCAAAGCTCCGGCCTCCAACGAATTCGAGATCGACGGTGTCGAACGTGAAGCCGTCGCGGACACCATCGCAGAGGCGACCAATCTCCGAATCGAGCGTCGCTATGCGCGACGTGGAGACGACACTCTCCTGGCCCAACTGCGCTCGAACGGAATCGTAAAAATCCCCGAGCTTCAGCTTTCAACTTCGACGATCGCCGAAATTTTGCGCCATCTCGAATCGAAACCCGTCTACGCCGCTCATGTACAAGCCCACAGCGACGGCATCGGTCGATCGCTCGCGGACCCCGAAGCGAAGAAATTTCCTTTTGGTTCATACTCTCTCTCGGATGCCGTCTCGACGCCTCACTTGCTCGAGTTAGCGTTCGATCCGAGAATCCTCTCGCTGGCCGAGGGCTACCTCGGCTGTGCTCCGTCGCTCTTCTCGGTTCATTCTTGGTGGACGTTTCCGGGTCATCAGGTCGCCGGCCCACAGACGTTCCATCGCGACTATGACGACTATCGCTTTCTCGCTCTTTTCGTCTTTCTTACCGATGTCGAGGGCGGCGTCGCCGGCGGCGAGCATGAGTTCGTCGAGTCCACGCACACGATGGAAGCCCTCACTCGGGCCGTCGGTGACGATGCGTCGCTCGCTTCGGAGTTTTTTTACCCGAAGTCGAAAGGTACGGTTCACGACGAGGGCCCGCTTTATCGAAAGCTTTTCGGAGAGAAAGTCCGGTCAGTGACGGGCAAGGCCGGCTCCGTCTTTCTCGCCGACACTTATGGTTTGCATCGGGGAGTTCGCCCGACACGAGACGGGCGCCTCGTGTGTTGGATCCGCTATGGCTTGAGGAAAAATGGGGCGTACGACGTCTTGAAGTCGCACAGCATTCCCTTCGATTGGTCCAGCGGAAGAATTCCGGACGACGCCTACACTCGCTACGTCGCCCGTCTTATCCTCCAGTGAGCAACTCGCGAGCCGACGACCATCACTGAACGTCGACGGCGTGATCGATGGCCCGGAAGTCTTCGTTTTTCATGAACTCGAGTGACGAGCCCATTTCATCGACCAATTCGTACTTGAACGTGTAGTGCCCCGGCGTGAGGCCGCAGAACTCCGTCGGTCCGACCCACATGTCGCCGTTTTCATCGACTTCGAGAGTGCTGGTGAAATACGGCGACGTTTCGTCGATCGTCGTCTCGTCTCCGTCGACCGAATAATGGAAACGGAAATCTTTCACGACTCCGCCGTTCACGTTCGGAAAGCCCGACGCTGCCGCGAGATCGCCAAGCCCGACGCATCCATTGGAAGCGATCATTTTGAAGTCGAACGACGACGTGCCGGAATCGATGTCGGCGAATGCGGAACCAGAGATCAAAAGCGCGAGGGCGCAAACGAGTGCTTTCATGAAAACTCCTTTTGTGGAGTCTCGACGCTTTCGTGAATCGGCATTCCGATCAAGGAGATTTCGCGCCACGAAATCCGAAAAAGAAAAGGGCCGGCGCGGACGCCAGCCCTTCGGTCGCTTTCGGTGAACGCCCGTTCGATCGAAACGCATCG
>JAZKJB010000177.1:0-7167 GCA_040384505.1 Bdellovibrionota bacterium | reverse complement strand
TTCCAGAGTTGATCGCACCGCCCGAAACTTTTCCTGCTGTGACGAGAGTCGGGATGTCAGCTTCCGAGAGCGAACCAGCAGCAGTGATGCGTCCGTACGTATCGTACGTAACTTTCACGGCCGTGCCGCCAGCGCCCAAGACGGGAAGAGAAATCGTTCCAGCAGTCGTGATCGTGCCGCCACTCAAACCAGCGCCAGCAATCACTGACGTGACCGTTCCACCAGAATTCGGCGGAGTCGCGCAAACCAAAGCTCCGGAACCGTTGTCTCGCAAGAAGTCGCCCGCGGCACATGCCGGTAGCGCCGCTTTCGCGAACGCCGAAACTCCTGCGATCGGATCAACCGACACCCATGCACCAGCATTCCAACCAAGAACGTGACCGCCGGTCATCGTCGGCATGTTCACGCCCTGGAGTTTTCCATACTGCTGGTACATCGAGGACGTGCCAGCGACCAAACCAAGAAGTGCGTTGTAATTCGCGGTCGACAAAGGCGACACGTTCCCAAGAGTCGCACCGTCAGCCACGCGAACGAGAGAAGTCGAGTTGAATCCAGCGATCGTTTTCGATTCGAAAGCGAACGGAACGTAATTGATCTTCGTCGTAGGAATCGGCTCCCACGTCGTCATGTTCTCGTCTTTGAAGTAAACGACGAGATCGCGGCCGTCTTCGGTATTCGGGGCATAGGTGCTACCGCTCGAGCATGTCGTCGGATCGAAGGTGAACGACCCGCGGTTCGAGAAGATCGCGTCGAGGCCGAAGCCCGTCGCATCCGTCCGCGTGCCCGTACCGTCGTTGATCGTGAGAGAGAAAACGCCCTTCGACGAGCTCAAGTCGAAGGGGCCTTGAGCCTCTTCGTACATCAAGCAGTTCTCACTGCCAGGCGTGCGGATTTGCATACGGAAACGCGCTTGCGATCCATCGAGCGGATCGCCGTTCGGCTTCAAAATTCGACCCTGGACAGTGATGCCTGATTGTGTGGCGGCAATTGCGGAAGTCGAAGCAACGACGATCAACGCGAACGCGATGAAAGCGAATGCTCGAATGATGTCCCGAAACCAGATACGTGCCACACCTGCTTATCGGCTTCCCGACGGTTAATATTGAGTAATCCCAGACCCGAACTTCCACGAGAAAGTCGTCTGAGTCTCACCACTTGCGTTCAAACCCGCGCATCCACCAGACCCGCATCATTAAGGCTCGTCGCTTTGGTCGATCTCGAATTGATTCAGCTCCTGTCTCGGCGCGCAAAAACCGAGTCAAAGCCAGCGTTTGACACGTCCTGGACCTCCGTCCAAGCTGACCGATGCCATGCGAAACCATGCCATCGTTCACATCAATGGGCGCCGCTTCGATATTGCTGCTGAAAAAGCGCGCATGATGCTCGCCGATTTCCTTCGCCAGGAAATCGGACTCACCGGGACCAAAGTCGTTTGCGCCGAAGGCGATTGCGGCGCGTGTACCGTTTTGAGAAGTGACTCCGTACTTCGCGGAGTGAAGAAGCCGGAGTACCTGTCGGTCAACTCTTGCATCATGACCGTGGCCCAACTCGACGGCTCGAGCCTCGTGACGATCGACGCGATCGGGGAGTCGGAGCCGACACCGGTTCAAAGTTCGATGATGAGCTGTCACGGAAGCCAATGCGGATTTTGTACGCCAGGATTCGTGATGGCGCTCACCGGGCTCGTCGAAAAGAGAATCGCGTCGAAAGACATGAAGGGAATCTCGGCAAAGGAAGCCAAGAATGCGACGACGGGAAATCTCTGCCGTTGCACGGGCTACCAACCGATCATCGAGGCCGCCGTCGAGGTCGATCTCTCGCAGTGCGAGTCCGTCGCGACGAAGTTTCATTCGTCGACTCAAGCGCGAGCGATCGCAGAAGCCGTTCGTGAGCCGCTCTTGCTCGAGACCGACTCCTACTCTTTTTTCGCACCGACTTCTCTGAAGGAAGCTGCGAAATATCTCAAGCGACATCCTGAGGCGCGGTTGCTCGGTGCTGCGACCGATCTCGGCGTCGTCCACAACAAGTGGAAACGGCGGCTGGATCGCGTGCTGAGCTTGCACCTCGTTCGCGATCTCTACGGAATCGAATTCGGCAAAGCCGGTCGCGTTCGTGTCGGGGCTCGAGCAACGCTCAGTGAACTTCGTGAAGCTCTCAAGGGGAAGGCGCCCGAGTTCTCGCGTTTTCTCGATCTCTTCGCTTCGCCCCAGATCAAGAACGTCGCGACTCTCATCGGTAACGTCGCGAATGCTTCACCCATCGCGGATACGCCTCCGTTTCTGCTGGTTTCCGAAGCGGTCGTCGAAGTTTTCGGCCCGAAAGGGTCGCGTGAGATCGCGATCGAAGAGTTCTTCCTCGATTACCGAAAGACTGCATTGAAGCCCTCCGAATTCATCACGGCGATTTCGTTCTCGACTCAGAAGCCGACGGAAACTCTCGTCGTGCGTAAGGTCTCCGAGCGTAAAGATCTCGATATTTCTTCCGTCAATGCGGCCTTCAAGATCGCGTGGTCCGATGCCGCGAAAACGAAAGTCAAATCGGCGAAGATCGCCTTCGGCGGAATCGCGGCGACCGCTGTCCGCCTGAAGAAAACCGAAAACTTTCTCGCTGGAAAATCTCTCGGCGCCGAAACGATTCGCGAAGCCGTCGACTCGCTTCAAGCCGAGATCGCCCCGATCGGCGACGTTCGTGGATCTTCCGCGTTTCGCAGAATTCTCGCCGAAAACCTTCTTCGAAGTTTCCTCAGTGAGGAAGCGCGATGAGTCTTCCACACGATTCGGCTCATTTGCACGTCGCGGGCCGAAGTGAATTCATCGACGACCGGCCGGCCATGGCCAACGAGCTCTTCGTCGAAATCGTATACGCGACCGCTGCGCACGCGCGCATCAAGCGAATCGATGCACGCGCAGCGCAAAAGTTGGAAGGGGTCGCGGGAATTTTCACCGCGGACGATCTGCACCTGAATCTCTGGGGCACGATCTTCAAAGACCAGCCGCTGCTCGCAAAAGACGAGGTCCGCTTTTACGGTGAGGGTATCGTGGTGATCGCGGCGGAAACTCGCGAGATCGCACGGCGCGCTCGTGACCTCGTGAAAATCGAGTACGAGCTTCTCACGCCGATCTTCTCGATCGACCAGGCGAAAAAACAGAAGTCCTTCATCGCCTCCGAACGAAAGATCGAGCGCGGTGACGTCGAAAAATCGCTAGCGAAGAGCAAGCACAAGTTGAAAGGTCGCATCGTCATTCGCGGCGCCGATCATTTCTATCTCGAAAGCCAGGCGGCCATCGCTTACCCGATCGAGGGCGGGCAAATCGAAGTTCAGTCCTCCAGCCAGCATCCGACGGAAACTCAACACGTCGTCGCCCACGCTCTCGGGCTCCAACAGAATCAAGTCGTCTGTATCGTGAAACGAATGGGAGGAGCTTTCGGCGGGAAGGAATCCCAGGCCGCTCCTTACGCAGCGTACGCGGCCCTCGTCGCACTTAAACTCCAGCGTCCCGCGCGAGTCGTCCTCACGAAAGATGACGACATGATCGCGACCGGAAAACGAAATCCCTTCGAGAACGAATATGAAGTCGGCTTCGATGACGAAGGCCGCATTCATGCGCTCGATGCGCGCTTGTACTCCGATGGCGGAGCGTACGCGGATCTCTCGACCTCGATCATGGAGCGCGCGATGCTTCACATCGACAACGCTTACTTCGTGCCGAACCTACGCGTGACGGGTCAGGTTTGCCGAACGAATTTCCATCCCCACACGGCATTTCGAGGCTTCGGTGGTCCCAAGGGTGTCGCGACGATCGAATACATCATCGAGGAGATCGCGCACCACATTGGAAAAGACCCTCTCGATATCCGCAAACTCAATTGCTACTCCGTTACCGGCGAAAGAAGCGTCACGCATTACGGCCAGCTAATCGAAAACAATATGCTTCCCCAGCTCTTCGAAGATGCGGAAAAGGAATCGTCCTACCGTGCTCGACGAAAAGAAATCGAAAGCCACAATCTCGATGCACTGAAGCCTGGCGGTCCGCGCACGCTTCGCGGACTTTCGATGACGGCGGTGAAGTTCGGAATTTCGTTTACGACTCGTTTCCTCAACCAAGCCAATGCACTCGTCATCATCCACCGCGATGGAACACTCCAGGTTTCGACTGGTGCGACCGAGATGGGCCAAGGTGTGAACGCGAGGATCGCGGACCTCGTCGCCATGGAGTTGGGCCTCGTTCGCGCGAAGATCCGCATGATGCCGACGACGACCGACAAGAACGGCAACACATCACCGACGGCAGCGTCGAGCGGTACCGATCTCAATGGCGCAGCCGCGGTTCTCGCGACGAGAAAACTGAAGCGTCGATTGAGTGAACTCGCATTGAAGCTCTTGGATATCCCTGAATCGAAATGGGCGAGGCATACCGCGGGTCTCGGAACCGAGAAAGAAATCACGGTCGCCGAGGGATACGATGAGAAGGCGGTCAACGAAGACGTCGATCCGCAAACGCAAGTCGTTCGCTATCACGGGATCGTCTTCGAAGCCGAAGACGTTTTCCACGAAAGCAATCCCACTCGCAAAGTGACGTTCGCTGCTCTCGTGAACGAGGCGTATCACAATCGCATTTCTCTTACGGACTACGCGCACTATCGTTTCCCGAATCTTTCGTTCAACAAGCTCACGGGCGAAGGCCGTGCGTTTTTGTACTTCACTCAAGGTGTTTGCGCCTCTGAAGTCGAAATCGACCGAGACACTGGTGAAACGAAAGTCCGCCGTGTCGATTTGCTGATGGATCTCGGTCGGCCGATCAACGAGGCTCTCGATCTGGGCCAAGTGAGTGGCGGTTTCATTCAAGGCATGGGATGGGTGACGACGGAAAAGCTTTTCTATGACCAGAAGGGGCTGCTCGTCTCGCATTCTCCCAGCACGTACAAGATTCCGAACGTCCAAGACATCCCTCGAGTTTTCAACTACCGCCTCGTCAACAACACGGGAAACACCACGACCGTTCGTGGCACCAAGGCCGCCGGTGAGCCGCCTTTGCTGCTCGCTCTCAGCGTTTGGACGGCGATCCACGACGCGTTGAAAGGGCTCGAACATTTCAGCGAGCGTTTTCCACGCCTCGAGATTCCAGCCACGCAAGAGCAAGTTCTTCGCGGACTCTATGAAGCTCGCTTCCGGGAGATCGAGGCTCGGCCGTGAGCGCTACCGGTAATCATTGGACTGCCGCAGCCGAACTCGACGCGCAAGGTGATGCGTTCGTCGTCGTCACGATGATCGCCGAGCGCGGTCACGTTCCGCAGGATCTCGGAGCGAAATGCATCGTCACCGCTTCCGGCCTTCATTCCGGCACCGTCGGCGGTGGAAAGGTCGAAGCTCGGGCGATCGAAGAAGCGAAAGCGCTTCTGGCATCGGGCACGGCCGAACCGAAGCTCGTGACGTGGAATCTCACCCGCGACATCGGGATGACGTGCGGGGGAGAAGCAACGTTCCTCTTCGAAATTCATCATCGCAAAAAATGGTCGATCGTCGTTTTCGGTGCCGGCCACGTCGGGCAAGCTCTCACGCGCACACTTTTGAATCTCGATTGCCAAGTCACTTGCGTGGATTTTCGCGCGGACTGGCTCTCGCGACTCCCGGATTCACCGAAACTTTCGAAGGTCTTGGCTTCGGAGCCCGAGAAAATCATCGGTGACCTTTCTCCTGAGAGTTCCTTCGTCGTCATGACTCGCGGGCACGCCAGCGACGTGCCGATCCTCGACGAGATTTTCCGTCGTCATCCTCACGCGCCTTATGTCGGTGTCATGGGAAGCGATGTGAAAGCGGCAAGAATTCGAAGTGATCTCCTGGCGCGCGGGATCGATGCTGGTTTGATCGAAAGACTTCGATCGCCGATCGGTTTGGATCTCGGCGGGAACGATCCCTATGAGATCGCGATCAGCGTGGTGGCAGAGCTTTTGAAGGTTCGGGATGAGAAGCGGGTGCCGGACCGACTCGAACGCGCAGGAAAGTGAATAGCAACTTGGCCCGGGCCAAGTTGCTTCGGCGCCAACTCAAATCTTCTTCCTGCGCTCCAAGATCTTCAAGAATGAGCGAGTCTGAAGATCTTCGAGCGTGAGGCCCGTCTTCGTCGTCTCGGCCATCGTGATAGCGCCGCAGCTGAGTCCGCGAAGGAAGAAGTTCAACAAACCTTGGCCCGTAGCCGCGTCGTCGAAGACGTCGCCAAGCAAAGTCGCCTTCGCTGCCTTCTCGACGAAGGCACTCAAGCGTTGCGATGCCGGCTCTAGCGCCTCGAGGAAGAAGGCATAGGTCGCGGCGTACCGAATGGGAAGCTGCGCCGGGTGAAGATCCCAGCCTTGGTAGTACCCCGTTTCGAGAGAATGTCGGATGTTCGCATAACTGATCCGCCAAGCGTTGTAGACGACGGCTTCGTTCTCCGCTTTTTGCGCAGCAGTCGTCGCTTCCTTGTGCGGACCTACCGGCATGATGTTCGTAGCGCCATCGGAGAGCATGATCGGAGAGCCCGCGAGAGAAACTTGCAACACGTGTTTTGCGAAATCACAAACGGGGTTTCCCATCTGCTGGAAGGCCGCGGTGATGTTGCAACCGGCCGTGTAGTCGTAGGTGCCGAAGTGGGCGCCGATGCAACGACCTTTCCCTGCCTCGACGAACTCTCGCAAAGGCAAACGGCCATTTCGATCGATGATCGATTGCGGTGTCTCGACCATGAGCTCGAATTTGATCGTGTTGTGAGGAAGACCGCGCTTCTTCTCGATCATCCCGAGAAGTGACGTGAGTGCGGAGCTCTGCTCGGTGATCACGATTTTCGGGAGGGTGATGACGAAGCCATCGGGAAGCTTGTTTCCGGTTTCATTGAGTAAAGTCGTGAGGAAAATATCGAGCGTTCGAACCGAGCGAGCGACGTTTTCTTCATTGAAGGTCTTCACTCGGATTCCGATGAAGGGAGGAAGCGTTCCGTTCTTCATTCCCTTTGCGACTTCACGCGCGGCGCTTTCCGCATGGCCGTCTTCTTCGGCCGTCGGTCGGTTGCCGTAACCGTCCTCGAAGTCGATACGGAAATCCTCGACGGCTTCGCGAGTCAGCTTCTCCGTCATTCGAGCGTAAACCGTGGTCCACAACTCTTTCGCTTCCACGTTTTGTCCGAGGGCCCGTGC
>JAZKJB010000176.1:1181-8524 GCA_040384505.1 Bdellovibrionota bacterium | reverse complement strand
GCGGCTCCCTCACCGGCGTTGCGATCGGGATGATAAACGAGCGCGAGCTTGCGGTAGGCCTTTTTCAAGTCTTCCGCCGACGCTTCGAGCGAAACGCCGAGAAGTTCGAGGCTCGCACGTACGATGGGACTGATTCGCATCTTCGCCAAAGCTCCTTGCTCCGTCATTTTAACAGAAAGTCGGAGGTTTTTGGTCGACCGTTCTGCCCGGGCTCCCTATTCTTGACGACGTGGAATCACTGCCCCTCGACGACGCCTGGCCCGAGATCGCGGCCCGACTCGGCTCTCATCGCAACTTCGTCCTCGTCGCCGAGCCCGGCGCAGGGAAGACCACGCGATTTCCACCTCGTTTGATCGACTCTCCCCTCGTTCCTCCGGGCTCCCGTGTCTTGATCCTCGAGCCTCGACGACTCGCTGCACGAGCGGCGGCGGCGCGTATCGCCGACGAAAGAAAATGGAAACTCGGGGCTGAAGTCGGTTACCGCGTTCGCTTCGACACGAAAGTTTCGGCCTCGACACGGCTCGAATTCCTCACGGAGGGCTTGCTCAGCCGACGACTGCAAGCGGACCCCGAGCTCGAAGGCGTGTCGGCGGTCGTTCTCGACGAATTTCACGAGCGGAGCCAGCACACGGATCTCGCCATTGGCTTACTCCTCGAACTTCAGCAACTCTCGAGACCCGATCTTCGATTGATCGTCATGTCGGCGACACTCGATGCCGATGCCGTCTCGAAATTTCTAGGCCACGCTCCGATCGTTCGCGTGCCGGGACGCACGCATCCGGTCACGACTCATCACGCGTCCCATCCGCTCATCATGGAGACCGGACCGCGCTTTCTCGATGCCGCTGCCGCGTATGCCCTCGACGTCTGCGAAGGTCGCCTGCCTAGCGAAGGCGACGTTCTGATGTTCCTTCCCGGCGCGCGTGAGATTCGAGGCGTCGCGGAACGGATCGGATCGCGAGTCTCTTCGCTCGGCTTCGACTGCGTCGAGCTTCACGGAAGCCTCGCTCTCGAGGACCAAGACCGCGCGATCCGCAGAGCCGAAGCGGGTCGAAAGAAGATCGTGCTCGCGACCAACATCGCGGAATCGAGTTTGACGATCGACGGAGTAGGGACGGTGATCGACACCGGGCTCGCGCGGGTCGTTCGCTTCGATTCGGCCGGCTTTTCTCGCCTTCAACTCTCTCGCATCAGTCTCGCGTCCGCGACCCAACGCGCGGGCCGCGCGGGTCGCCAAGGTCCCGGCCATTGCCATCGGTTTTGGAACAAGCTCGATGAAGCGTCGATGCCGCCTTTCGAAGTCGCCGAAATTTTGAGGACCGATCTCTCGGATCCGCTCTTGCTGTTGCTCGGCTTCGGCGTGAGTGACCCTTCGTCTTTTTCTTGGTTCGAGAAGCCCTCCGTACTCGCTCTCCGCTCGGCTCTCGAGACTCTCGACGAGCTCGGGTTCCGGGAACCCAAGACCGGCGCATTGACTTCGCGCGGGCACGAGGCGTTGAAGCTGCCGCTGTCGGTGCGACCGGCGCGCCTCCTCCTCGAGGCGGCGGTCGCAAAGCGTGTGAAGCTCGGTTCGAAACTGGCGGCACTTCTCTCGGAAAAAGACATCCTTCTTCGCTCGAATGCGAGAGCGGGGGGCAGCCACGCCGAATCCGACGTGCTCGTTCGCTTGAACGCTCTCGATTCGGGTGGCGACCGCGTCGACCGAAACGCGAAGCAGAGCGTGAATCGAGTCGTCACCCAGCTCGAAGAAGCCGCGAAAAAAATCGACCTCGCGAAACTCGGTCGCGGCGCTTTGGATCTCTCGGGACTGGACGACGATGAGGCGGCCCTCCGCCTGCTCCTCCTCGGTTTCCCCGATCGTCTCGCGCGCAGGCGAAAGCCCGGCCAACCGGCGGCACGCATGATCGGTGGCCGCGGTGTGCAGCTCGCGAATTTTTCGACGGTCGAGCGTGCCGAGTTTTTCGTTTGCCTCGATTCGATGGAAACTCCGCCGATTCCCGGGGCCACCCGATCCGATCCCACCATCTCGCTCGCGAGCCGCGTCGAGCTCTCGTGGATCGAAAGCGCATTCGCTCCGTTCATCGCCGACTCCAGTCGGACCCGCTTCGATGACGAGTCCGAATCGATGGTCCTCGAGCTCGCGAGAAGCTTTCACGATCTACCGCTCGGTGAACCCAAAGTAGGTCGACCCGCGCCAGACGAAGCTCACGAAAGTTTGGTCGAAGCATGCCTCGATCGATGGGCTTCTCATTTTCAAACTCACGAGGAGATCACGCCTCTCCTCGGTCGGATCGCATTCTTGCATGCGAACGGAGTCGAAGCCGCGGAAGTGAACGACGAGGCGAAGCGCGCCTTTCTCGATGAAGCGTGCTTCGGCGAATTGAAGCTCTCGAACGTCTTGGCAAAACCTCTCGGCGGAATCTTGCTCCGGCACCTTGGCGACGAGCTTTCGCGAGCACTCTCGTCCGAAGCGCCGACACGAATCAAAGTTCCGAGCGGTAGCGAGCTCGAGATTCATTACCCTCCGGATCGCTCTCCGTTTCTCGAAGTTCGTATCCAAGAAATTTTCGGCTGGACGGAATCACCGAAAATCGCGCGAGGGCGAGTCGCGATTCAGCTCCACCTCCTGGGCCCCAATTTCAGACCCGTGCAAGTGACTTCGGATCTGGCGAGCTTCTGGAAAACGGGCTACGTCGAAGTGAGAAAAGAGCTCCGGGCGCGTTATCCGAAGCATTCGTGGCCCGAGGATCCTTTCACCGCGAAGCCTGAGGCCAAAGGGCGTCCGCGACGCTAGAGGATGCTTGTCCCGGCCTCGGGCTTGGGCCTAGAATTTCCAAGGCTCCAAAAAGGCGGTTTTCTTTGCGCGATTTCGGTTTTCTCCAGTACATCCGCCGGCACTACGTCGCGAGCGGAATCGTCGTCGCGATCGTCGTGGACGTGAACCTCACGGTGCTCGCCACTCTCGCCTCCGATCTTCCGTTGACCACGAGAACCTATTTACTCGTCGCCCTGAGTTCGATGTCGTTCGGCGCTCTCTTCTCCGCTCGCGCTAAAGCTCTTCTCTATGTCCGTGAGCTCGAAGAACAACGGGATCTCTTACGTCGGGCGCGCGAAGAGGCCGAACGCGCGAGTCGATCGAAATCGGAGTTCCTCGCGAACATGTCCCACGAGATCCGCACCCCGATGAACGCGGTCCTCGCGATGTCGGCTCTCCTGATGAAGAACCGGCCGCGCGAAGATCAGCGCGAGTACTGCGCGACTCTCGAGCAATCGAGCCGAACGCTTTTGCGCATCATCGAGAGCGTCCTCGATCTCTCACGGATAGAGGCGGGCAAACTCATTCTCGACCACACTCCGTTCGAGTTACAGCGTGTGATACGCGATGCCGTCGACATCGTTCGCCCTTCTCTCGCGGATACCGTCGATCTCGAGATCTCGCTTCCACCCGATCTCCCGACTCACGTGCGAGGCGACGGAACTCATCTCCAACAAGTTCTGATCAATCTCTTGAGCAACGCCGCGAAATTCACCGATCATGGTCAGATCACGCTCGAGGTGGAATACAATCGGCAGACGGAGGCCGAGCTCACCGTTCGCTTCGAAGTTCGCGACACCGGTGTCGGAATTCCGGCGGGCTCGCTTTCGCGACTGTTTCAACCTTTCTCCCAAGTGAATCCTTCCAACGATCGCGAGCGTCTCGGCACGGGGCTCGGCCTCGCGCTCTCGAAACGTTTGGTCGAAGCGATGAATGGATCGATCGGAGTGAAAAGCGAAGCGGGCCACGGCTCGACCTTCCACTTCGCGATCCCCTTGGCCGAGCTCGACGGCATCGAAGCGGCCGAACGTGAGTGGACGCCCGAAGCTTTCGGCGATCTTCAGTTCGACGGCCGGGCGCTGGTCGTCGACGACAATCCGACGAATCTCTTCGTCGCAGGCCGCTTGGTTCAGAGTCTCGGACTCGAAGTCGTCTCGGAGGCCGCGGGCCTCCCGGCCCTCGAGCGCATGATCAAGGAATCTTTCGACGTCGTATTACTCGACTGCCAGCTCCCCGACATCGACGGCTTCACGGTCACGCGGCGGGTTCGCGAGGCCGAGAGAGGGACGACACGCCATCTCCCGATCGTCGCTCTCACGGCGCATGCGACACCCGAAGTTGCGGAAGCCTGCTTGAAATCGGGGATGGACGACTTCATGTCGAAGCCCATCGACCTCGAGCAACTGACGACCATCATCGGACGCTTCGTCACTCCGAAAGCCGGGCCTCAGGTCGACGCCTCTGTCGAAGCACCGACTGACATGCAGCTCGATCCGATCAAGAAAACCGCATCGCGCGGCAGCGTCGATTTCGAAGTTCTCGATCGATTGCGCAAGCTCGCACCTCCGCGGGGTGAGTTCTCGAGCTCCGACGAAGTCCTCGAAGAGCTCTTGCGCTTGTTTCGAGCGAGCCGCGAGCGTTCGATCACGGAGCTCGACCTCGCGATCGCCGCTGGCGACCCAAAAAAGGTCGGCGACGAAGCCCATCATTTCAAATCGAGCAGCATGAGCATCGGCGCACTTCGAGTGACGGAGCTCTTGGAGAGAATGGAAAAAACGCGCCTGGATCACTCGCGTTTACCCGAAGCGGTCGATGCCTACGTGGATCTGGAAAAAGAATGCGACCGTGCACTCGACGAGATCGCAGCTTGGCTTTCGCGTGAACGCGGTCGTCTGGCGAGCCTCAATGGGACGTCTTCTCGGAATCCAAGAGCAACGTCGCGAGACTCAACCGCTCACTGACCCCGTCCGTCTCGAGCAGCCGCTGGCGTTGCTCGGGATCCTCGACGACCATCGTGCAATACGCGTTCACTTTTTCTTCGGGTGTCTGCAATCGCTGCCAAAATCGCTCACGCTCGCGCGCGTCGTCCATGTGGGCTTCGATCTGTGCGCGGAAGCGTTTCATGATTCTGTTCAGCAAAAAAACATGGGCCGGATCGAGCGTGGTCGCCTCGTCGACCTTTCGCCCCTTCGCTACGATGTACGGCTTCTCGCTCGGAACCGCGGTTTCGAGAACCAATTTCCCGACGGCATCGATCAAGACGATCAACGTCCCATCATCTCGTCTCTCGAAAACTCGGAGAGTTCCGTATCCGGCAATGGAACGAACGTGCGAGAGAAGTCCTTGTTCGCGCGAAGCCGCCGACGCGACGTCGGTGTACGCGAGCGCTATCAGCCTTTCGTCTCGCAAAGCGTCTTCGACCATTTCTTTGTATCGCGGCTCGAAAATGTTGAGCGGCTTCGTCGTCATCGGAAACAGCGAAACCTGCGGAAGCGGAAAGACGAACAATTCAATTTCCGCGCGTTTTGCGTCACCCGACATGCAAACCCCTGTATGGCCCTGATTCTCTTGATCTCCGCTCACGCTAACACGAATCGGCTTTCGTCGGGAACGTCGCGCGGCAACCTTATCGCTCGCATAAAATCTATTTTCTGTCGGCCGAATCGTCACGCATGTTACAAATTCTTTGTCGCGTACGTCGAGAAACCTCGACGACGAACGAACGAAAGGCATACGCCGATGAAATCGTTCTCGCTCCCGCAGCCGACAGATCATTTCACTCCGCTGACGAATCGATTCACACGACCGCTCGAACGCCATAGGCGCGCGTAACTCGCGCTCCACGATCCCTTTTCAATTTTCATTAAAATCAAGATCAGGTGCCCGCATTAACGGGGCATCCAAAGGCCGAACTACGCCAGGAGGTTCAGATGCTGCAACTCAAACTCGCGTCCGATATCCATGACAGCGAACTGCTCCGGACTCACATCGAATGCAACGCAGAGGAAATCGAGGAAGCCGTCGGCGACGACGTCCCACTTTCCTTCGTCGTGAAACGAATCGCGAAGAACGTCTTTGCGATCGATGTCCACGCTCGCCTTTTCGGGCGTCTCTTCGTCGTCTCCGAACAAGACTCGAATCTCTTCCAAGCGGTCACGCGGGCGCGACGTCACCTCATGCGACAAATCGGTGACCTGAGACATCGGCGGCTCCGCAGAAGTCGTCGCGGTCCTTCGAAGTTTGCTCGGCTCAGCCACGCCATGGAGGTCGCCGCGACCTAAATCCTGAGTGGTGTCTCACGCGCTGCTGCAAAGTCAGTCTGACCCCAGATGCGAGGCGATGATGCCTCGCATCTTCGTTTGAACTCGAATCCATTCATTCTCGCGCCTCGTTGACCGTGGCATGGTCTTCGCTCGACTCTTTGACAAGACGTCAGGGGAAGACTCGCTCCGGCATCGTTATGACACCACCGAGGGGGAAAAGAATGAAATCACTCACCGTTTTCAAAGCCGCATCCGCTGCGCTCATCGGACTCGTCCTCGCGACGAGCCAAGCCGAAGCCGCGCGCCGCTCGTTCAACCTGGACTACCGCGGACAGCAAGTTCGCAACGGTCAAGTCGCACTCATCAAACGCGACATCGAACGCGCTTACGGCGTCGACACACGCAACATGGAACTCATCGGAGCGACCATTCAAGTGAAGAGCATCGATCGTTTCGGTTCGGTCCAGCTTCGCACCGGAAACAAAATGTCGGAGCGTCGCGCGGTCTACACCCGTCCCGGCGACTGGGTGAACCCGGCCGACTACTCTTACGACCGTGTTCAACTCTACGGCGGTGGTTACGAATCCTACGGTGACTGGAGAGTCGAATTCTTCGGAACCGCTCTCAAGATCGGTCGCATCTCGATCGACGTCGAAGACAATCTTCGCCCGTCTCCTGGCCCCGGACCCGTTCCGCGCCCCCGTCCTCCCGGCCCGGGTCCCGGTCCGCGTCCTGGTCAGCGCTACGCTGAAGTGAACTGCTTGAGCGAGAACTATCGCCCGGCTTCGTGCCCGGTGAACTTCACGGTCACACAAGTCGTCCTCTTGCAGCAGTTCTCCGATGCGCGCGGACAGTGCATCGAAGGCCAATCGTTCTTCAGCACGCAGAGCGCGGTCGAAGTTTATCACGGCTGCCGCGGACGCTTCGCCGTCTACGGTTACTGATCACGCCTGGCTTCTGAAAGTATCTGAGAGTGCCGACGACCGTCGGCACTCGTCGACCGATGCCCGCTTGCGGCGGCCGTCGCCCACGCGGTACTCTCCACACCTGATGATGCCGCTCGATTCCGCCGATTTGATCAAAGCTCGCGATCTGCTCCGCTCCGGAGGAGTCGTCGCCATTCCGACCGAGACGGTCTACGGCCTGGCAGCGTCGATCGAGTCCGAAGAAGGCCTGCGAAAGATCTTCTCCACGAAAGAGCGTCCGTTCTTCGATCCCCTCATCGTCCACGTCTCGAGCTTCAAGCAAGCCCAATCGGTCGTGCG
>JAZKJB010000176.1:0-1171 GCA_040384505.1 Bdellovibrionota bacterium | reverse complement strand
TCGTGCGTGAATGGCCGCCACTCGCCGACTTCCTCTCGCGCTGGTTCTGGCCGGGTCCGCTGACCCTCGTCTTACCGAAAGCCGAGCACGTGAATCCCGTGATCACCTCGGGACTCGACACGGTTGCGATTCGTTTTCCTTCGCATCCGCTCGCGCGCGATCTCATCGATCTCGTCGGCTCCCCTCTCGCGGCTCCGAGCGCGAATAAGTTCGGACGAACGAGTCCATCGACGGCAGCTCATGTCCGAAGCGAGTTTCCCGACGAGGATCTTCTCATTCTCGATGGCGGAGCGAGCGATGTCGGAGTGGAGTCGACCGTGATTTCTTTCGCGACGACACCCACGGGACCCGAAGTCAGAATCTTGCGACCGGGCGCCGTCACGAAAGAAGCACTCGAAGCCGCCCTCGCGCGCACGAGTCAGAACGCGCGAGTCGTGACCGCAGAGAGCTCCGAATCGCCCGGTCATTTGAAGCATCACTACATGCCGAGCGTACCGCTCGCGATCGTGTCCATGAAAGCGGACCCGAGCTTGATCGCGAAAATCGCGAAGGATCTCTCGCTCGCGAAAATCACGAACGCGCGAGAGCTGGACCTGCCAGCGGAAGCCGAACAAGCCGCTCGCCTCCTCTACTCGGAGATGCGTCGACTCGTCGACGAAGGCGCGGATCTTCTTTGGGTGATGGAGTCGCAGGCGCGCACGGGCGGCGTGTGGACGGCGATCTGGGATCGCCTCACGCGTGCAGCGAGTTGGAATCTTGGCTCGTTCGAAGTGCCGTCGTCCGGGGCGCCGACTCCCGCGAAGCGCGAGTGAGCGCCGAGAGCGCGTCGATTCTCGAGAGCTCGAGAGTCGCGCGCGTTCCCACACCCAATCGCGAATGCAGATCCAAGCGCGCACCCATCTTGGCCGCTTGCGCTTTCACGTCGGCGAGGCCGAGGCGCGCAGGATCTTGAACACCGAGCTTCTTGTACAAGTCTTCTCCGAGTCCACGGCCATTGTCTTCGACCGCGATCGCGACGTGAGTGAGTGTCGGCTTTAGCGTGAGACGAACGACACCACGACCGCCTCCGAGAGCGTCGACCGCATTCTCGACGAGTGAACGGAGCCAGATTCGAAGTTATTCGTCGTTCCCGCGCACCGCGATCGGGAGTGAAAGATCCATCGGGGCCGTG
>JAZKJB010000175.1:0-12798 GCA_040384505.1 Bdellovibrionota bacterium | reverse complement strand
ATGATGCAACCCCAAGAGGCCTCCGACGTCGTCGGAAAAGCGCTCAAGCCGCTCGCTCCGTTCGTTTCGAAGGGTTGGCAAATCCAGCCCGATGCGGGCCAAACGAGCACGTTCGCGAAAGGTGAACAGTACAAGTATCGTCGCACCGACATTCCCGCCGAGTATTACGACTTCGGAACTCCGAAGAATCGCATGGTCTCGCGCTCGGATGCTTCGCGCTTGAGTTCGAACGTCATCGTGATCGGAACTCGCGACCGTGCGTCGTTCGACAAGTCGGCCGTGGCAGCGATCACTAAAGCACCGGTTCCGTCTGGGATCTCTCCCGCGGAGCTCTTCATCACGCGTCCTCGCTCGCTCAATCAGCGTTATCTGTTCGATGCGGGTCCTGGCGACGAGTTCGCGCAGATCATGAAGGACAATCTGGACGTGGACGTGATCGGTAAAGCGAAGCCCGGCAAGACGTTCGAAGCCGACGGCATCGCGGCCTTCAATGTGAAAACGCACCCCGAGAACGTCGGTGATTTCGGTCATTACCGTGGCACTTTCAAGAACGCTCGCGTTCTCATCGTCGCTGACCCTTCGGGCGTCGATGACATGTTGACGTCGCGTGCGCTCACCGGAGCTCGCGGCCAGTACCTGCACCGCATGCTCGAGTCGATGGGCGTCGCCGAGCAGTATCTCGTCGTGAAGACCGTTCCGTTCGGAATGGACGGAGCGACGGCACCTGAGTGGGCCGAAGTGCTCACGCAGACCTCGGCTTATCGCGAGAAACTTCTCGCGAAAGTCGTTGCCGTGAACAAAATCGATCTCGTGATCGCCGATGGACCGAACGCTTCGAAGGAAGTCGCTCGGATTCTCGGCTCGTCGGCGATTCCCGTCGTTTCGGTCGACCGTCAGGGGCCAGAGAACGACTCGGGTCTCGCGAAAGCGGCGAAAGAGATCGCAGCGAAAGTTCCTTCGTTCAAGCAAGCCGCGTTCGACGGAAAGATGGCGAACATTCCGCGCTCACATCTCACGATGCTCGCACGAACCTGGGAAGGTGCCGGCGGCACGCACGTTCTCGATTCGACCGATGCGAAGTACAAAGGTCTCGCGTTCGCGGTGGTCGCGCCCGAGTGGGCTTACAAGCAAGATCTTCCGCTGACCGCCAATGAAACGAAGCAAGTCGAGACGTTGAAGAAGCGATTGAGCGACTTGAAACTGCCGGCTCCGGGCCAAGGTGCGAAGGAGTTCTTCATGTCGTCGCCTTCGCGAACGGCGATGTCGGCCCGCCTCACGTCGCTCCCCCAGACGGGAGCGTTGACCTGCAAGGCGGCGTTCCATTGATCGGCGAAGCCTAACAAGTTAGGATCACACCTCAATTCACCGCCCCGGACGAGTGCCGCTGTTAGGCCTCGCCGGGTAGTCTTTTCCATAAAGCCTGGTTAATTTCAGTCCATCGCCTAAGCGATTCGCTCCCGGCGATCGGGCAGGCCCTTGCACTACACGCAAGCATGAGAAACCCAATCGTCATCCGATCGCTCGTCGCCCTGTCAGCTTCTTTGACACTTTTGGTTTCAGCCGAGGGTTACGCGCAGGCAAAACCGTCGGGAAAACCCACGACGATCGCGGAGCTCGCGGCCGGCGCACCGAAGGCGATGGACGTCCTCGGCCAGAGCTCGTTCGTGCCCTTCGAAGTCGTTTCACTCGCGGAAGCGCGGGTCGCTTACATGGACTACGAATGGTTTCGGGAAATGGGCGTCGAGATTCCGCCCGAAGGTCTTCGGTCTCCCGAACTCAACAAACAGATGATCGATGCGTTCGGTTGGATGACTCCGGGCGTGGACGACAAAGATCACTCGTTCGACAAGACGAAGAAGCGCACGATGTGGGCGTACTACTACGGTGGCGATGGCCTCGGTGGGAACGTCGGAAGTGGTCGCTCGGCTTCGATGTCGCATTTCGACATGAAGGGCCTGGCAACGCCACTCATCAAATCGAAGGACACCTATCACTCCAACGGTGCAGCCGTGACGATCGAAGCGATCGACGAGGCGATCTGGAGCAAGGTCCTCGAATCCGAAACTCGTTATGGTGCGAACCGAGTCGTCGCCGTGATCTTCACCGGCACGTACGTGAAAACGCCAGGCGCAGAAGATCGCTATGCGCCTCGCGCACTGATCGTTCGCGAGATGGGACTTCGTCCTGCGAGTTTCATGTTGAACACTTCGCGTGATCAGAAAGCCGACGAAGCGAGAGTCGCAGAGACGATGAAGTCGCTCCTACAATCGCTGCCGTATCCGACCGGCTACGATCCTGCGAACCAAAGCCCGAGCGAAGCCGCTCGGATGGGAATGCTAGAGCTCACACGTCGTGAAGCGATCGTCCAAGCGGAGATGTACGCGAAGCGCCTCTATTTCGGCTCGAACTCTCCTTCGAATCTCGAGATCACCGGTCGTCGTCTCGATCTCGGCGATCACACGGCGCAAAAGGGATATACGAAGATCATCCGCATCTCCGATGAGTCTCCGTTCGGCGAGACCGATGAATTCAAGCGCATTCAAGAGCTCATCCGCACGTCGTTCGCGAAAACGCTGCCGTCGCAGTTGAGTCGTGCACTTCCCACGAAAGAAGAGCTCGCGGCCGAATTCGATCGCACCTGGGACGTTCGTCAAAAAGTCGAGATGATCAAGCTCGCGGGTGTTCCGAACGAGTTGGCCGAGCGCCTGGTTCGAACTTCTCAATCACAGGCCCTCGGCGCCGCGATCATCGAAGTTGCGAGCGCTGGAAACACCGAGCGCGTGTTCTTCGATCCTTCGGTATCGCCAAATACGTCGAAGTACGACTTGGGCCGAGTTCTCACGATTCTCGTCCATGCGAACGCGTCCGAGCGGCTCAATGCAGTTTCTCGAATCATTCAAGATTCAGGACTTCGTTCGAGACTCGTCGTTGCCTATGAGAATTATCTCGGCGTCCTCGATGCCGCCGCGTCTCGCGAGGGGATTTCGCGCTCGTCACTTCGCAAGTACTCTCGCCACGCGGTCGAGATTCGTAACCGCACACGCGAAACTTTGTTCCGCGGCGACAAACGCTGGAAGCATCTGTGGGCCGTGACCGACCAAGCGTTGCTCGGCAAGAACGGGATGATCACGCAAACTTACGTGGAAGAAGAGATCGCCAAGAATCGCCAGAATTTCAAGGACGCGAAACGATTCGAGCTCGTTCTCGAAAATCGCGAGAACGCCGCCGAAGGATGGTCCTTACGTAAGGTCTTCGATGCGAAGACGGGCGAGTACGCCGCGAAGCTCATGATCAACGTCGCGAACGGCAAAGGGTACTTCAATGGTCGCTCGTTGTCGGTCGTTCAGCTCGAGCGCGCGGTTCTCGAGAAAAACGACGGGGAAAAACGAGTCGTCGCGGCCTCGCGAAACGGGAAATACGTCGAGTTCACGATCACCGGCACACAGACGGTCGATCCATCGAAGCTCGCGGTCGTGACGTCGGAAGAGTACAAGGCGAAACAAGTCGCCGTCGCTCGTTCTACGATGACAGAGCGTTCTGACGTCCGAGTCGTCAGACCCGTTCGAATGTGTAAAGATATTTTCATGAAAGCGATCTGAGCTCGTCACGTGACGAGCTCTTCGCTCAGAACTTGTCGGCGAAGCTTTCGACGGCTCGAATGATCTCGCCATCCAGCTTTTGTTGTTCGCAGCTAGTCGCGTGCTTCGCGCACTTCAAGCCGTGATCGGCGTCCTTCAAGAAGTGGAATTCGAGATTTGATTTCCCTTCGCCATTGATCAGTTCGCGCAGATCCATACTCGTTGCAGCGACCCACGTTTGACCGTCACGCGTTCCGTTCAAGAGAAGTGCGGGCACGGAAAGCGAGCGAAGAGCTCGCATCGTCTTGTCGTTGTCGAAGCTCACGAGCTGAGCGTAGGTCCATCCCTTGTATTTGAGATCGAAAGTCGGGTTCGGCCGAACTTCCTCGTCCATGAACCGGCGAAGTTTCGCCTGCTTCGACTGCGCGACGAAGCTGATCTCTTCTTCGATCCAGCTTCGCGTTCCGCCCGAAATCCACACCATCGCGAGCACACGAGAGTCGCGCTTGGCGATCTCCGGAGTCAGGTATCCGCCTTCGGATTCACCGATGACGACGACCTTCGCATCCTGCCGGAGCAAGTTGTCCATGATCGTGAGTGTGTCTTCGACTCGCTGATCGCGAAGCGAAGAGAGTTCGAACTCTTTCGTGCGGCACGAGCCATCGGCGGCGACGCCGGTCTTGTTGATGACGAGGACGTTGAAGTGGCGTTTCGCGCGAAGCGAACGAACGACGAAGGAGTCTTGCAGGTTGAAGCGAGCGCAACCCGAACCGGGGACGAACACGATCCACGGCGATTTCGGATCGGAGAAATCCATTTCGGCGACGGCCTCGCGACCTCCGCTCAAAGTGACACCGGTTGTCGTCGGACTGGCCCACGCTTCGATCGCAGAAAAGTGAGCTGAAACGACGACTGCGCTGGCCAGTAAAAGCGTGCGCGCGATGCTGAAAGTCGGGCGTGATTTCATGGACGCAGAATAGGGAAACGGGTCTTTCTGGCAAGCGCTTTGGGCGAATATGTCGCCCGGCGCCTCTAATTTGAGCACAAATTAATCAGTGCGAGGACTTCGTCACTGTCAGCGAGATCTTTCCCGTGTGGGGAAACTTCCCTTTGAGATCCTTGAAGCCTTGTTTAGCGGCTTCTTCCACCGAAATCTGTTCGATGTTCGCGCTCGCGACGCGGAGACCGTGTTTGTTGAACAGAGGATCGAAGATCGGGATGATCTCGGCCGTCACGACTCCGCCTTTTGCGCCTTCGGCCTTCTGGCCTTTCACTGAGTCCCAATCTTTCGTTTCCGAAAGTGCTTTCGCGAGATCTTGGCGCACGCCCCAGAAGCTGGTCAGATCGCCGATCACGACGACGGCGTCGGTCGACTTCGCGTCGTTCATTCCCTTGGAGATCGCCGTGACGAGTTCACCGAGTTGAGCGCGGTTGCAAACCATCTTGCCTGTGATTCCTGCGGGAGTGACCGTGATCGGATCCGTACCGGCAATGCGATATTGGCAATCGGCCCCGGCGTTTGCGCGCGGCGCGAAGAAGGAGGTGACGGCCAAGAGGAACAAGGATGCGGTGAAAATCGGTTTCATGTGGGATCCTCCGGTTTAGGGCTTCCTCAAGCATTCAACAAAAAAACTTTAATCGCAACCCCGTAGCCTCATTCGCCCAGGGTGAGGACGACGAAATTGTAGCCGCGGACGACGCGTACGAAATTGCGACCCTTCTTCAGGAGTTTCAGGACGTCACGAGTGTTGGTGACGGGTTGGCGGTTCACGTCCAAGAAGATGTCGCCGACCATGAGGCCAGAGCGCGAAGATGAAGAGCCTCGCGTGACGTCGGTCACGATCGGTCCCTTCGGTGCTTGGGTCGGGATGCCGAACTCTCGTGCGAGCTCGGCCGAATGGTTGGAGACTTTGAAGCCGAGGTCGAACGGCGCGTTTTGGCCGAAGTATTGTTTTTGCGCCGGAGCTTTCCTGATGTCGTCGGGGTTCTCTTCGATCTTCACGTCGTACGTGAAATCCTTTCGGCGACCGCGCTCGTCGAAGCGCCAGACTTTCGCTTTTCCGCTTCCGCCGATCTTGAGATCGCCGACCGAGTTTTGCAAATCGGCCGACGTGTTCGTTTTCTTTCCGTCGAACTCGATGATGACGTCGTAGGGCTTGATGCCCGCTTTGTCCGCGGGGCCTCCGCGCAAGACTTGAGTCACGAGAACGCCGCGTGGGCTTTCGCTCATCCCGAGCTGGGCCGCGATGTCTTCGTCGACGGTCGCGATGCCGACGCCGATGAAGCCGCGGCGGATGCGGCCTTCTTTTTCGAGTTGGGCCACGATGTTCTTGACGTCGTCGATCGGGATCGCGAAGCCGATGCCCTGCGCGCGAGCGTCGATCGCGGTGTTCACGCCGATCACGTACCCTTGCGCGTTCACGAGCGGACCGCCGGAGTTGCCCGGGTTGATCGAGGCGTCGGTTTGGATGAACGGGAATCGGTTGATCTCCGCGATCGCGCGGCCGATCGCCGAGACGATTCCGATCGTCATCGTATGCGCGTGTCCGTAGGGATTACCGAACGCCGCGACGTATTCGCCGACTTGCACGTTCTTCGAGTCGCCGAGCTGGGCGACGGGAAGTTTCTTCTTCGCGTCGATCTTGATGAGAGCGATGTCCGTGCGCGAGTCTCGCCCGATGACTTCGGCTTCGTAGAGCTTCTCGTCGGAGGCATCGAGTTGGACTTTGATGATGTCCGCTTGTTCGACGACGTGGTTGTTCGTGATGATCAGGCCGTCTTCGCGAATGATGAACCCCGTTCCGAGCCCCATCATTTGTTCGCGCGGTCGGGCCGATCGTCCCTGCGGAGCGCCCGGCACTTGGCCGCCGTAGAATTCTTCGAAAAAATCTTGGATCGGATCGCGGTAGCCGCGACCGCCGCGAGGATTGACGGCCGCCGCCGTCGTGATCGAAACGACGGCCGGGTTCACGAGCTTCGAGAGCTCGATCCATAAATTCGCCGGCAAAGGTTGCCCGAGTTTCGCGGGATCGAGCGGAGGCGTCTGCTTCAAATCCGAAATCGCCTGCGGTGTCGGCTTCGGTGTCGGAGTCGTGACCGTCGTCGCTTTCGAGCCTTGCGACTGGGCATTGTCCAGGAAACAACCGGCCCAGGCGAGCGAAGAGAGGATCGCGACGGTCGGAATCCACTTCAGCGAGAATTTGCGCAGGCGCATGCGAAGACCTCCGAGAAAATCGACCATCAAGCCGTTACGAATTTCATTTGCAAGTCGGTGACGATGGATTCGATGAACTTCCGTTCGTCGTCGTTGAGATTGCCCTTCGTCTTGTCGCGAAGCATGCGGAGCAAGTCGATGTTGAAGCGCGCGAGATCGAGATCTTTTTCGACGGCGCCGCTCACCGGATTCGGAGCGAGACCGAGAGCCATCGCCGCCGACGATCCGAGCGAGAGGACGAGGGTCGAGAAGTTGGCTTCGAGGCCGTTCATTTTTTTCGTGTCGTTCGAGGAGGACGGGCCGCTCATGATTGCCTTTCCGTATGTCTTTGAGGATCGGACCCCATCAATATGGAACGGCACTTCGAGCAGTCAAGCTGTGCGTCGAGGATTTAAAGCGGGGCGTGCCCGGTCAGATTCTTCAGGCGGCTCGCGGTGGAGGGTTGGGCCGAAGCGAATGTCCAGAAAGGGTACCGTGCGAGCGGGCTCACGATGAACAAGTGAGCTTCCGCGAGGTTCACGGGGAAAGGGCGGGTCTTCACGAACGAATCCAATTTCCAGAGTGTACGCGCGACCAAACCCGAATCGACGTTCGCGAGATCGCGCGCGGCGAGATCCGCTTCGAAGATCGAGCGCCGGCTCACGGAAAGTCGCACGAGAAGCGCGACCAAAGGCGAGACGAGAAGCGTCATCGGGCCGTTGCTCACACCACCATGACGAAGGAATCTCGCGCGACGCTCTCGAACTCGAGCTGACCAACGCGTCATGAATCTGAGCAGCAAAATGTCGTCGATGAATTTCGCGAGCAACGTGATGAAGCCAACGAGAGCGCTCGCCGCCGTGCTCGCGGCCGTCGCTTGCGTTTTCAACCTGTGAATTTCGTAGGCGATGACGATCCGCAATTCTTGTTCCGTGAATTTCGAGACGAGTGCGGTCGAGATCGCGATGGTCGAGCGAGTCGGAAGAAGACCTGCCGAAAAAGCGAGCGGCGTGTGGCTCTTGATCAGTTTCAGAGAGGGACACGGAATTTGCGCACGGCGTGCGAGCTCCTTCGTGACGCGAAGGAGTCCCCAGGGGTCCTGACCCTCGAGGACACGGCCCGGGAAGAGCGAAGCTAGTCTTAGGTCCGCATAGAAGAACACGAGCGAGTTCACGGAAAGTGCCGCGAGAAAGCCGAACAAGAGCCCGAAGCGCGAGGCTAGTGCGTAGCCACCGATGATGAACACGAACGAAAGTCCGCCGAGGACGAGCCCGACCTTCGCTGCGCGAACGGAGGCGAAATCGACTTGGATGTGACGGCGAACGATGTCTTGGATGCTCATTGGGGTCGTGACTCCTAGGTGCTCATTATTCCATTGAAAACGCGCCTCTAGCCAAGCGAAAATACGTCCTAGCGCCTTTAACGGATTAGGGGTTCTCCAGCTATGAGCGACGTGGACATTCTCGCCCTGAACGCAGCCATCAAACAAGAATCACAATTCGTCGAGCGAATGATGAAAGAGGTCTCGAAGGTCGTCGTCGGCCAACGAGAGATGCTCGAAGGAATCTTGATGGGTCTTTTGACCGGCGGTCACGTCCTTCTCGAAGGCGTTCCCGGTCTCGCGAAGACCCTCACGATCTCGAGCGTTTCGAAATCGATCTCGCTCGCGTTCCAGCGGATTCAATTCACTCCCGATCTTCTTCCCTCGGATTTGATCGGCACGATGATCTTCAATCCGAAGTCGGGAGAGTTCGCGCCGAAGAAAGGCCCGATCTTCACGAACATCGTCTTGGCGGACGAGATCAACCGCGCGCCGGCGAAAGTTCAATCGGCACTTCTCGAAGCCATGGCCGAGAAACAGGTCACGATCGGCGATACGACTTACAAACTCGAATCGCCTTTTTTGGTCTTGGCGACGCAGAACCCGCTCGAGCAAGAGGGAACGTACCCGCTGCCCGAAGCGCAGATGGATCGCTTCATGTTCAAGATCAACGTCGGCTATCCGACGAAAGTGGAAGAGCTCGAGATCATGAACCGCATGGGGCAAGACAAACAGCCCGAGATCGAGGCCGTCATTTCTCGTGAGGATCTCATGCGCGCACGTTCGCGTGTCGACATGATCTACGTCGACGAAAAGCTTCGCGGCTACATCGTCGAAGTCGTGATGGCGACTCGCGAGCCGGCGAAGGCGGGCTTGGGTCACATCGAGAACTTGATCCGCGTCGGTGGCTCTCCACGTGCGACGATCAGCTTGATCCGCGCGGCAAAGGCCCATGCTTTCTTGCGCGGACGCGGTTACGTGACGGCGGAAGACGTGAAAGCGATCGCCTACAACGTTCTCCGCCATCGCTTGATTCTCTCGTTCGAAGCCGAAGCCGAAGAGATCAAGGCCGACGAAATCGTCAAAGAAGTTCTGGGACAAGTCGAAGTCCCATAAGGTTTCAATGTCACTGCCACCGGAGATTCTCAAGAAGGTCAAACTTCTGGAGATCAATACTCGAAAACTCGTCAACTCGCTCTTCGCGGGACAGTATCACTCGGCCTTCAAGGGCCAAGGGATGACGTTCGCGGAGTTTCGCGAGTACGTGGCGGGCGACGACGTTCGCGCGATCTCGTGGCCGGTCACCGCTCGTACCGGTAAAACCCACATCAAGAAGTACGACGAGGAACGCGAACTCACCCTCATGCTCGTCGTCGACGTCTCGGGAAGTTTGAGTTTCGGCTCGGGTGAATATCTCAAAGGCGAGATCATCACTCATCTCTCGGCTCTCTTGGGTTTCGCAGCGTCGAAGAACAATGATCACGTGGGGCTGCTTCTTTTCAGCGATCAAGTCGAACATTACGTCACGCCAAAGAAGGGTCGCGGTCACATCCAGCGCATCCTTCGCGATCTTTATTTCTTCAAACCGAAATCGACCGGCACGAAAGTGTCGGTCGCCGTCGATCATCTTCAAGGTCTCTTGAAAAAACGCGCGGCGGTTTTCGTCTTCAGCGATTTTCAAGACAAGTCGTACGCCTCGGCGCTCAGGATGATGTCGAAGAAACACGACGTCGTCGCCGTCGTCGTGCAGGATCCCGCCGAGATGGAATTTCCGTCGATGGGTCTCGTCGACATCCAGGACTCGGAGACGGGTCACGTGATGACCGTCGACTCGTCCGCCCCTTCGTTCAAGAGAGCGTACAAACAGTTCGTCGCCAACGCGCGCGACGAACGTGAGCGCGAGCTTCGCGCGGCGAACGTCGACCGGGTCGAAGTCGTCTCCGGTGAGGAGTTCGTCGAGCCGCTGATCGCGTACTTCCGTCGCAAGAACGGGAGACGCTGATGGCGAACCGTTCATCCGCGCAGGCAAAACCGAGTGTCACGAACCCGGCGATTCCACCGGCGCCGCCCGATATCAACGGCCAAGGTGCTGGCGGTGCCGATCAACCGAAACCGACTCCTGCGCCCGACAAGCAGTGGGCGTGCAAAATACAGCCTCGTGCCGAAGGCGAAATCACCGTCGGTACGAAACTCGTCATGCTTTGCGAGGGTGAGCCGGCCACGCTCGTCAAAGAAAGTCTTCGAATCGAGAATCGCGAAGACATGAAATACGCGCTTCGATTGCTGGAAGTGAAGTCCCTCGATGAAACGAAGGCCGAGCTCGTCGTGACGTCGTGGATGGCGGGCGAGATCGAAGTTCCGAACTCGGTTCTCACCGACGGCAAACTCCGAGTCGGCATCGGTGATCAAAAGCTCACCGTCGCGACCGTCATCGATCCTCAATCAAATCCCGAGGGAAAACCCTTCGGACCCTTCGCCCCCTTCGCGCTTCCCTGGCCCATCTGGCTTTGGCTGGTCGTCGCTTTGATCGCGGCCCTGATTTCGCTCGCGCTCTGGATTCCGGTTCGTCGTTCGATGAAGCGGAAAAAACTTCTCACGATGCTCGAGAAGAACGCGATCGCACTTTCGCCGTTCAATCATTTCAACAAAGAACTCCGTCGACTCACTCGCTTGGTTCCGACTTCGGCCTCGCAACCGTGGCACGAAGGCGACGCGCGAACGTTTTTTCGCGAGCTGGATGCCGCGTTCCGCTGGTTTCTCGCGCGTGAGCTCGTGATCTCGGCCGTCGAAGGTTCGCCTTCGAAAATTCTCGCGGAAGTGAAACGTGCGAATCCCGACGTTCATTCCATGAACCGGAAGGATCTTCGCCTCGTTCTCGATGAGTTGGAGAAAACTCAAAACGGGCGGCCTGCGATCGAAGATGCGACTCAGCTCGCCGAGCTCTGCCGGACGTTGTCGGACCGGATCGCCAAGTCCAAAGAGGGGAGACGCTGATGCTGGTTTGGGCGTCGCCTTCCGCGTTTCTACTTTTCCTCCCACTCGCGGCTGCTGTCGCTTGGGTCTTTTTCCGAGCGCGCAAAACTCGTCCTACGATCCAGTTCAGCTCGACCGGTTTCGCCGCGACCGTTTCACCCACGATACGAACTCGTTTGCGGTGGGTCCCGACGGGACTCTTGCTGGCCGCGGTCTCGTGCGGAATCGTCGCGCTCGCTCGCCCGCAGCGCGCCGACACGAAAGTGAAGAAGAACGTCGAAGGCATCGACATCATGCTCACGCTCGACATTTCGGACTCGATGCTGATCGAAGACATGCCGCCTCACTTGAATCGGATCGAAGCCGCCAAGGCGGTCCTGACCGACTTCGTGAAGTCCCGCGAGAGCGATC
This sequence comes from Bdellovibrionota bacterium, assembly GCA_040384505.1. GTDB lineage: Bacteria > Bdellovibrionota > Bdellovibrionia > Bdellovibrionales > JAMPXM01 > JAZKJB01. Next base: position 1,322 of record JAZKJB010000175.1, on the reverse strand, counting down.
GCATCGGACTCGTGGTTTTCATGGGCGAAGCCTTCACTCGCGTACCGCTCACGCTCGATCACGGCCTGCTCTTGAAGGCGATCTCGGAGATCAAGCCCTCGAGGAACATCAAGATGGGGACGGCCATCGGCTCCGCTCTCGCGACCGCGACCGGCCGGATCCGCGACAGCGAAGCGAAATCGCGGGTCATCGTCTTCGCGACCGACGGTGAAAACAACAGCGGCACGATCGATCCGGAAACGGCGCTCGAGATCGCAAAAGGCTACGGCCTCAAGATCTATTCGATCGGGATCGGACGTGACGGCGACGCGCAGCTGCCGATCGAGACGATGGATGCCTTCGGACGCAAGACGAAACGCTATCAGCCCATTCACAGTTCTGTTAACGACGATCTGCTGGGTCGTTTCGCGAGCGACACGGGCGGGAAGTACTACCGGGCAACCGACGGAAGCGGGCTGAAGCGCGTGTTCGAGGACATCTCGCGCCTCGAGAAGACGAAGATCGACATGAATCAGTATACGAAATACGCGGAGCTCTTTCCGCGCTGGTTGAATTGGTCGGTCGGACTCTTGATCGCGGCCCTCTTGCTCGGCACGACGATTTTCAGGAGGGTCCCGTAATGCGTTTCGCCCAACCTGAAGCCTTCCAACTCCTGTGGCTGATCCCTCTTCTCTGGGTCGCTGCGATTTTCTTCGAGGCGCGAGCGCGCAAGGTCGTGACGAAAGCCCTCGGCGCAAAGCTCGCTCCATTTTTGAGTTCGTCGGTTTCGAAGGGAAAACGCCGGATGAAGTTCGTCTTCATCATGCTTTCCCTCGTTTGCCTCATCACGGCGCTCGCGCGTCCTCAGGCCGGCGAGAGCTTGCAAGAAGTGAAAGTCCAGGGCGTCGAGCTCGTGATCGCGATCGACGTCTCCAACTCGATGCTCGCCGAAGACGTGAAGCCGTCTCGCCTCCAGCATGCGAAAGCCGAGATGAACCGGCTCCTCGATCTCCTCTCCGGGGATAAAGTCGGTTTGATCGCCTTCGCGGGCTCGGCCGTTTTGATCTCACCGCTGACGACCGACAAAGCGTCGCTGAAGATGTTCATCGATTCGATGTCGACCGAGTCCGTCGAGACTCAAGGTACGAACGTGCAGAAGGCGCTCGCGGAAGCCCGGGCGGCCTTCGAGCGAGGCGGAGTCGAGTCCGACGATCAATCTCGCGTGACTCGCGTCATCTTGGTTCTCTCCGACGGCGAGGATCAGGAAAAGAACGCGCTCGCCGAAGCAAGAAAACTCGCCGACGACGGAACACGGATTTTCTCTCTCGCTTTCGGAACCGAGA
>JAZKJB010000174.1:0-12057 GCA_040384505.1 Bdellovibrionota bacterium | reverse complement strand
GATGGCGGAGCAGAAGACCATCAAGGACAAGGGCGGCACGATGCGACTCGGGAGCTTCCCGTGTACGCTCGGAGTCGGAACTCGAGTCAACGAGATCTACGGCAACGATCACATCACCGAGCGCCATCGCCATCGCTACGAATTCAACAACAAGTACCGTCCGTTGTTCGAAAAGCGCGGCATGACTCTCGCCGGAATTTGCGAAGAGCGCGATCTCGTGGAGATCATCGAGCTGAGCGATCACCCCTGGTTCATCGGCGTTCAGTTCCATCCCGAATTCAAATCGCGTCCGCTCGCGCCGCATCCGCTGTTCAAGAGCTTCGTCGAAGCCGCTCTCGATCGCCGGAAGTCGGCTCGGCCGCAAAAAAGTCGCGCGAAGGTCCAAGCGGGCTCGGCGACGAAGCCGACGACCAAACTACCAACTCGCTCGGGTGGCCGTCGCTCGAAGCGCGCCACGCTGATGTGAGCGCGCGGTTTCAGGAGTTTCGAAGATGATCAGGGATCTCGAAGAAGCGACGCGTGTTCTGGACATCGAAGCGCGCGCCATCGATCACTTGCGGAGCCGGCTCGGCGACGCGTTCGTGAAGGCCGTGGAAATCTTGGTCGCGTGTGACGGCAAGGTCGTCATCACCGGGATGGGAAAATCGGGTCACGTCGGCCGTAAGATCGCGAGCACGATGTCGTCGACGGGGACGCCATCGGTTTTCCTGCATCCTGCCGAGAGCTCACACGGCGATCTCGGAATGGTCTCTTCGAAAGACGCGCTCATCGCGATCAGCTACGGCGGCGAGACGCCCGAGCTTCAAGACGTCCTCAAAGTCGCCGCTCGAAAAGGGATCCCTCTCGTCGCGATCACGGGAAAGCCCGCGAGTACGCTCGGACGGGCTGCGAACGTCGTTCTCGACGTCAGTGTCGAAATCGAAGCTTGTCCTCTCGGTCTCGCTCCTACCGCGAGTTCGACTGCGACTCTCGCACTCGGTGACGCGCTCGCGATGTGCCTGCTGAAACGCCGAGGGTTCAAAGAAGAGGACTTCGCCGAATATCACCCGGGCGGAAGTCTAGGTCGCCGCTTGCTCACGCGAGTCGAGGACGTCATGCATTCGGGCGACTCGCTCCCGATCGTGGGCCTCGACGTCGGCATGCGCGACGTCTTGGCATTGATGACGAAGAAAGAAGTTCGTGGTGTCGCAGGGGTCGCGGACGCGGCCGGCGCTCTGGTCGGCGTGATCACGGACGGGGACATTCGTCGCTGCCTCGAGAAAAACCACTCGCCCCTCGAAGACAAAGCTCAGGACCTCATGTCGCGCAATCCGAAAACCGTCGACGCGAGCGAGCTCGCGGAGAAAGCGCTCTTCATGATGGAACAGTTCTCGATCCAATCGCTCTTCGTCGTGCGGCGCGCCTCGCCCAATCCGCAACGTCCGGTGGGCTTGCTGCACCTACAGGACCTGTTGAAAGCGAAGCTTCGCTAGACCGTCGCGCCGAGAGGCGCGCTAGACCAATAGCCCGCGGTCTCTTGCGAGTGCCTCCCTTTGTCTGCACAATGAAATCCAATGTCGGGTACCGATCGTCTCAATCAAGTGAAGCTCGTCGTTTTCGACGTGGACGGTGTGTTCACGGACGGACGCAAATGGCAGGACGTCAATGGTGCTTGGCGCCGCTATTTCAGCGTGCGCGACACCATGGGCATCCGGGCCCTTCGTAAAGCGGGTTATCGCGTGGCGGTCGTGACTTCGGGCGCCTCCGACGAAGTGCGTGCGCACATGGCCTTCGTCGGAGTCGACGAGTTCAATGATGGCTGTTTCGACAAAGCACTGACCGTCACCGAGATGATGGCGAGACTCGGCCTCGAAACGAGCGAGACGGCGTACGTCAGCGAAGACCTCTGCGATGCCGGGCTCTTCGAGGCGATCGGTTTCGGAGTCACGGTTCCGACGGCACGGCTCGAGCTCCAGCGAGTGGCCCGGTTCGTGACTTCACGTTCGGGCGGCGACGGCGCCGTCCTCGAGATCTGCAACTTGATTTTACAACACACACAAAAGGGCGCGACGCAAAACCGCGACCCTCGAGTGGCATCGCTCTGACTTCGGTCGAGAGCGGAGAGAGATCGGCCATGACGGCATTGAAGATCATGAAATGGGCGGGCGTGCTCGGCCTCGCTTGGGCGCTCGCGATGAAACCCGGAATGGCCTACGCCGCGACGATCGAATTCCCCGAGAGCGAGCTCGCATCCGAATCCGTTCTTCCCGTTTTCGACCACCCTGAGAGCGTGAAGTCGCGAAACGTGAGAACGGCGAAGCGCCTCGAGCTCGGCGCGTTCATGGGTTATGCGTTGACCGAAGCGTTCTACAATCCCCTCAGCTACGGAATGAACGGCACTTACCATTTCGACGAAGTTCACGGGATCAATCTCGTCGGTTCGTTCAACGTCCAGGGACTCAATGATTACGGCAACCAGTTGAATCCGGTGCCCGGGACGAGTCCGCCGCAGAACTTGAACATCCAATACGCACCCGCGCCGAAGTATTTGTTGCTCGCGAACTATCAGCGGACGGCGTTCTACGGGAAGCTCTCGCTCTCGAAGGATTACGTCATGAACCTGAGCCTCTATGGCTTCGCCGGAGCGGGGATGATGGGGATCGGTGACGTGTCGAAGCCGGTGGCGAACTTCGGGATCGGCCAGAAGTTCTACTTCACGCCTTCGCTCGCTTTCCGCGCCGATCTTCGTTTCCTCGTCTATCAAGGTCCGGATCCCGTTTCGAAGAATCTCGTCGCCGCGACGAGCGTTCAGCCCGCGTCGCAATTCGACGAGAAGCTGTACTTCAACGGTCAGCTCTCGTTCGGTGCCGTGTACCTCCTTCCATCGTTTTGATTTACCCCTCAGGCCTTTGGTCGTGACGACGTGCGAGGCCTAGGGGAGTCCAGATTCCTCTCGTGATGTCCCAAATTCCCGAATCGTTTGTTAACCTTAGGCTTGTGGCGACGTGGCTCAGGGACTGAGCCCATTCATCTATGCTCGACCAACTTGGAAGGTACGTAGTCAGCCATGAGTAGATCTACGAGATTCTCCATTGTATCCGTTTGTACGAGCTTGGCCCTCGGGCTCGCGCTTGCTTTGACGACTCGGAGCGCTTCGGCGCAAGAGTCTTCCGACGACATCGAGAACTTGTTCTCGAAAGAAGAGCAAGCGCCCGCTCCACCAGCCGCCGACAGCGGCCCCGAGCGGGATGTCGAAGCGCCGCCGGCACCGAAGACGCCGCTGCCTCAAGCGAAGAGCGTCGACGTCAAAGGCGTGGGCGATCTCGGTAAACTCGCGCCGTTCAACGACGTCGCCGTGATCCAAAAACGATATCTCCCGCGGACCGGTCGTTTCGAGTTCTTCGGCGCTCCCACGATGGTCATGAACGACGCCTTCTTCTTGAACTTCGGTCTCGACGGACGGTTCGCCTACTACTTCCAGGAGCGTTACGGTCTCGAGTTCGTCGCCTTCTTGCTGACGGTGAGCGAACGCCAAGTGACGACCGATCTCCGGGAGAAGCGCTCGGTGACCACGCGGACGATCGTCTCTCCGAAGAGCTACATGGGACTCGATTTCAAGTGGACTCCGATCTACGGGAAGATGACCTTCGAGAACAAGCGCATCACGCCCTTCGATCTCTACTTCGCCGCGGGTCTCGGCTCGACGACGACGAATCAAGGCACGAGCGAACCGACGCTTCATTTGGGAACCGGTCAAACGTTCGCGTTGAGCAAGGCGAGCGCGCTCCGCTGGGACTTCAGCTGGAACTTCTTCACCGCGCCCAACGCCACGGGTTCGGGTCGCGGTTTGTACAACAACTTGTATCTGAGCATGGGCATGAGCTTCTTCTTCCCGGAGGCGACGTACAGATGAAAAAAACCATCGCAGTCGTCGCGACAGCAGTCATGGCTTTCTGGATTCCGAGTGCAGCGCGCGCGGAATTTCTCGAGTCGTTGGAATCGGAAGTTTACGAAATGCAGGCCGAAGACGAAGCCGACATCGGCGACGTTCTCGTCGCACAGAATGCGAAGCGCCGCACGACCGCGAAGAAGCGGACGACGCGGCCCTCGACTCGGACACAAGCGCGGCCCACCGCAGAGCGCCCTTCCTCGTCGGCCGGCACCGGTAAGAAAGATCCGTACATGGCACGAGTGCGTTCTCTGGCGGCGGCAGGCAACTATCAAGACGCCTCGAAGCTTCTCTTCCAGATGAGCCGCAGTTCGCAATACGCGAAAGACACCGTCCAGATCCGTTATCTCCTGGGTTTGATGTTCTTCGAGATGAAACTCAATCAATCGGCCGCGTTCGTTTTCTACGACGTCGTTCGACAAGAAGGAGCGAAGGACCGCAAGAGTCGTTTCCTTCGACAAGGCCTCGAGAAGCTCGCGCTCTCGGCGGACATGCTCGATAGCGACGTCTTGCTCCGCTATGCGATCAAGCAAGTCGACGAAGAAGAGTTCCCTGCCGCGAACCGCGACATGCTCTACTTCCGGACCGGCGAGCTCAAGATGCAAGAGCGCCAATATATGGAGGCGGCTCGCCAGTTCCAACGAGTCAGGACCAACAGCCTGTTCTTCAACCGTGCCCGATACAACCTGGCTCTAGCGCTCGCCGAAGCTGGCGAAGGCGACAAAGGACAACTCGAGAAAGCTCAAGCGGCCTTCGAGGATCTCATCGGCCGTCTGCAGGGTGCGGGTCCGACCCACCATATCCGCGTGAGCGCTCTCTTGGGTCGCGCGCGAGTTCTTTATCAACGCCAACAGTTCGCTTCGGCGATCGAAGCGTACCGCGAAGTTCCGCGCGACACCGAGCAGTGGCACGAAGGCCTCTTCGAATCGACGTGGGCGATGCTTCGCGACGGGCGTTTCCGCTCGATGCTGAGCAACTTCCACTCTCTGCATTCGCCGTTCTACGAGGATTTCTATCAACCGGAATCCCTGCTCCTTCGCGCCATCGTCTATCTCTACATCTGCCGTTACGACGAGATGGAGAAGGTTCTCGAGCTTTTCGAGCGCGTCTACAAACCGGTGGCGAACGACGTGAAGAACGTCATCGCGTCGACGGACGATCCGCTCACTTACTACAAAGAGCTCGCCAAGATCCGCGACAACTTCGACGCCATTCGAGCGAATCGGGTCGGGCGGCGAGGATTCGTGCTTCCGTTCCAGGTCGCGCGTGAAGTTTTGAAAGAAGGCGACGTGCGCCGGACTTTCAACTACATCGACCAGCTCGAGAACGAGAAGAAGCGCATCGACGGAATGCCGACCGCGTGGAAGAGCGCGAGTGTCGGGCTCTACGCACGCAAGATCGTCGAGAAACGGATCGAAGCGACACGGGTTCTCGCGGGTAAGCAGATTCGCCGCCACTTGATCCTCATCCAGAACGAGCTCCGCGACCTCCTCGAGCAGGACGGTTTCCTGCGCTTCGAGATGATCAACGGAAAACGCGAAGCCTTGAAGAAAGAAATCCAAGGCAAAGGCCTCGAGCGCACGCAAGTCGACGAGGATACGAACCGGAACTACTACATTCAGAACGGCTACGAATACTGGCCGTTCAAAGGTGAGTACTGGCTCGATGAGATCGGTAACTATCATTACGTCGGAGTGAAGGCTTGTGAGTAATCCGTCTCGCCTCGTCAAAGCTCTCGCTCTCGCTTCGATGGTCCTCATCGCGACCTCGTCGACGTCGCCGACTCAAGCTCAGACGAAGAAAAAGAAGCCCGCGACCCGCACTTCAGCGAAAGCTTCGAAGCCTACTGCTCGAGGAGCGAAAACGGCCGCTCGGCCTGCAGCAGCAGGCGCTCGCAGCGGCGGCGCACGTCAAGCGATCGACCTGAAGAAAGAGAAGTCCTCGCTTCCGCAATCGCAAGCATTCAAGGCCCCCGTCGTCACTCACAGCCTCGGTGCGGTGAAGCCACCTCGCTCGGATCAATTCTACGAAGGAACGAAAGAAGCTCAATACGAGCAGCTCGTCGATCAAGAGATCAACGCGCTCTATAAGCTCTCGCAGGCGAACAAACGCAGTCAGAACCGCGGCGAGATCTGGCTTCGCCTCGGTGAGCGCTACGTCGAAAAAGCTCGTTTGGTCAGCTTCCGTGAACAGAGCGATTTCGACAAGAAACTCCAGGATTACAACTCGAAGAAGACGCGGATCAAACCGAAGATGGATTGGACGCTCTCGCACGAGTACAACAAGAAAGCCGTTCAGCTCTACGAATGGTTCGTGAACGATTTTCCGAAAGACCCGAAGGTCGATCAGGCTTTGTTCTTCCTCGGTTACAACCAGTTCGAGCTCGACAACCCGAAAGAGGGCGAGCGCTATTACCTGGAGCTCGTGCAGCGCTTTCCCGATTCTCCGTACGTGACGGAATCCCGTTTCGCCCTCGGCGAATATTATTTCGAGAACGAGCTCTGGCGCAAAGCGCTCGACAATTACAATCAGGTCATCGCGGTCAAGAAAGCGCGCCTGAACGCGTTCGCACTCTACAAGTCCTCTTGGTGCTACTACCGTTTGGGTCAAGTGCCCCTCGGTTTGAAGAATCTCGAGCGCGTCATCCGAATGGCTCGAGCTGGCGAAGGTGGCGACGGTCAAAAAGGCGGCGGTCGTTCGATCAACCGCGTCCGTCTCGGTGTCGAGGCGACGAAGGACTACGTTCCGTTCTACGCGGAGTCGGGCGATCCGCGCCGTGCAGCCAACGAGTTCATGCGTGTCACGGGCGACGAGAAGGCAACGAAGCAGATGATGGAGCGACTCGCTTACATCTACGCCGATGCCGGCAATCGAACTTCTGCGACCTACACTTTCAAGCAACTCATCTCGATGGATCCGAGTGGTGAGAAGGCGGCCGAGTATCAGTACCAGGTCGTTCTTCAATATGCGACGGTCGACGCGAAGACGTTCCGGGTCGAGCTCGAGAACTGGCTCGACGGCTTCGGGCCGAACAGCTTCTGGGCGAAAGAAAACGCGAAAAACCAAAAGCTCGTGAACGACGTCGCGAAGCTGCAGGAGACGACGGTTCGAAACAACGTCCTCCAGCTCCATCAAACGGCGCAGAACGCACGGACCGAATCATCGCAACGGGCGGCAGCGGCAGCCTACGCTTCGTATTTCAAATACTTCGCCGACATGCCTCAGGGTGTGGAGATGCGCTTCTTCCAAGCCGAGCTCTTGTACGACATGCAACGCTGGGCCGATGCGGCGAAGCTCTACATGTGGGTCGTCGATCGAGATCCGAAGGGCGCTTATTACGACAAAGCCCTCGTCGCTTCGATCCTCGCTCTCGAAAAAGATCTTCCTTCCGAAGCCGAGATCGATGCCAAGCGTGGCAAGTCGATCGAAGAATTGCCCCTCGATCCGCCAGTGGCGCGTTTCGAAGTGGCGGCTCTGAAGTTCATGAAGGAAGCGCCGAAGTCGGAGAAGACGCCCGACGTGAAGCGCCGACTCGCGGTCTTGTACTACCAGTACAACCAGTTCGACAAAGCCAGTGCGCTCTTCGAAGAGATCATCAGGGACAATCCGAAATCGGAAAACGCGGAAATCGCGGGCAACTTGCTTCTCGACATCTATAAGTTGAAGAACGACATGTCGGGCTTCGCCGAGAAGGGGACGCAGCTTCTCGCGAACCCTGCGATCGCAGCGACGAAGTTCGGTGGCCAAGTTCGCGTGATGCTCGAGAAAGCCAGCTTCATGCGAGCCGACGAGCTCGCGAAGAAGGGCGACCACGGAACGGCCGCGAAAGAGTTCGAAAAGTACGCCTCGAGCTACAAGGGCTCGGAGCTCGCGTCAGCTTCGCGCTATAAGGCCGCCCAGAGTTACGAAAAAAGTGGCGATCTCGTTTCGTCGAGCCGAATGTACATGATGGTTCTCTCGGGACCCGCGGACGCGAAGACGAAAGAGCTTCAGAACGACTCGCGAAACGCACTCGCTCGCATCTATCAGCAGACGGGCCAGTTGGAGCTAGCGGCGAAGCAGTATCGCGATTACGCGGCGGCGAACCCGAAAGACTCCAAAGCCGTGAACGGATTCTTCAATGCCGGAGTGATCTTCGACGGCCTCGGACAGACGGGCGAAGCGACGGCTTGCTACGAGAGCTACTTCGCGAAGAGCAAGAACTCGGATCGCTTCGAGACCTCGTATCTGCAGGCGAAGATGTATCAGCGTAAAGGTCAACGTGACAAGATGCGCGCCTACTTCCAGAAGTACGTCGATGACGGCGGTCGCAACATGGCCCACGTGATCGAAGCGACGTTCGAGATCGCGCAAGTCGTGAGAGCCAAGGGCGGCATCACGAAGTCGAAGGAAGGCTGGCAGAAAGTTCTTTCGCTTCACAAGCGCGCGGCCGCTTCGGCGAAAGACGCGACCGCGGCGTACGCTGCCGAATCACGGTTCCATCTCGCGCAAGACACGCTCCGCGAACTGCAAGGTGTGCGCTTCACGGCGAACGACAAGCAGCAGGCGAGTGCCGCCACTCGAATCAAGCAGCTTCGAGAGAAGTACTTCGGTGAGATGAAAGAAGTCGTTCGCTTCAACAACGCTCCATGGATCGTCGCGGCCCTCGGATCGAGTGGGAAGATGTTCGAATCTCTCGCCGAACAGTTCGAGCGCATTCCGACGCCCTCCGGATTCAAAGGCGACGAGATCAAGCAGTACCGCGGTCTCATCCAGCAGCAAGCCGACGCCATGAAAGCGGAAGCGAAGAGTTCGTATAAAGCCGCGATCGATCGCTCGCAAGAGCTCGAGGCGTACACGGAGTGGACGGACATCGCACGAGTGGGACTTACGAAATTGGATCCCCAAGCCAAGAACGGGATGTCCGATGAATTCGTCACGGATGCGAAGGCCACCGATTGGATGGGTTTATGACAACTGGCAAACGTCTCTACATTTTGCTCGCGCTGGCTTCGAGCTTGGCGGCTTGTTCGTTGCAGTCTCGTAAACCGGAGCCTTCGACGAGCGAAGGAATGGCGAAACAGGCAGGAGCCGACATCGACGAGATGGTTGCCGAAGACGGCGGCGAAAGTTCTGGCGGGAATTCGAGTTCCGGTCAGATCGCGCCTCCGACGGGTGAAAGCGTGACGGGCGAAGCGAAGTACCAGGCCTTGAGCCAGGCCCTTCGCGCGGGCCGTGGTCGCGCGATCGTCGAAGAAGCCGCGAAGATCCTCGGCACCAACAGCACGGATCCGGTGGCCCTCAATGCGCTCGCACTCGATCATCTTCGCCAAGGGCGCACGGGTGCCGCGCGCTTGCTTCTCGTGCGCGCGCTCGAGAAAAACCCGACCAACCCGAGTTTGTTGAACAACATGGCCGTCATCGACCTGCAAGAGAACGAGCAGGGAGCGGCGATCGCCGGATTCAAGAAAGCACTCAAAGAAGACGACTCGCATCCACAAGCGAGTGCGAACCTAGGCTCGATCTACGTCCGTGGTGGCGACTTTGCTCGCGCGGTCTCGTTGCTCGAGTCGCCTTATCGTTCGGGCAAATTGAACGCGGCTGCGATCAACGCGTACGCGGTCGCCCTTCGAGCCAATGGCGATCTCGATCGCGCGAAGCGGATCTACGAGGATCTGATCAAGCGCGACGCACGCGACGTCGCCGCTCATCTGAACCTCGCGGTCTTGCTCATCGACTTCATGAACAAGCCCAAAGACGGTCTCGCCCTTGTGTACAAAGTCAAATTCCTCGAAACTGATCGAAGAGACGTACAGGCGAAAGCAAATGCTTTGGAAAAGAAAGCAAAGGCTGCGCTACAATGAACGAACAACGAAGTCATGCAGCCAAAGTCGAGCCCACGATGATCGCAAAAGCGTCGCTCAAAATCTTCCGATCCATTTCGTCGCTCGCCGTGGCATTCACGGCTAGCGTGGCTCTCGCTCAAGCGCCACAAGCGCCCGCGAAAGATGCGGCGCCCGCTCAAGGCGGAGCGAAGCCGTCGGGGAGCAAAGAAGGAAAGAAGACCTCGGTCAATTTCGAGGATCAGCTCATCGAGGGGCAGACGCAGAAGCCCGAGCTCTTCTATCTCCTGCAGAACCGAAACAACAATTTCAAACGCTTGATCAAGCTCCGCGAGAACTTCCTGCCCGAGATGCGGAAGACCGCCGAAGACGTCGGTCGCAAAGACGCCGGCACTAAAGGAAGTGGCGAGTGAAACAACCCGTCGTACTTCGAATCTACAAAGGTGACCAGCTCGTCGGCGTGAAGCAGTTCACGGAATCGCAGATCGTCTTCGGTCGACCTGGCGAAGTTCAAGTTCCGCTCGACGGCGACCGCGTTTCGACGATCCACGCGGCGATCGAAGAGCGAGATGGCCTCTACTTCGTCGCCGATCTCGGGTCCGAAACCGGAACGTTCAAGAATGGCGAAGCCGTTCTCGATACCTCGATCGAAACGGGCGACATTCTCCAGGTCGGCGAGTTCCGTATCGAGTTTTATATCGGCGTCCCGAAACCGAAAGCTCCACCCACGGGAACTCAAACCGGTGTGACCGCTGCGGCGACGACTTCTGCTGCACCTGCTGCGACACCGCCGGCGGCGCCCGTTCAAGCATCGGCTCCCGCAGCGAAAAAATCGGCGGATCCTTTCGAGCCCGTCGACGTTCCGGCCGATGCGCCTGCGGCGAAGAAGATCGCGACCGAAGCGGCGAAGCCGGCTGTAGCCGCTAAGCCGGCTGCGCCGGCCGCGCCCGCGAAACCGAAAGAACAAGCGAAACCCGAAGCGAAGATGTCCTCTGGAATCGTCGCACCGACGATGACGACGGACGTGGGCGGCGGACTCTCGCAGCCCTCTTCGTTCAACCTCGCCGGTCCGAAGGCCCGCGGAGTTTCTCCGGCCAACGCTCGCCGCCCGATGGAGATGCCGAAGTCGAAGGGTCGTAAGACCTTCGCACCCCCGAGCCGCTACACGAACGTGAAAGAGTACGTGAAGCCGAGCAAGGGAACCGTCGTCGAAGTTTGCATCGCTTGGCGCGAGCGCGTGATCGCGACTTATCATTTCTCCGAAAAGAAAATCGTCACGATGGGCTCGCAGCCCGATTGCGACGTCGTTCTCCCTCTTCTGACGTCTTCGAAAGCTCGAAAGGTTCCGATCGTCCAGATCGATGCCGTCGCGAGCGTTCTGATCAGTCCCGAAATGACCGGCGAGCTCGTGCGCGGGCAGACGTCGTCGTCGTTCGTGGAGCTCGTTCGACAAAATCGGATGGTGAAGAACGGTGCGATCTATTCGATCGCGCTCGAACAAGGTGAGATGGCTCGAATCGACGTCGGAGATCAAGTCTCCGTGATCGTTCGTTACGTCTCCGATTCTCCGAAGCCGCTCGTCGCTCCATTGTTGGATCTCACGACGTCGGAATTCACTGGTGTCGTGCTCTCGTTCGTCCTCGTGTCGATCTTGTGGCTCTACATGTTCCTCTATACTCCGCCGAAGCCGCTCGACGAGGATCTGGACAACGATCCACAGCGGATCGCGATGATCATCACTCCGCCGACACCTCGTCCTCCGGCCCCTCCGCCGGAGTCCGCAGCGACCCCGGCTGCGACGCCTGCGCCGAAAGTCGTTCGTTCGACTCCGGCTCCGACGAAGGCCCCCGAGATCAAAGCGGCGACGACGAAGCCGAAAGACTCGACGAACCTCACGACGAAAAACGATCCAGGCGCTTCGGCGAACGCGGCTCCGAACAAGAACAAGACGGGTCCGAAGACGCAGACCTCGGTGAAGCAAGGTGGCTCGATCAAGACGACGGACAAGCCGGCGTCGCAGATGCAATCGAAGTCACGCGACGTCTCGAAGTCTGGCGTGTTCTCGGTGTTCGGTGGAGGCGGGAACAACAAAGATCTCGCGCAGTCCACGACGGGTTCGGGTGAGCTCGCGGGCATGGCCGCTGCGGCCACAGGCAAATCCGGTTACTCCGACGATCGCGCGGGCGATGGGTTCGGAAGCCCGGTGAAAGACACGGGACAAGGCGGAACCGGCAAAGCTCTCGAGGGAATCGCGGGCGGAGTCGGAACGAAGGGTCGCGGCTCGGGCGTTTCTGGAACGGGAATGGG
>JAZKJB010000173.1:1975-3533 GCA_040384505.1 Bdellovibrionota bacterium | reverse complement strand
AAGCTCCACGAGATCATGGTCTCGGACGAAGAGGCCTTCCGTTGCCGCCGCGCTGGCAGCTACTACGCGATTCAGCCGATGCTGCCTGAACTCCACGGTGATTCCGTCGGCGATGCCGAATTGAACACGGAGTATTCGTCGGGCGGAGACGTTCTAGACATGGCGGGCACGGTCGCTCTCCTTCGCGAGAACCAGCTGATGCTCGACCAACAAATCCCCGCCCTCGAGGGCGAAGAGCTCTTGAGGTAACTTGCTGATGGCTCAAGCGACTGCGGTAGCGAAAAAGCTGAAAGTCATGACGATCGTGGGCACGCGCCCGGAGTTGATCAAACTCTCGCGCGTGATCGCCGAGCTCGACAAGTACACCGAGCACGTCTTGGTCCACACGGGTCAGAATTACGACTTTGAACTGAACGAAGTTTTCTTCCGCGATCTCGAGATTCGCAAACCGAACCATTTCCTCGGTTGCGGTCGTGAGACCGCGATCGAGACGATCGGCGCTTCGATCGTCGAGAGCGACAAGATCATGGCGCAGGAAAATCCCGACGCGATCCTGCTCTACGGCGACACGAACTCTTGCCTTTCGGTGATCTCGGCGAAGCGACGCAAAATCCCGATCTTCCACATGGAAGCCGGCAATCGCTGCTTCGATCAGCGCGTGCCCGAAGAAATCAATCGCAAGATCGTCGATCACTTGAGCGACATCAACATGCCGCTCACCGAGCATGCGCGCCGTTATCTCATCGCCGAGGGAATTCCCGCTGAGACCGTCATCAAGACGGGCTCGTGCATGAAGGAAGTCCTCGATTACTACGCCGCGAAAACTGACGCGTCGGACGTGCTTCAGAGAATGGATCTCGCGCCTCAAGGATATTTCCTAGTCAGCGCACATCGCGAAGAAAACGTCGACGTTCCCGAAGTTCTCCGGAACTTGATCGTTTCGCTCAACACGCTTGCGCAGACCTACGGAAAACGTGTGATCGTTTCGACTCATCCTCGAACGAAGAAGCGCCTCGCCGATCTCGGAGAGAAGGAAGTCGACAAGCGAGTCGAGTTCATGAATGCGATGGGCTTCCATGACTACGTGAAGCTCCAGAAAAACGCTCTTTGTGTTCTTTCCGATTCGGGCACGATCAGCGAAGAGACGTCGATTTTGAATCTCTCGTCGGTGATGCTGCGTGCCGCGCACGAGCGTCCTGAGGGGATGGATGAGGGTGTCACGATTCAGGCCCCATTGAATGCATCGCGAATCCTGAATGCGGTCGCGACGGTCCTCGCGCAGCGCGACGCTCGCAACGGAGAAGCGATCGGCCGGGTCGCCGATTACGACGCAGAAAACGTGTCGTCGAAAGTTGTGCGCATCATCTTGAGTTACACGGATTACGTGAACCGGACCGTTTGGTCGAAGACGTGAGTTCGATGGAGATCGAGCGGTCGGATGCGTCAGACGCTCTCGCCATCGCGATTTGCCATCTGCAGCATCGGCATAAGCACGAAATCCTCGGCCGGCCGGGTCAGGAAAGCGAACGAGAGCGCGGCCAGGCCACTGCCAGCCGCG
>JAZKJB010000173.1:0-1965 GCA_040384505.1 Bdellovibrionota bacterium | reverse complement strand
CCATTGCCATGTTTGTGGCGACGGTAAACTGCGCTCGGTCGACTATCCCAAAGCGCCGAATCGAGTCGATCCTTTGGGTTTCGAGAGAATCGAAACTTGCGAGTCTTGCGGGCTCGGCTACGCAACTCCTCGTGCGACTCAAGCTCAAGTCGATGAGTTCTATTCATCTGGCGCGTACTGGGAGCCGAAGGCCGACATCGGCATGCTCGTCCATCATCGTGTCCAAGCTCACGAACGCCTCAAGGCAGTTTCGCGGCTTGCAGGCTCGTTTGCCGGGTCCATTCGAATTCTCGACATCGGAGCTGGGCATGCCTACATCGGTTCGTTCGCTCCTCTGTATTTTCGAGGGGCGCCGACCGAGTATTCGTTCGTTGAGCCGGATTCTCGGCTCTCTGAAATAGTCATGAAACGGGAGCCGCACCTTCGATTTCTTCGGGTAGGGGCTCTTGCCGAAACTTGCAACAACGACATCGTTTTCGCCAATCAAGTCATGGAACACGTTAGCGATCCAACGGAGTTTTTTGCAGAACTCGTTGCTGCCACGAAGCCGGGCGGACTCATCTATGTGGAAGTGCCCAATCGTGACGACGAGTTTAAATCCGACGTTTTCCCTCATACGCTCTTCTTCTCCATGAGCGCTTTGAGCCGGCTCGTCGCATGTGATGGCCGAGTCGAATTAGTTTCCATCGAATCGTTCGGCGACCTCGCGATCGCAGGGCCCCGCACTATCAAAGAGCGTCTTCGATTGAGCATTTTCAATCGCGGCGCCCGCTGGGCCGAGAGAGCAGGCATCAGCTCCATGGCTGAATGGATGAATCGTAAGGCGGTCGATTATTCCGTGCGCGAGCGAGGATTGTGGCTCCGCGTCGTGGCGCGTAAACTGGCGCACTAAGCTCCCTTCGCGAGGCCCTCCAAATTCGCTTTCGGCGAACCCGTTTTGCTACGCAAACAATCGTCTTGACTCCGTTTTTTGAAAGTCCAATAACTTCTAGCTCGACCCATTCTCCAGAAAGAATTTGGAACATGCAGAAGCGGACTTTTGCGTCGGAAAAGAACACCGTTCTCGGGCGCCGCGCGCGCGAGCTCATTCCGGGTGGTGCCCACACTTATAGCAAGGGCGACGATCAGTACCCGATCAACGCTCCTAAGATCATCGATCGCGGTCTCGGTGCGAAGCTATGGGACGTCGACGGAAACGAATTCACCGATCTCGCGATGTCGCTCGGCACAGTCGTACTCGGCCACGCTTACGAGCCGGTTCTCGAGGCCGTTCGCAAAGAGCTCACACGCGGGGTGAACTTCTGTCGCCCCTCCGTGATTGAGGGCGAACTCGCAGAGCTGCTGAACGAAATCATTCCATGCGCTGAAATGGCGAAGTTCGGGAAGAACGGATCCGATGCGGTCACAGGAGCGGTAAAGCTCGCTCGCGCGTACACCGGTCGTAAATTCGTCGCACGATGTACTGCGGACCCATTCAACGCAATTCACGACTGGTTCATTGGTTCCACCGAAATCAATCGGGGCGTGCCCGTCGAAGTCCAAAATCTGACGCTCAAATTTCAATACAACGACCTCGCGAGTTGTAAGCGTCTCTTCGACCAGCATCCGGGCGAAGTCGCATGCTTCGTCTTTGAACCGGTGTCTTTCATTCCTCCACAGGAAAACTTTCTCCAGGGATTGAAGGATCTCTGCGAGAAGAACGGCGCACTGCTTATTTTCGACGAAGTCGTCTCAGGCTTCAGGTTTTCACTTGGTGGAGCTCAGGAGATGACCAAGGTCACTCCGCATCTCGCGGCATTCGGTAAGGCCATGGCAAACGGTTTCTCCGTAAGCGCATTGGTCGGCCAGCGTGAGTTCATGCGAATCGGCGGGATCGAACATGATCAAGAGCGGGTCTTCCTGTTGTCGACGACTTACGGAGGAGAGACGCACTCTCTCGCCGCTGCCATTGCCACGATCAAAGCG
>JAZKJB010000172.1:4954-13749 GCA_040384505.1 Bdellovibrionota bacterium | reverse complement strand
AGGCCCGATTCGAGCGGATCCATCGTCTTGATCGAGCCGCAGCCGAAGAGGACTTTCGTCTCCGTGCGCTGGATGTACTCCGCGATCCCGCGCCACAAGAGCGCGACGATCACGCCGTTGCGATGATCTTTGTCGATGCACGCACGCCCGAGCTCGAGCTTCGTGCCTTGGATGTCGAGTAGACGAGCCATGTTGAACTCGGAGCTCGAATAAAAAGTGTCGGTATATTTGCTGGAATTCAGGCGGTACGTGCCGATGACTTTTCCCGAACGGCGATCGCGGATCACGAGGTGATCGCAGATCTCGTCGAGCTTGTCGATGTCGACACCGATCGTGCGCTTCTTGTTCATGTACTCGCGGTGAAAGACTTCGAAGCGCAGCTTCAAGCACTCTTCGAGCTCGGCTCCGTTCTCGGCGGTCTTCACGACGTAGTGTCCGCGCTCGAACTCGAACGTCACGTTCGGCTCGAAGTTCTGAACCTTGTAACGACGAAGCTTCGCTGCGGAGTCGGCTTTCTCGAGCGCGACTTTCATGGATCCGAACTTCTTGAGCACTCGAGTAGGCTTCAGAGCGCGCGCAGTTGCGATCATGCGTGTTCGTCCTTCGGTTTGAGGGAGACCGTCGTAGTCTGCCTAAGGTTTTCGCACATACCCTGATGCTATAGAAGAGCAGAGTCTTTTTGGGTCAGATTTTCGTTTAGATGCCAGATAAGTTATCGAAATAAGACGGTTATGTGGCTAATGGCAGGCCCTGACTGAATTACAGGTCCGTCCACGTGGTAACGAACTGATTCGCTGTAGTGGCACCTATTGCCACATTGTCCTTCGTTCCGGTGGAATCCCCTGTCGTGGATGCAGGGTAATCGCGGTTGTAGTCGATGCGGGTGCAGACCGAATAAGTGCCCGACGGGATGCTCGAAGTGCTGTTCCCGTTCGCGTCGATCCACCCTGTGATCTGCCCATAGCAGCCGGTCGCAGCCGAACACGAAATCGCGTTCGTGGAAGCCGAGCGCGTGAACCCGAGATCGGGAGCGACACAACCGGACGTCGTGATGAACGTGATGATCGTCGGATTCAGGGCGGTGTTCGTCATGCAGTGGGAAGTCGTGCAGTTCACGTAGACGTAGGGAAGAGAAACCGAAGCACCGCTCGACGCCGCTTCACTGCAACCGATCGAGGCGAGCGCAATGAAAGTGAAAAGAAACCAAACCGATTTCATTGATCGACCCATCCGGTGTAGATCACGTGTGATGTCGAGTTCTTCGTGATCTCGTAGGCGACTTCGGCGACGTATGAATCTCCACTCGTCGACGTCGGATAGTCGCCGTTGTAATCGATGCGAATGCATGTCGAGTAAGTTCCGGGGGGAACTCCCGTCGTTTGCCGACCATCGAGATGGAGCCAAGGATAAACCGAACCGAAGCATCCATTGCTCGTATTGCAGACGAGCGTGGACGTCATGACCGAACTTCGAGTCAGACCCGGCGACGGGTCCGCGCAACCCGTCGTCGTCAAGGTCACGTACACTTTCGTCGGCGTGATATTGCGATTGCAGAGCGCGGTTTGGCAGTGGATGTAAATCCACGGCATCGTAACCCATCCGTCGGCCGGCGGTGAGCTCGGCGCACAGCTCGAGAGGAGCGATGCGATCACGACAGGAATGAAAAAAACCAAGAGCCGTGGCGGCACTCGTCGCTCCAAAAGAAAACGGACTGGTTTCGGGCCAGTCCGTTTCGTACCTTCGATCTCTTTCGCGATCAAGGCCAGGATCAGAACATGTACGCGAGGCCCAAGTGAAGCGCGTACGACGAAGTCGCGAACGTGCCTTTGCGGAAATCACCGCCGCCACCGGCCGACGCCGAGGTCGATCCGTTCGGATTCCCGTCGCCCGAAGCGAAAGTGTATTCCAGACCCGAATCGAAGCGGAGCGGCTTTTCGCCGATGGAGAGCTCGCGACCCGTTCCGACCGTCAGCGTGTGTGCGACTGCCGGCGGAGTGAACGCCGCGCGAGCGTAGGCTTCGTTCGTCACCTGGCTCGTGTAGCCGTAACCGAAACGCACCGGCCAATCGACGTCGGTTCCGTACTGAGCCGCCAATCGATAATTGTGTTGATCTTGCCAGTATTGCTGAACGGCCGAGCCGTTCGCGATGGTTCCGGTGGTCGTCGTCGCGATGACGCCCTTGAGAGTGATCACGTCGACCTTCGAATAATTCGTCCAACCGTATTCCGCGAGCAACGTCCACATCTCGTTGAGCTGATGTTGAGCGCCGAGTGTGAGCGCCTGCGGGAACGTGGTTTCCGCGGTTCCGCTGGCGGGAGTGACCGGAATGGTCGAGCCGCTGGCGCCGGGACCTGCCGTGTGCAAGTTGCCTTCGAGGGTTCCGCTCGCTTCGATTTTCACCTCGGAGCGATAGCGCAGACCGAGGCGAGTTTTTTCATCCAACTGATACTGAGCGCCGAGACCGAAGCCGGGCTTGGTGTCTTTCAAGCCCGTGAGCTTCGCGTTCAAAACCGAATAGCCGAGCGCACCTTGGTTGCCCAAGCGCTGGACGAAGCCGAATTCGCCCGACGAATAAGTGTTCCGGAGCGAGGCGCCGAGTTTCAGTTTGTCGTTCACTTTGTAGGCTGCGCCGAGCGCGAGCTCGAGAAACTGAACGTCGGTCTTCACGTCCATGCCCGCCGGAACACCAGTGAAAGTGATGTCTTCGTAAGAAACTTTGCTTCCGCCCGACACGTAGCCACCGACCGCGAAGCCCCACTGCTCATTGACGGTGTTCCCGTAAATGAGGCCGAAAGGTGTCGAGAGGTTCGTAGCCGACGTCGCTTCGTCGTTTTGGTTGTTGATCGGTCCTTTGAACTGCGACGACACCGGTGAAATGTTGAACGAAACTTCCTGGCCGGTCTTGTCGGCGACGATGCCGGCCGGGTTGAAGTAGAGCGCGTCGGCGCCCGACGTGTACGGAGTCGCGATACCGGCGAAGCCCGCTGAACGGCCGCCCCACATGATCGACTTCTCGTATCCTGATGCGAACGCTTGTTGCGAAACCACAAACCCGAGCATCGCGAACGCGAAACGAACGGTGAAAGTTGAAATCATTGATCCCCCAAAAAGAGTGTCGAGAGCCCGAAACGCGGCCAGCGTCGCATGATGCCGGGGCCGGAGCAATTGCTCGCTTCGAGCGTCAAAACATGTTTCGAAGTTTGAGTTTTGGCAACCGAGGGAGTTAACTGCCTTCCGTTTATGGCGATACGCTGGCCGAGGCGAAGGAGGACTCGAGTGACGATGGCTAATTCAGAAGTGACTCCGCGCCCCAGACGCGTCGTCGTCATCGGCGGCGGCTTCGGAGGAATCAACGTAACGAAGAAACTTTCCGGGCGTCGCGACGTCGAAGTGACGATCATCGATCGCCGAAATTATCACCTGTTTCAACCGCTCCTCTATCAAGTCGCGATGGCCGGCTTGAATCCCGGCGAAATCGCGACTCCGATCCGAAGTATCTTCGCCGGCAAAAACAACGTTCGCTCTTTGATGGGCGAAGTTCGTAGCGTCGATTTGTCACAGAAGGTCCTCGGCACCGATTTCGGTCCCGTCCCTTACGACTCCCTCGTCCTCGCCTGCGGAGCCCAGCACAGTTACTTCGGACACGAAGAGTGGGAGCCATTCGCCCCCGGCTTGAAAACTCTCGAGCAAGCGACTGAAATTCGTCGGCGTGTTCTTACCGCGTTCGAGCTCGCCGAACGCGCCGACGATCCGGAGCTCGAAAGACGACTCCTCACTTTCGTCATCGTCGGTGGCGGTCCGACCGGCGTCGAGCTCGCGGGCACTCTCGGCGAGATCAGTCGCTTTGCGCTCTCGAAAGACTTCCGGCACATCGATCCGACGAAAACTCGCGTGATCCTGATCGAAGCGGGCTCACGCGTGCTCGCGCAGTTCGACGAGAAACTCTCGAAACGCGCCGCACGCGATCTCGAAAAACTGGGCGTGACCATTTGGACGAACCAACGCGTGACGAACATCTCTCCGGACGGTGTCACGCTCGGCGGCGAATCCGTGCGCGCAGCGACCGTTCTTTGGGCGGCCGGAGTGAAACCGTCTCCGCTCAATGCCACGCTAGGCGTGCCGGTCGACAAAGCCGGTCGAGTCATCGTGAAAGCCGATCTGAGCTTGCCCGGGCATCCCGACGTTTTCGTGATCGGCGATCAAGCGTGCTTCATCGAAAATGAACGCGCACTCCCGGGGCTTGCGCCCGTAGCCATGCAACAAGGGCGGGTCGTCGCGGCCAACATCCTGCGCGACATCGACGCGAAACCTCGAAAAGACTTCCGCTACGTCGACAAAGGCCAGATGGCCACGATCGGTCGGGGGCGCGCGGTCGCTCAGACTTCCAACCTTCGGCTCAGTGGAATGATCGCGTGGTTCGCGTGGCTCCTCGTTCACATTTATTATCTCGTCGGTTTCCGCAATCGCGTGATGGTCTTACTCGAATGGGCGTGGGCGTATCTCACCTACCGTCGCGGCGCTCAGCTGATCACCCACAGAGAATGGCGCTCGTTCCTGGACTCCCCTCCGCCTCGCTGATTGGTTTAAAGTAGTGACCTACATGTCTCGTCGAACAAAAGCCGTCGTCGGCCTCGTCTTATTTTGCGCCTTCGCGGGCTGGATGTACCGCAGCTCGGTTTTTCGCCCCGCTGAAAACTTCCACGTCGTCGACGAAGGACGTTTTTATCGCATGGCCCAGCCGCGGCCCGAAGAGCTCGAAGCTCTCGTGAAAAAGTACGGGATCAAGACCGTCATCAATCTTCGTGGACATCAAAGTGGCGAGTGGTGGTACGACGACGAGGCGGCCGCGACGAAAAAGCTCGGCATCAAACAAGTCGACATCGGCTTCTCGACCGAGAACGTTCAATTCAAAGACGACTGGATCACGTATCTCGACACTTTGAAAACGGCTGAACGCCCGATCCTCGTCCATTGTCGCTCTGGCGCCGATCGCACGAGCGAAGCTTCAGCCGTCTATGCGATCGAGTACATGGGCAAGTCGCCCGAGCTCGCGATCGAAGATCACATGGCGCTCTCGAATTTGCATTTATCGCTCTTCATTCCCGCCAAGAAACAGTTCGTCCGGAATTACAAAGGCGATCAGTGGTTGAGAACGGCTTACGATCCGTGCGCACCGGAGTTCCTCGAGTGGGCGGGAAATCGCTGCCCGACTCCGCCGACAGTGGCCAAGTAACCAATCGATCTATCACGCGCCTTTGAATCCGCGACAGATCCAGAGATAAAAGATTCGAGCGGGCTCTTCGCCCCTCTTCACTTTGAAGTCGTCGAGATTGTGACACGTCTCGAACGTTCCGTCGGTCCGTGGATCACGGTAGAAACGATTGTCCGAGACGAAGATCGCATCGGCACCTTTCAGCGCCGCCCGCTTCTCAGGGGTTTGCGTGAACGAATAGTGATCCGTCGTCTTCGCCGCTCGCAAAACCTCTTCGCCCGACGCGAACGCGAACTGCGACACGAGCTGATAGCGGCCGGCCGACAGCAACACGTCTTTTCCCGTCGACGCTTTTTCCTTCTCGCGAATCGGACGAAGATGCGCGACCAACTCGTCCCAACCGTAGAGATCGTTCGTCGGGTCGAACTGCGGTTCGAATTGACCCGCAGGGTTCACGAGGCGTGAGAGCGTCGGAAGAATGGGATGAACCGCGCTGATGTAGAAGATGCCGTCGGTCAGCGCGAAGAACGCGACGACGAATCCCGCCACGATTTTTCGCGATATCGGCTTCCATTCGGTCCAAAGCGCACTCGCGCCGATGAAGAGAAGCGGAAACGCCGGTGCAGGCCAATGCGCCTTGAACTCAGCGAACAAGGCTTGAATCGCGAAGACGACGAGCGGCGGTGCTGAAACCAAGGCGATGAATTTCCAGCGCGACTCGCTCCTTCTTCGAAACGCAGCGACGAGTGCCATCATGCACACCACGAAAAGCACCGGCCCCAAAACGAAGAACTGGCTCGCCCAAAACTGGAGCCAGCGCAAAAGGCTCGGTCCGCCTCCGCCCGTCTGGCGATCGTGGAGATGGAACTTCACGCTGGGCCATTCGTGAACGTGGTTCCAGGCCAAGATCGGAACGCACATCGCGACGACGATCGTGATCGTGAGGAAGAATCGCGACGACACGAGATCTCTTCTCCGTGCGCGATCGGAAAGGAAGAGCGCGACGGCGGAAACGGCCGCCAAAAGCATCGTGTACTTCGACAACAATCCGAAGCCGAGGACGAGCCCGGCGAGGATCCAATCTCGAGTCCGCGAAGTCGACGAACCCCAGAGCTTCCAGAGAATGCAAGTGAAGGCCGTCCACGCGAATGCCATCGGCGCATCGGGGACCATGAGGAATCCGCCGACCGCGAAGATCGGAGCGAAAGTATAGAGAAGCAAAGTCAGCGCGGCGATTCTTCGATCGAAGAGCTCGCGCGCGAGCCACCAGAGGAGAACGCCAGCGAGTCCTCCACTCAAGAGACCGAACACTCTCACGCCGAAGGGCGTGTCGCCGAAGAGAAGCGTTCCGGCTTTGATGAGCCAAGCGACCATCGCGGGATGATCGAAGTAAGAAAGCGAAAGTGAACGAGACCAATCCCAATAATAAGCTTCGTCGTCACCGAGTCCCAGCCGGGCCGCGAGGACCAGACGAACCAAAGTCATGACGATGAAGAAAAAGAAGGCGATCTTCTCGACGAGCGGCCGCGAACTCATGCGCGACGACGTTCCTGCAAAACCGCGCAGAGAGCAACCCCGATCAAAAAGATCCACCAGAGAACGAGCAACCAAAGGAGAAAAATCGGAACGCTCGCGAGAGATCCGTATATCTTGTTCTGCCGGAGAACCGATTTCGTGATCGCGGCGTAAGACGTTTGCGCGACGCCCAACGCGATCGCAGTGAGAAACGCACTCAAGATCGCCGGTCGCCAGTTCACCGGCGTCGCCGGAACGTACTTGTACACGGTGACCAAAGTCAGAAAGGCGAGCACGAAAGTGAACGCGCCTTTCGTGATGGCACTGAAGAGCCACGCGAGATCTTTCGAGCCCATCAAACCGAGGAGGCCTGCGACCGCGATCGGCGCGAGGAACATCACCAACCAATAGGCGGTGAGCTTCGTGAAGATCGATCGCGCGCTCTTGATCCGCCAAACTCGTTGGATCGCTTTTTCCATGTCATGGAAGAGTTTCGTCGAGATGAACAACAAACCGATGACGCCCCCGAGGCCCAATGCTCCCGAATGCACGCGGCCGATCGAGTTGCGCACGGATTTCGAAAGTTGGGCGCCCGAAGCTTCGACGAGAGTCTGGAGGATGAACGGCTCGATCTTCGCCATCAACGACTCGAGACCGCCGTATGCCGTGAAGACGCTGAGACTCACCGCGAGAAGAGGGACGAGGGAAACCGCGGTCGCGAACGCGAGCGAAGCCGCCAATAGATCGACGTCGGCATCCCAGACTTGCCGCCAGGTGCGATGCGAAATTTTGCCCAATTCCCGGAACGGTTTCGCCCAATCGATCATCGGACTCAGCTTGCCTCAAACGTCAGCGAGTGACTACCCTCGAAACACTCAAACCCGAGAGAGGTTCCAATGAAACGTTTCGCTGCGACGTCGCTGCTCGCTGTTTCGGTGCTGATTTTGTCGTCATGCTCGAGTCAACCGATCGTGCCCGAAGGAAAGAACGTGAAAATCTCGCGCGAGAATCCCTCGGAATCCTGCCGCGAGATCGGCACCGTTCAAGGCTCGGTGAAAACCGCGGTCGGCACCATCGAGCAAGCGATCGAAGACATGAAACTCGATGCCGCGAGAAAAGGCGCGAACTTCGTCCGCATGGAAGCTACGAGCGCCCTCGGCACGAGTGCATCGGGCACCGCGTTTCAATGCCCATAAAAAAAGGGCGCGAGTCGCGCCCTTTTTTCGGATATCGGATGTCTGATTTCCGATCAGATATCCGATATCGGATATCTGATATCGGATATCAGAATTTTCTCCTACCAGCGGCCCCCGCCGCCACCGCCGCCGCCGTAACCTCCGCCACCGCCACCGCTGCGATTTCCGCCGCCTCCTCCGCCGCCGCCGCCGTAACCACGGCCTCCGCCTCCTCCGCCTCCGCCGCCGAAGCCGCGGCTTTCACGAGGAGCTTGCGGACGCGCTTCCGAAACGATCATCGCGCGGCCCGAGAAATCTTGTCCGTTCAGTGAGTCGATCGCTTTCAAAGCGGCGTCATCGTCGGACATTTCCACGAAGCCGAAGCCTTTCGAGCGGCCGGTATCGCGATCCATGATGATCTTCGCCGAGTCGACGGCTCCCAAGGCTCCGAATTTCGCGTGAAGCTCTTCTTCGGTCGCCGAGAATGGAAGATTGCCGACATACAGTTTCTTGCCCATGACGTGAACTCCTGAACGGTACAGTTCTGAAAGAGAAACCTGATGGTCTCGTCAGCCCCACGCCGCCGAGCACACCAAATCTAAACAACTTAACAGAGTGTTAACACAACCAGGCTTCGGGAAAAAAGGGATTTTTCGCCGCCAAACGAACTCGATTGACCCCGTGGATTCAGACCGGAACCGGGTCTCCAATGTCGGACGCTTTAACTAAAGATTTCGCTATCTTATCCACTCCTAGCTCACGCACCCGTCGTTCGTCGAGATGGGGGAGTTCGACCTGGAAAAGGGCCCCGCCTAGGTCCTTCGAAGAGCCGACATCGATCGATCCGCCGTGGATGTCGACCGACGAGCGAACCGAAGTCAGCCCGAGACCC
>JAZKJB010000172.1:0-4944 GCA_040384505.1 Bdellovibrionota bacterium | reverse complement strand
CACTGGCCTTTCACCTAACGTCACAACATTGCGCATGGAAGATGGATTCTTGCGTGTGCTTCGGAACGCCGGGCCCGTCGTCGCTGACGCAAATCTTGATCCCGTTTTCCAATTTCCCGAGCTCGACGAGAATTCGGCCACGGCCCTTCGTCGCTTCGGCTGCGTTCAAGATCAAGTTCATCACGAGTTGGTGAACGAGGACGGGGTAACCGTTGAGCTCGTAGCGTCCGGTCGGTTCGTCGAAGAGGATCGTCGTGTCGCGGCTCGCGGAGTGAATGCGCATGAGTGCGATCGTGTCGGCGACGGCGAGCCCGGCGTCGAAAACTCGGGGTGCATCGCGGAAAATACTCCGGCCCGCATTTCTCAAGCGATTCACGATATCCGTCAGCCGCGTCGTCGCGCGATCGAGTCGCTCGAGCGAATCTCTGGCGCGCTCAGGAAGACCATTGATCCCTTTGATCGTCTCGAGGCTGAGTCGCTGGATCGTCATCAAGTTCGAAATATCGTGAGCGACCGACGCCGCGAGCAGTCCACTCACCGCCTCGCGCTCGGCGTGCACGAGTTTTTGTTGGCTCGTGACGAGTTTCTGGGCGTCGCCCGCCTGACGGCGGAATACCCACGAAGCGACGATGAAGAGCATGATCGAAGAAAACCCCATGAACGCGAGACCCTTGACGGTCTCGATGCGCTGGAGCTCTTCGACCGAGCTCGACTTCGATCCCGCGACGTAACCCGAGAGCTTGATCCACGTCGCTGTGACGAGAAAGTATCCGATCGAGAGGAAGAACGCGTATCGCCGGGCCTTGAAAGGCGATTTCATGCGAAAGCCTTTCGCAAGAAGGCTCCGAGCTGAATGATCACTTCGGGCGGAATCTCGTGCGCACCTTCGAAGCGTTGGATCTGTCCCTGCCATCCGCCTCCACGCAAAAGCATTTCGAGCTTCTGTGCGGCGGCGAATCCGAGGACTCCGTCGCGCGAACCGTGGCTCTGGAAGAAACGAAGTCCGGTCTTGCCAGGAGCGAGCTGTTTCCACTCTTCGGAGTTCACGAGCGTTCCGGAAAGAAGGGCCAAGCCAGCCGGTCGCTCTTTCATGTGCATCGTCACGTCGGTCGCGAGCATCGCGCCTTGGCTGAAGCCTCCGATCACGAGCTTGCTCGCAGGTACGCCGAGCTCACGGAGAAACGATTCGGCTTTCTCGCGCGCCTTCTTCATCCCGGGCGGGACGATGGCGGTGAAGTCCATCGCTTGCCCGGTCGACATGGACTTCTCGAGCTCGGAGACGCTGATCGGAAACCACGCGCGGCCCTCGTACTGTCCGCCGAGCGGAATGCTGTGATGACCGTTGGGGAAATACCAATTGGTGTCTTTCGGCGCTTGAACGACTTCCGCGAGAGTCGCGAGATCGTGCATGTCGGCGCCATAACCGTGAAAAAGCACGACGGTAGGACCACCGGTCTTGCCTTGGATTTCGATGCTGTCGAGACCGCCGATCTTTCGGCGGCGCGGTTCGGGACGTGCCATGGGAGCGACGCTACCAGAATGCCGAGCGACTCGACAACCGTTCCGATCGATCGACGGCGACTCGCCGGCCACCGCTCTATAAAATGAGTTTAAGTCTCACTGTTTCGAAGGAGTGAGTTCAGGGGATGACTTGGACCTTGTCGGGGGAGGTGCCCTTGAACAGGATACAGTCGAAATCCTGGGTGAGCTCTTGGCCGCTCTTCTTCAGGTAGGTCACTTCCGCGGAGTAGCGGACGCCTTCTTTGATCGGCTCTTGGTAGCTCACGTCGATGTCGAGCACGAGCCCGATCAAGAGACCGAGTTTCGTTCCGCCGATCCGCTCGCCTGCGCGCGCGGTGCCCGGTTTCGTGAGATCGACGGTCGCGTGGACCTGGGTTCCGGTGGACTGCAGGACGCCGTCGGCGACGTCGAAGGTCGCGATGTGACGATAACGAGGCGTGCGATTGGGGTCCGAGACGACGAGTTTGCTCGCGGTCGGAGCCGGTCCATCGGTGTCGAATTTCGTGAGGTAGACGTCGATCCGGGTGTCGTCGTCGACACTGATACAGACGAAGCCGTCGGCTTTCGCGATCGCAGGGAGGCCGAGGAAAGCCGCGAGGATCAAGGCGGAGACGGTGCGGAACATGTTGAACGACATGAAGTCCCTCCTTATATGGAGTCGTGAAAAACAGCTCACGGTATGAAGGGATGGGGTATTTGTTAAATACATATTGCGAATATTATTATGCGGTTGGTACATAGGCGCCTTCTCGTCTGAAGCGGAGGAGGCAAATGGACAATCTGCATTGGCAACTCTCGATCTTGAGCAAGTCGATCCATTACAAGAATCTCTCCGGCGCCGCCTCTCATGTCGGCGTGAGCCAACCGCAACTCTCGCGCATCATTTCTCGGCTCGAAGGCGAGCTCGGGGTCGTCCTCCTCGATCGCACCGCTCGTCGCAAATCCGGATGGACTCCGGTGGCTTACAAGATCGCGGACACTTACTTCCGCACGTCTCGCAAGCTCACTCAGTCGCTTCAGCAGCTGAAGACCGACGATCAACTCACGCAGCTTTCCGTCGGAACTCTCGAGGGCCTCGTGCCACTCGCGTGCGACTTCTGTCACCAACTCCAAGAAGAGCAACCACGTCTTCAACTCGTCGAGCTCAACGTCTACGACTTGAGCGAGCTCGAAGAAAAATTCGAGAAAGACGAGATCGATCTCATGTTCACGTGCCGCGAGCCAGGGCGTCATAAGTACAAGAACGTTCGTCAGCTCGGCTACCAGGCGATCGAAAAGGTCGGCGCCGCCGACGGCACGAAGGCTTTCAGCCAATTCGAATATGCGCAGGTGATGCACAGCCGACGCGTACCGCCGAAGGACATGAAGGTCGTCATGAGCAATTCGCTCGCGCTTCGCCGCCTGTGGATCGAAAACTATGGGGCTTCAGGTTTCGTTCCTTCCGAGGTTCGCAAACGCAAATCCGAGGGAGCCGAGACGCCGGTGATCATGGTCGGTGGAGATCTCATGAACCCGGCCGTTTGGAAGAAGTTCGAAGAAATTCGCCTTTGATCCTCGCCTCGCGAAATTGATAGAGTCTGGAGCCTTCGCCTCGGTTCCAGGAGACCTTCATGAAAGACGCGAGCCCGCAGACCATTTTCCTCAAAGACTACCGCCAACCCGATTTCTGGATTCCGCAGACGGAACTTCACTTCGATCTTCGCGAGGACAGAGCGATCGTACGCTCCGATCTCACGATCGAACGTAATCCCGCGGGTCGCTCCGGGGCGCCGCTCGTTTTGGATGGCGAGAAGTTGAAGCTCGTGCGAATCGCGATCGACGGTCGCGAGCTCGCCCCCGGCGAATACGAAGCGACGAGCGAACGACTCGCGATCACGAATGTTCCCGACAAGTTCCATCTGCAGCTCACGGTCGAGATCGAGCCGCAGAAAAACCTCTCGTGCCAAGGTCTCTACAAGTCCGCCGGTATGTTCTGCACTCAGTGCGAGGCGGAAGCGTTCCGAGCGATCACTTACTTCCTCGATCGTCCCGACGTGATGTCGGTGTTCACGGTCACCGTCGAAGCCGAAAAGACGAAATATCCGATTCTGCTCTCGAACGGCAATCCGACTCGGCGTCGAGATCTCGAGGGTGGACGCCATGAAGTCACGTGGAACGATCCGTTCAAGAAGCCCAGCTACTTGTTCGCTTTGATCGCGGGAGATCTCGGCGTTCTCGAGGACACCTACACGACCGGCTCCGGCCGAAAAGTGAAACTCGAGATCTACGCGCGCCACGGTCTTCAAGACCGGTGTCGTCACGCGATGGATGCTCTGAAGTGGTCGATGAAGTGGGACGAGGACACCTACGGACTCGAGTACGATCTCGACATCTACATGATCGTCGTCGCCGAAGACGCGAACATGGGCGCGATGGAGAACAAGGGACTCAACGTCTTCAATGCGCACTATGTTTTGGCGAAACCGGAAACCGCGACCGACACGGATTACGACGGCATCGCCGCCGTCGTCGCCCACGAATACTTCCACAACTGGACCGGAAACCGAGTCACGTGTCGCGACTGGTTCCAACTCTCTTTGAAGGAGGGGCTCACCGTTTTCCGCGATCAACGCTTCTCCGCGGATCACGGCTCCGAGGCCGTGAACAGGATCGAGGACGTCGTGCGACTACGCACGAATCAGTTCTCGGAAGACGCGGGCCCGATGGCGCATCCGATTCGTCCGCAGTCGTACATCACCATCGACAACTTCTATACGATGACGGTGTACGAAAAAGGCGCGGAAGTGATTCGCATGATCGAAACGATCGTGAGTCGCGACGGGTTCCGCAAGGGCATGGATCTCTATTTCAAGCGTCACGACGGGCAAGCAGTGACGACGGAAGACTTCGTCGCGGCTATGTCCGATGCGAACGGCGTCGACCTCACCCAGTTCCGCGAGTCTTGGTACAACCAAGCCGGGACACCGTCGATCAAGGTCTCGACCGAGTTCGATCAGGCGAAGGAAACGTATTCGGTCACGATCGAACAAATGTGTGCGCCTTCGCCTGGCCAAGCGGTGAAACAGCCGTACCACATACCGGTCGCCGTCGGTCTCTTGGGCCGCGACGGTCGCGACATGTCGTTGCAACTCACGAGCGGAACCCGCATCGCGGCCGGAGACGCGAATCAGACGACGCAAGTTCTCCACCTTCGTGAACCGAAGCAGACCTTCGTGTTCGCCGGCGTGCGCGAGAAACCGGTCTTGTCGCTTTTGCGAAAATTCTCCGCGCCGGTTCGCGCGGAGTACGCCTGGAGCGACGACGAGCTCGCGTTCTTGATGGCTCACGACTCCGACGCGTTCTCGCGGTGGGAAGCGGCACAGACACTGTCGATCCGCACGATCAAACAGATGATCGCGGCGATCCAAGCCGGTCGCTCGAACG
>JAZKJB010000171.1:1711-4952 GCA_040384505.1 Bdellovibrionota bacterium | reverse complement strand
GACGCATCGACCAGGAGGAGCACGCCCTCGACCATCGTCAGGATGCGCTCCACCTCGGAGCCGAAGTCCCGGTGGCCCGGAGTGTCGACGATGTTGATGATCGTGTCCCGATACTTGACGGCCGTGTTCTTCGCAAGGATCGTGATCCCCCGCTCGCGCTCGAGGTCTCCCGAGTCCATGATGAGGTCCGAGACCTGCTGTCCGGGGCGGAAAGTGCCGCACTGCTTCAAGAGCGCGTCGACGAGCTGTCCGACGACCTTGTT
Source organism: Bdellovibrionota bacterium (assembly GCA_040384505.1). Classification (GTDB taxonomy): domain Bacteria; phylum Bdellovibrionota; class Bdellovibrionia; order Bdellovibrionales; family JAMPXM01; genus JAZKJB01. The sequence goes on along the minus strand of JAZKJB010000171.1, from coordinate 4,689 downwards.
GCCGCCGATACGTTCATAGAGAGTCGGCTCGTTGATCACCGCGCGGCGTTTGGTTCGGCTGCGATTGCGACGACGTTTGCGTCGGGCGTCGGCATCGTCTTCGAATCCGATGAACATGGAGAGCGCGCAGAGAACGAGCAGGCCTTTTCGAACGATCGAGCGAGTCTTTGAAGTCATCCTATGATGATCGGCCGAGGGCGACGTTACCGTCAACAAGCCGAAGGGCCTGTGAGGCCCTTCGTCATCGTAACCTGATTGTGAAATCGATCGTGCTTCTGATCGCGTTACCGATCGTGTTTCTGGCGATCAGCGCAGTCTATAGGCGATCGCGCGGATCTCGTCGTCGGTCATCACGTTGTTGCGATAGATACCCATACCGCCCGTGTTGTTGTTGATCGCCGCTTTGATCGTCGTAAAGGTCGCTCCGCGCTTCGTCGTGGTGGCGATCGCATTGTGGCAACCTGCGCATGACTGGTTGTTGACCGGTCGAGCGTACTGGGCCGCTCCGTCGATCACGTTCAAGTAGAACGACGCGCTCGTCCCGACGATATGGTCGTACAAATCGGTCGCCGTCGGCGAGTGCGCGGCTGCGAGCACGCAGTTGTAGAACGCGTTCGGCGCCATCGGGTTCGGTTGGTGCGGGCAAGGAGTCCCGTTCGTGTGCATCTGATGCTGGATCGTATCGTCGTTGATGACTTTCAAAGTCTGGCCGACGAAGGCCACCGCTGGAGTTCCGACGGTGTTCCAAACGCCAGTCCCCGTTCCCGTGCGAATGCGGAATTCGATGATGTTCGGATCGCCCGTACCGCCGCCCGGATTCACCGAACCGACTTGAACGGTGCGATTGATGAAGGCGACCGAGTTCGTACCATCGGACCAGATCGCTTCGGCGCGAACCTGCACCGCACCGGCGGTCAAACAGCGCAAGACTTTCGAATAATTGCTACCCGTACTTCCGAGCTGACAGCTCGCTGTGTTCTGACCGGTCGGGATCGACCACGTGAGAATCGACGACGTCACGCCTTGGCCAGAAGCCATCAATGTATAATCCATCGCGGTGTCGATGATAGCAGCGTCGCCCACCATTCCGCCGCCGGGCTCGTACGTCTTCAGCCCATAAGGACCCGTCGTTTGAACGGTCGCGGGAATCGTGTTGCCCGTCGACAACCCGACCGTCGAAGTCGACGAAAGGTGACCCGTGTTCTTGTCCATCACGAAACCGCCATCGCAGTTCTGAAAGCTCGTCGTGATCATCAAGAGGAAGGCTGGCAATGCGAGAGTACGTGCTTTGAGTTTTCTCATATGGAGATTGATCGGAGTCGCGACCTTGGTCCTTAAGCTCGAAAGCGTCCCCAATTGGAAACATTGGGAAATTCTCGGAACGAGACGCTGAGATCGATTAAAAGCGGGCCGTCACAGCGGCGCCCAACAGGTCGCTGTCAACGATCGGAACGACTGTAAACGCGCTTTGCTGATTTGCTACTGCATCGAGCTCGCCCAAGCGGGAGCGGTGAGCTTTCGCGATCGCGCGGCCGATCGAGAACCCGATCAATCCTCCGCCGACCGTATCTGAAAACCAATGCCGATTGGCTTCGACTCTCGACAGTCCCGTGAGGATCCCGATCGACTCCGCGAGCAGACCGATCTTCCATCCATAGAATTCGTGGAGCACGCCCGCCGAAGCGAAGACGGTCGAAGTGTGACCGGACGGAAATGAATAGCGATCGCTCGCATCAGGCCGCAAGCGATTCCCCGCGAGCTTCATCGTCGAGACGACGACCGAAGTCGAAACGATCGCTTCGATCGACGCTTGGCCCGCGTGAACGGAGCGCGGATGATTCGAGTTCGCACCATAAGCCCAGAGCGCGCCCCCGAGAACGAGGCCGGGCACTCCGGTTCCGAAGAACTCGTTTCCGAGGGAGTCGAAATTCCCGAGGCGTTCCTTGTGGCGGAAGTGCTCTTGCATCTCTTCATCGAGATCCCGCGCTCCGACGAGCGCGAGCGACCCGAGACCGAGGAGCCACTTTCCCCCGTCGTCGACGAGGAAAGGCGCTCCTTCACTCACGGATTTCAACGGACGAAACTCGATGTCGATCGAAGACGTCTCTGTCGACGAAGGCTCGGCCGCGGAAGCGCCGAGCGAAACGAAGAGTGAGAAGAGGACCGCGAACCGAAGCACGGCTCAGCGAATCCTGAGATCCGAGAACGCGCGAGCGTAAATGCCCGCCTTCATCTGGAGCGCGGATTCCGGTACGGCCTTTGAAAGTGTCTTCAACCTCGCGATCGTCTGGTGACCGAGCGCGGTTTCAATAGTGTCGCCGGCGAATTTCGCCAAGAGCTGACCAAGTGGATCGCGATCCTTCGGAAAAACTTCGACCGAATACTGTTCGACCTTCGCGTACGCCGCGGCTTTCGCGATCGCCTGATCGAGGCCCCCGAGCTCGTCGACGAGACCGAGTTCTTTCGCACGAGTCCCCGACCACACACGACCTTCCGCGATCTTCTCGACGTCTTCGCGCTTCTCGAAGCCACGACCTTCTTCGACGACGTCGATGAAACGCTTGTAGACCCGCTCGACTTCACCTTGGATCGTGCGCGCCTCGAATTCCGTCATCGGACGGTTCGAATCGCCGATGTCGGCGTAAGGATGCGTGAGAACCCGGTCGAACTTCACGCCCGCTTTGTTGTTGAAGAGCTTTTGCGTGTTGAACATGAGACCGAAGACGCCGATCGATCCAGTGATCGTCGTGGGTTCGGCGAAAACGTAGCGACCGCCGGCCGCCATGTAATATCCGCCCGACGCCGCGACGTCGCCCATCGAGATGATCACGGGAATCTTCGCATCGAGGACCGAGATCGCGCGCCAGATGACGTCGCTCGCGAGCGCGTCGCCTCCCGGGCTGTTCACCCGAAGGACCACGGCCGCCACGTCTTCGTCGGCCTCCACGTCGAGAAGATCTTCCCGGAGACTCTCGGAA
>JAZKJB010000171.1:0-1701 GCA_040384505.1 Bdellovibrionota bacterium | reverse complement strand
GTGGTCAACGACGCGAGATCGACGACCTGCGAGTCCGTGCCCCCGACGCCCGAGCCGATCTCGCCTTCGGCGAAGACGAGCGCGATCTTCTTTTTGCCTGCGCCGCGAAGGATGTCTCGCGCTTTTCCGTCTCGAAGAAGCTGGCCCGCGGAAACGAGTCGAATGTCCTCGTCGGGACCGACCGTGAAATTCGCCATCCGCAGCTCGAGTGCGTCTTCGTAGATCAGTTCGCTCACGAGACCTTGCTCTTGCGCTTCGAGGGCCGACTTCGCTTTGAGTGACGCCGCGATGTCGTCGACTTTCTTTTCGTCCATCTTGCGGCTCGCTGCCGTGGCGGTTCGAACGGCCGACCACACGTCGTCGATGAGCGCGCGGGTCTGCTCGCGGTTCTCGTCGCTCATCTTCTCGAGGATGAAGGGCTCGATCGCAGCTTTGAATTTCCCGACGCGGAAGACGCGCGGCTCGATCTCGATCTTCTCGAAGAGTCCTTTCAGGAACGCCTCACTCACGCCGAGCCCGTTGAATTCGATTTCGCCGTTCGGCTGCAGGAAGATTTCGTTGGCAGAGCTCGCGAGAAAGTAGCCGGCTTCATCGAGATGGTCGGCGTAAGCGTAAACCCATTTTCCCGTGGCCTTGAACTCTTCGATCTTGCGACGAAGAGCACTCAGGTTCGCCCAGCCCGCGTCGAAATTTCGAATCTCGAGATAGATTCCCGAGATTCGCTTGTCGGTTTTCGCCGCTTCGATCGCGCGCTTGCCCTCTGACAAAACCGGATTTGCCGCGTCCGTCGAAGCCTTCGATCGCGCGCGTGAGCTCCCAGAGGCCTTGCGTTCGGTCCTCGCTGAAGATCGATCTATTCCCGAAGAGCTCGAAATCCATCGGCTTGTGCCGATCGACGAGAGAGCCGCGCATGCGAAGATGCAGGACCGATTTTTCTTCGACCGGACCCACTCCGCTCCCGTCGGACGACGTGTGGATCACGAGACCGATGATCCCGAGCGCGATGAATACGGTGAGCGTCGACGCGATGATCATGCCGATCACCGTCGCCAAGATATTCTTCAGGAACTGGGCCACGGGACTCTCCTAATTCAGGCGCCTTGCTTGCGGTCCTGACGGGCTTTTACGATTTCGATGATCGCGGGCATCGCCGACAAAACGAGGATCGCCAAGATCACGTAATGGAAGTTCGTTTTCACGGAGGGGATATTACCGAAGTAATGGCCGGCAAATGTGAAAGACGCGATCCACACGAGACCGCCGAAAATACTGAAGCCGAGGAAGCGCGGATATTCCATTCTGCTCAGGCCTGCGACGAACGGGGCATACGTACGCAAAATCGGAGCGAAGCGAGCCATGACGAGAGTTCGGCCCCCGTGTCTCGCGAAGAACGCTTCGGTCCGCGCGAGATGGACGGGATTCAGAAATCGCGACTTCCCGTCTTTGAAGAATTTTTGTCCGACGTAACGCCCGACCGAATAGTTCAAGTTGTCGCCGAGAACGGCAGCCGCCCAGAGCACGACGATCGAGGTCGCGAGATCGAGACCGCCCGCGATCGCAGTCAACGAACCAACGGCGAAGAGCAGAGAATCTCCTGGCAGGAACGGAGTCACGACGAGTCCCGTCTCGGCAAACACGATCGCGAAAAGGATCACGTAGATGAACGCACCGTAAGCGGTGGTCCACAGCGCGAGGTAACCC
>JAZKJB010000170.1:0-2124 GCA_040384505.1 Bdellovibrionota bacterium | reverse complement strand
GATCGGAACTTCGATCACGTCTTTCGGGAGATCGAAGAGACTCTTCGTGTTGACGATCGCATCGGGCTCGCGATCGAAGGTCTCCGCGAACGCCGGAGCCGCGAATGCGACGAAGACCGAAATGAAGAGGAATGAAAATGACCTCGCGGTCGCCAACGACACGAATCGAACGATTTGATTTCGCATCTTCAAATCAGATGCGGACGGAAAGACCGTGTCATCGACTAACGCGGCAAGGCGTTCGCCTTTGAACCGGTGTGCTTACTTCACGAGCTGAGTGATCCGATCGACGATTTCGCTGATCGCCGAGCCCGGTCCGAAAACCGCAGCCACTCCCTGATCCTGGAGTTGCTTTGCGTCATCGCCAGGGATGATGCCGCCGACGAAGATCGGCGTGGTGAGGTTTTTCTTTTTCATCAGATCCTGGATCGCGGTGACCAGCGGAATGTGAGCGCCGGAGAGTATCGAAAGACCGATGACATCGACGTCCTCTTGAAGCGCCGCCGAAACCACCATTTCGGGGGTTTGATGGAGACCCGTGTAGATCACCTCGAAACCGGCATCTCGCAAACCCCGTGCGACGACTTTCGCCCCACGGTCATGGCCGTCGAGTCCCGGCTTCGCGACGAGGACTCGGATGATGCGCTTTTCTTTCGGCGTTTCTTTCGGCGATGCGGCTGCCATGGGCCTCCTTGGGGGGACTGCCAAAGACTTGATTCCGGTGGAGATTACATCGAAGATCGTGGGCCTAGCAACGATCAAGGAGACCGATACGATGAGCGCAGCCGATGCACGTCCCGGATTGACGACCCTTAGCGAAGACGAAGCCGCTTTCCGCGACGCCGTTCGCGAATTCTGCGAGGGCGAAATCAGACCGCTGGTCACCAAAATGGACGAACATGCTCAGCTCGAGCCGACACTGCTCCCGAAGCTCTTCGAAATGGGCCTGATGGGCATCGAATCGCCCGAACAATACGGCGGAGCCGGCGGCACGTTCTTCATGGCCTGTCTCGCGATCGAAGAGATCGGCCGAATCGACGGTTCGGTCTCCGTTTTGGTCGACGTTCAGAACACCCTCGTCACGAACGCGTTCCTCCGCTGGGGAACGGATCCGATCAAACAAAAGTATCTTCCGAAACTCGCGCGCGAATGGGTCGGCGCGTACGCCCTCTCGGAAAGCACGTCGGGTTCGGATGCGTTCGCATTGAAACTTCGCGCCGAAGACAAAGGCGACAAATGGGTCTTGAACGGCTCGAAACTGTGGATCACGAACGGGAAGGAAGCAGGCGTCTTCCTCGTGTTCGCCAACATGAATCCCTCTGCCGGCTATAAGGGCATCACGGCCTTCGTCGTCGAAAAAGGATTCAAGGGATTCACCGTCGGCAAGAAAGAAGACAAGCTCGGCATTCGCGCGTCTTCGACGACCGAGCTCCTGTTCGAGAACTGCGAAGTCCCGAAGGACAACATCCTCGGCGAGGTCGGCAAAGGCTACAAGATCGCGATCGAAACCTTGAACGAAGGCCGTATCGGCATCGGCGCACAAATGGTCGGCATCTCGCAAGGTGCGTACGAAGCGACGAAGAACTACATCAAGGGCCGCGAACAATTCGGTAAATCAATTTCGCAGTTCCAGGGCGTCCAATTCCAGCTCGCTGAAATGCGAACGATGCTCGAAGCCTCGCGCTTGATGGTCTACAACGCTGCACGTTTGAAAGATGCGGGCCAGCCCTTCATCGAAGAAGCGGCGATGGCGAAACTCTATTCGTCACGTGTCGCGGAGAAGATCACCTCTCTCGCGATCGACCTCTTCGGTGGAAACGGCTTCACTCGCGAATACCCGGTCGAGAAATTCTGGCGTGACGCCAAGATCGGCCAGATCTACGAAGGCACGAGCAACATGCAGTTGAACACGATCGCGAAAATGGAGCTGGGCACTTGAAAGGATCGGCTATGAACATCAGAATCGTTCTCTGTCTCGCGGCCCTGTTCCTCACTCCGCCCGCCTTCGCCGAGCCCGAAGCGAAAATGGCGTTCAAACTTTCGCCGACCGGGAGTTTCACCGCGACGACGAAGACGATCAAAGGCACTGCAAAGAAAAATGCCGACGGTTCCGTCGAAGCCTCG
>JAZKJB010000169.1:14841-18564 GCA_040384505.1 Bdellovibrionota bacterium | reverse complement strand
CCATCGGAGAGCGGAAGATCGAGCGCGTAGTTCGCGGCGTCGTAAAAAATGAGGGACGAGAATCCGAGGTTGCGAAGCACTTTCATGTCGCGTTCTCGCTTCAAACCTCGCCGAGCGTGCGCGAGATGCGCGTTGGCATAACCCGTCGTCGCGCCGAGACCGAGTTGAAGATTCAAGAGGAGATAGGCCGAGACCTGCGGAATCCCGTGCGCCTCGAAGGAGCCCCACGGAGTTTCGATGACCGCATTGAACTTGAAACTTCCATCGCCGGTGATCGAAAGCCGCGGCTTCACTTTCTCCGCCGGCACGACGAACGTTCCGGGATGAATCGGGAGCGAAGCGCCCCCTTCCTTCATCATTTCCAGGAATTCACCATGAGCGGCTTGGATGGTCGCGTGCCCGCTCAAGTGAACGCCGACGGCCGTCGGTTGGCCTTCGGGGTGCGCGTGAGTTTCAGCGACGATGAGTTCACTCGAAGGTTTCGGTGCGCGTAAGCGAAGGCGCGAGAGCTGGTCGTCCCAAGGGTGGAAGGCGAGCTTCCCATTTACGGGATCGATGATGAACGCGCGAGAGAGGCCATCGGCATCGGGAACACGAGTGGGATCGAGCTCGAGACGTGCACGCCCGTAATGGACACCCGACACCGGATGCGGAAGTGCGGTCGTCAATCTCCAGGGTCCCCACTCCGGCGGGAGAAGCTCGATCGTATCGAGCTTCAACGTCGAGCGATCGACGTCGACGACATCGCTAAACGAGAGGTGAACCGTTTCGGGTCCGCGCCCGTCGTCGTCACCGGCCTGCGAAAGGCGCATGCTGCGAATCGCTGCCATCAGCACACTCAAGATCACGCGCTCGGCTTGAGTTTGCCACTGCGGACGGAAGCTTGAGTTCTTTCCCATGGGAATCGACGTGTCGAGAATGTATTGCGGACCATCTTGCAAATCGGCCTTCACGTTCACGTTGAGCGGAAGCAGATGGCGAGCGACGTCTTTCGAATATGGGTGATACAGAATCTGGTTCGCTTTGATGACGGTTCCGTCGTCGAAGCGGTACTGGAGCATTCGCCCTATCGCTTCGAGGTGGGCCGCCATTTCCCCGAGGTAGCGCCCCGACATCGCGGCCGGAGTGACGGAGTAAGTCGGCGACTCGCGATGAAAAGCGAGCGGAACGTCGTTCGGGCGAATGTACTGCGAGATGAAAGCTTGCGGCAGATCGTCGACCGAAAGTGCAAGCCCGGCCGGCATCAGATCGGGCAGCTTCATGTGCTCTGCCAAGCGTTCGCCGTTGAAACGGCGCGCTTCGACAGGGCAGAAGATCACGGCTTTGAGTTTCGGATTCGCCAACCAGCCCTCGGGGTACGAAAAAGGCAAACCACGACATTAACACAGCTCGCCTCTGAAGACCCTATGAACGGATGACGACGGCCGGAAATTTTTCGTGTAGACTCCTGAGCCAAGCATGTCCCGACTCCATACCGTAGACGACAATCCCAAGCTCAAATCCCTTCTCGTCGGCGTTCAAACGCCCGGTGTGAGCACGCACGAGCTCGAAGGTTCTCTGAAAGAGCTCTCGCGGCTCGTCACGACGTTGGGCTATGAGATCTCGGGAAAAACGACCCAGCGCCGCCAGGGCACGGGCGGTCCCATGGTGCTCGGCGATGGCAAGATCGCGCAGATCGCCCGTTTGACGGGTGGTCCCGGGCCCTCGGCCGTCGGCTTTCAGGTCCCGAACGCTCTCAATCCGAAGTTGACGAAAGCTCGGTTGAAGCGGGAGGCCGCAGGCGAGTGGACGGAAGGTCCCGTGGAGCTCGACGAGGACGGAAACGAAATCGTCGATTCAGACGAAGACGACTCGAAAGAGCAAGCGCCTGAAACCGAAGTGGCAGACGACGCGATGGAAGGTCTCGGGGGACCGAAGCCCGACGTCGTGATCTTCGACTGCGAACTGACGCCGTCACAGATGCGGAATCTTCAGCAGGCATTTTCTTGCGAAGTCCTCGACCGCACGGGCGTGATCATCGAAATTTTCTCTCGCCACGCGAAAACTCGTGCGGCTCGGCTGCAGGTCGAAATCGCTCGTCTCACTTATCTCGCTCCGCGAGTTCGCGAAACGGGCGGCGGTGGCGATCGAGGTGGCGGCGGGGTCGGAGGAAAAGGGGCCGGGGAAACCGCGCTCGAACTCGACAAACGAAAAATCCGTGACCGCATCAAGGAACTGAAGACCGAATTCGAATCGATCGGGAGCGAGCAAGATACTCGTCGTACTCGGCGCTCGGAGCTTCGTACGGTCGCACTCGTCGGTTACACGAACGCGATGACCGGCAGCGAAGTTTACGTCGCCGACAAACTCTTCGCGACACTCGATACGACCGTTCGGCCGCTGCATCCGCCGAGTGTTCCGCAGATTTTGGTTTCCGATACGGTCGGTTTCATCAAGAAGCTTCCGCACGATCTCGTCGCGTCGTTCAAGTCGACGTTGGACGAAGCTTCGAATGCCTCGCTCTTACTTTACGTCGTCGATGCAGCCGATCCGTCGTTCCGCTCGCAACTCGAGGTGACGAAGGCGACTCTGCAAGAGACCGGCGCGAACGATCTTCCGTCGATCCTCGTCTTGAACAAGCGCGACAAGCTGACACCCGAAGAAATCGTGAGTTTGAAAGCGGAGTATCCTGAGGCTCACATCGGCTCGACACGGGACCCGGAAGAGCTCGCGGCCCTGCGCGAACGAATCATCTCGTTCTTCGAAGGCGACATGGTGGAAGAAGACCTCTTCATTCCGTATACGGTGAAGGGCGCGATCGGCGAAATCCGCTCACAAATGCGCGTCATCGACGAAACCTACGAAGGCGACGGCGTCCGACTGACGGTCCGCGCCCGCCCGGAAGCTTTAGCTCGCCTCCGCTCCCGCCACAGCATCTGAGCAGACTGGCGCTCCGAAACGCAAAACGCCGATCGTTTCCGATCGGCGATTTGATTTCACTTCCGTGTGAGGTTGGCGATTACTCGCCTGCGTGGAACCAGCAAGTCGGGCGTGTGCCGACGTCGTGTGTTCCAGCGACGCAAGAGCCTTCTTTGTAGTCTTTGTCGCTGAGCGAGACCGACTTGTCGACCGCGCACAAATCGCCGGCGAGGTACGTGTCCATGCGGCACTGAGTGGCCGGATGTGCATCGTCTGTTTCCGTCACGACGTTCGTGTCGGGAGTTTTGAACTCAGGTTTCTTTTTCTCTCTCGAGAGATCCTGGAACAAGTAAGCAACCGACGAACCGCCGAGGCTGATGCGTTGGCAGAGCGCGATGTCTTTCTTCGTCTTCCAGTTCGCTTTGCACTGTTTCGTCGCGAAGGCGTCGACTTTCGTGACCTTGATCACGGCTTCGTTGTCTTCTTCAGCGAAGTATTCGCGCAAGCACTTCAACGTCGCGAAGTAATCGGATGCGCCTTCGTTCGACGCCCACTCTTCACCCATCCAGCCGCCGACTTTCGGCGCGCCACCGAGGTGGTGACCGATTTCGTGGCAGGCGACGAGCGCCATGCCTTCGACCGTGACTTGCGGGTGGCGTGCGAGACCGCCGTACATGTTGATGACCCAGTTCGTTCCGTTTTGCTGAGCGCTCGCGTTCACGGTCGCGTCTTCCCAGAGACGGTTCACCGTGAGTTTGCCGCCGGCTTTTTTGACGACCGGAGTGTAGAGCTCTTCGATACGGTCCATGACTTCGTTGAACTGCT
>JAZKJB010000169.1:8582-14830 GCA_040384505.1 Bdellovibrionota bacterium | reverse complement strand
CCCGATCAATATGAACGCCCCCATAGACGTCTCTTTTTTCGCGCGAGCCGCGAACCAACCCGAGTTAGCGGCAGAAGTGCCGACCGGGATCTTCATCGTGTTCTCGGGCAGGAAGCCAGCGCACACGTTTTGGACTGTCGGGACGGCCGACATACCGAGTGCAGTTGCGCCGATGAAGGCGACCACTGCGACCAGCTTTTTGGGCATTCTTGCCACGTTCTCAAAAATCATGTGCTTCCCCCTAAAAAGTACATGGTGCGAATTCCTCACTGAATCCGCTTGAGAAACGAGGTTTGTCCACACGCCTTACATTGGTCTAGGTTTAAGTTCCAAAATGGAACCGGCGACAGAATTTTTAAGTTCGCTCTGCGTCAAGTGCGCGCAAACATTGGATGTGGATTTGTGATGGCGTGTCAGCTGCTGTGTGAACGACGGCCCCATCTGAGCTTCGCAGGCTTAGATCGGGTGTTCGAACGCTGCTCTTCAGGAGTGGGGCGAAGTGCCTCAGGTGAGATTTCTTCGAGATATCCATCGCGATGGAGTTTCTGAAGGGCTTTCTTCACGCGGCGGTCTTCTCCGGAATGGAAACTCAAGATCGCGACTCTCGCGCCTGGAGCTAGAACTTTCGGAAGTGCCTCGAGAAACGCGTCGAGCGAGGAGAATTCCTGGTTCGTTTCGATGCGAAGGGCTTGGAACGCTCGTTTGAGGGGAAGTTCGCCTTCCTTCTCTCGAACGTTGGGGCCGAGTTTCTTCATCCAGTCGCGAATCGTATCGGCGAGATCGGTCGTCGTGAGAATCGGCAGTTTCTTTCGCCGGTCGACGATCGCTTTCGCCAATTGTTTCGCACGCGGCTCGTCGGAATTTTCTTCGAGCCAGCGGGCGAGATCGGCTTCGCTCGCTTTTGCGAGAAGTGCGGAGGCCGGTTCGCCTTGGCTCGGATTCATCCGGAGATCCAGGGGGCCGGGGCGTTTGAAAGTGAAGCCGCGCGAAGGATCGTCGATCTGCATGCTCGACAAGCCGAGATCCGCGAGAAGGAAGTCGACTTTTCCGCGTAGACCGAGACGCGTGATCTCTTTTTCGAGATTGGCGTAGTTCGAGAGAACGGGTGTGAAGACGACTTCGGCGAAACCCTTTCCTTTCAATCGCTCCGTGGTTTTCACGATCTCGATCGGGTCGCGGTCGAAAGCGACGAGACGACCCTTCTTGGCGCGATCGTCGGGAGCAATCCGCGCGAGAAGTTCGGTCGAATGGCCGCCGTAGCCTAAGGTGGCATCGACTCCCGTTTCGCCCGGTCGCGGATCTAGGATCTCGAGAATCTCGCTCACCATGATCGGGCGGTGCGTGCCCGCGGGAGTTTTTCCCTTCGCGTGCAGTTTCTCGATCAACGAAGGATCGGCGGAGAGTTCTTTGTATTTCTCCTGGAAACTCTTCGGATGAGTGCCTTTGTAGCGAACGCGTCTCTTGGGTTTTTGCTCGTCGGTCATTTGCGCGCCACGCGTTTCTTCTTCGAGGCTGCTACTTTCTTTACCTTCAGTCTATCGGCCGCGGCTTTCAAACGCTGGCCGACGGGGATTCTCGTCGAGGGCAATGCCGTCTTGCGAAGCGGATAAACCGTTCGGCAGATTTCGCATTTCGTTCCGTCGCAACCGCGCGCCGTACAATGTTCACGACCCCAATAGATGATTTGTAGATGGAGCTTGTTCCAAGTCTCCTCCGGGAAAGTCTCTTTCAAGTCTCGTTCCGTTTTTTCGACCGTCGATCCATCGCTCAGGCCCCAGCGAAACGCGAGGCGGTGGATGTGGGTGTCGACGGGGAAGGAGGGGACGCCGAAGGCCTGAGCCATCACGACTTGAGCGGTTTTGTGCCCGACACCGGGGAGTTCCTCGAGCGTTCGCGGAACCTCGCCGGAATGTTTCTGGATCAAGAGTTGCGAGAGATTCCAAATCGCCTTCGACTTCTGCGGGCTCAAGCCGCATGGCCGGATGATGTCGCGAATCTCGTCGATCGTGAGTTTCACCATCTCGCGCGGAGTTTTCGCGCGCTGGAACAAGAGCGGCGTGATCATGTTCACGCGGACGTCCGTGCACTGGGCGGAAAGTAATACGGCGATCAAAAGCGTGTAAGCGTCCACGTGATCGAGTGGAATCGGAGGATTCGGATAGGTGTCGGTCAGCTTTCGAAGGACGAAGTCGGCCCGTTCGGTTTTGATCATTTCGTTCCTCGATCATCGGGGCTTGCAAAGACGCGATCGAATTCACGCGGTCGGGGGGCCTCGGCTTCGATGCGAAGCGATCCCGCAGTGAGCTCGAGTGAAAGGGCGTGCAGTAGCATTCGTCCCACCCCGAGTTTCATTTCTATCATCTTCGCGTGCTTCGGATCGCCGTAGCGGCGATCGCCGACGACGGGATGTTTCGCGAGTGCGGCGTGTTTTCGAATCTGATGCTGCCGGCCGGTGGCGAGATCGATTTCGAGTTCGGTCAGATAGGTATTCGACTTCACCACCCGGAAGCGAGTATCACTCGGCTTTCGCTCAGCCGACTTTCCCGCGGGATTCTCGCGGCCCTCGGCTTTGTCGGTGATCGGCGACGTCCAGCGGCCTTCGCTTTCGATCGCGCCTTTCACGACGGCGCGATAAATCTTTTTCGCTCTCGTATCCGCCTCGGCAAAGGTTTGTTGTAAGAGTGAAGCGCTCGCTCGGGTCGTGGCGAAAATCAAGACGCCGCTCGTTTCCTTGTCCAGGCGATGAGCCGGGGAGAGTGAGTCGAAGCTCGTCACACGCCCCAATTCTTCGTCTTGCTCGAGGCAATACTTCGCGAGCGAAAGAGCGTCACCCGAAGGATCGTTATGGACACTCAAGCCCGCCGGCTTGTTCACCGCGAGCCAACCCGGTCCCGCCGTGAGGATGAAACCTTCCGGGACGTTCATGTCTTCGCTCCCATCGAAGCCAATAGATCGTCGAACTCGAACTGCATCAGTGTGCGAATCCGCGCCGACTGAACGACCTTGTCGGCCGAGTCTTCCGTTTGTGGCGAGAACTCGGGAGCTTCGACGCCGACGGCTTGAGAAGCTCGAGTGTAGAACTCTCGGCGAGTAGGATGTCGATCGGAGACGAGATTGAAGGTTCGCGACTCGCCAGTCGCGAGGCCGTCGGTATCTCGAACGAGCGTGGCGACAGCTTCGGCGCAGTCCATCTGGTGGATCAAGTTGATCGGACTCTCGGGGTCCTTGGCGTTTTTTCTTCCTGCGAGGAAGAGGCCCGGATGTCGTCCTGGTCCGATCAGTCCTCCTGGACGCACGATCGTCAGTCGAAAACCCTGTTCGCCTGCAGCAGCGACCAGTCGTTGTTCCACTTTCGCGAGAATGATCCCCGCCTCGGAATCTGGCTTTGGCAGGGTCGTCTCATCGACGGAGCCTTGTTTCGCACCGAAGACCGAAGTCGAACTGATGAAGACAAGATGTTCGAAGCTAGAGCGGCCGCGACGAGCCAAGATGGTCTCGACCTGCGATGTGAAGTGTTCTTCCCCGAGTGCCGCTTGTGGAGGCAGACCGAGAATCATCGTCGCCGAATCGAAGAAGCGAGCGGTCGCCTCCGAGGGAGTCCAGCCTTCCTCGGTGCCGGGATCGATACGCATCAAGAGGCTTTCGATGCCGAGACTGCTCAACACCGAAAGTTTAGAGGCGTGGGTCGTGGAGCCTCGAACGTGCAGTCCCGCCGTGATCAGCTTTTCCGCAACGGGCAAGCCCAACCAGCCGCAGCCGAGGAGACTGACACAATCGTTTCGCGAGATGGGGCTCAAAGCTAAGGACCTTTCGGTTTGGCGCGCCAGTCTAGCATAGCGTTCGGTCTAGGAAAATCACGCGTTTGTGCCTACAATCGGGGGGATGTTCAGCCTTTCCCCCGCCAGCCGCACATACGCCATCGGCGACGTCCACGGATGTTCGCGCGAACTCGCCGCACTCCTCGCTAAAATCGAGCCGCGGGCGCAGGATACCGTCGTCTTCCTCGGCGACTACATCGATCGCGGTCCCGATTCGCGCGGCGTCGTCGATTTGATTCTCGCTCTTAAGAAAAGATGCAAGGTCGTCACTCTCAGAGGCAATCACGAGGAGCTCTTCATCGATTTCCTCGAAAGCCCGGAGTCGGCGAACGCCGGTCTCTTCATCTTGAACGGCGGAAGCAGCACGCTCGCGAGCTATGCGGGACCCGGCGGTACTTTCGAAATCCCGGAAACTCATGTTCAGTTCTTCTACGATCTGGAGCTCTTCCACGAGACGAAAGATTATTTCTTCGTCCACGCCGCCGTCCCGTTGAAGCCCCTCGCCGAAATCGATCGAGAAGCCGACGAACATACTTTGCTTTGGGGGCGTCAGCCTTTTCTCTCTTCGAACTTCAAGTGGGAGAAGCTGATCATCCACGGGCATACGCCCGTGCAAGACGTCGAAGTCCTGAAGAACCGCGTGAACGTGGATACAGGTTGCGTCTATGACGGCCAACTCACGGCGATCGAGTTGCCGAAGGGAAAGTTCCATTCGGTTTCCCGCGGAACCAAGGGCGAGCCGATCAACTTGCCTCTTCGTGACCTCGGTCAGGCGCGAGTCGCCGTTCGCTTCACCGGACGTCTTCGTGTCGAGGCCGGTCGGCAGGGCGAAGCTCCTCACGAATTCGAGACGTTGAACTACAATCAGTTCGGTCTATTGATGCAAGACGTGGGTAAGCGCGCGTATGCGACGTTCGACGTCGACGACGAAATTACCGGGCGCATCGGCGTGGGCCCGAGCGCGATCGATTTCACCGGCACCATCGCACGCGTCGAATCGAGAGCCGAGACGCGGCTCTACGGCGTTCGCCTCGACAGAGTCACGAACGGGAACGAAGGGCGCGAGTGGATCGAACGCCCGCGCGGCTCTTAAAGTGTCCAAACGCTCCGCTCCTCTTTTCTCTCGACTCCCGTCCTTCGAAGAGCTCTCGAGCGATCTGATCCTCGATCGCTTTCTCGATTTCGTTCAAGAGAAGGGCCTGACACTCTACCCAGCGCAAGAGGAGGCCATTCTTGCGTTGATCGAAGGTCAAAACGTCATCCTCAATACGCCGACGGGTTCCGGAAAAAGCTTGGTGGCACTTGCACTTCATTTCAATTCTCTCGCTCAAGGTAAGCGCTCGGTTTACACGTGTCCGATCAAAGCCTTGGTGAATGAAAAGTTCATGCAGCTCTGCAAGGAGTTCGGACCCGAACAGGTGGGGATGGTGACGGGCGACGGATCGGTGAACCGCGACGCCCCGATCTTGTGTTGCACGGCCGAGATCTTGGCGAACATCGCTTTGCATGAAGGCGAGAACGCGAAGGTCGACGATGTGATCATGGACGAGTTCCATTACTATTCCGACCGCGAGCGTGGCGTCGCCTGGCAGATTCCGCTCCTCACGCTTTCGCGCACGCGTTTCCTTCTGATGTCCGCGACTCTCGGGGACACGACTCGTTTCGAAGATGCGCTGACCAAGTTGAACGAAAAGCCGACGATGTTGGTCGCGAATTCGGAGCGACCGGTTCCACTCGAGTTCGATTACCGCGAGACTCCGCTTCACGAAACCGTCAAGGATCTGATCGACAAGGGACGCGCTCCGATTTACCTCGTCAACTTCACTCAAGCGTCGGCGGCGGAAGAAGCGCAGAACTTGATGAGCGTCGATTTCACGACGAAAGAGGACAAAAAGAAGATCACCGAGCGGATCATGGGAACGAAGTTCTCTTCTCCCTACGGAAAAGACGTTCAGCGCTTCATGAAACACGGCGTAGGGCTTCATCATGCGGGACTGCTGCCGAAGTATCGCGTTTTGGTCGAGAAACTCGCGCAAGAGGGTCTGCTGAAAGTCATTTCAGGTACGGACACACTCGGGGTCGGCGTGAACATTCCGATTCGCACGGTCTTGTTCACGCAGCTCTGCAAGTACGACGGGGAGAAGACCGGGATCTTGTCCGTTCGCGATTTCCATCAGATCTCGGGCCGCGCGGGCCGGAAAGGTTTCGACGACAAAGGCTTCGTCGCCGCGCAAGCTCCGGTTCACGTGATCGAGAACTTGAAGATGGAAGAGAAGGCGAAGACCGACCCCAAGAAAGCCAAGAAAATGGTTCGCTCGAAGCCCCCCGAGCGAGGCTTCGTCATGTGGACGAAAGACACTTTCAACAAATTGATCTCGAGTCGTCCTGAGGCGCTCGAGTCGCGCTTTCACGTGTCGCACGGGATGCTCT
>JAZKJB010000169.1:6443-8572 GCA_040384505.1 Bdellovibrionota bacterium | reverse complement strand
GGACCGAGGAAGACGGGTGCCGCGCGATTCGCGGCTTGATCCGCTCATCTCATGAAAGCCCGGGCGCCAAGAAAACGCACCAGGCACGAGCGTTCGAGCTCTTCCGCGCTCTCGTCGACCGCAAGATCGTCGAAATTTTGCCTTCGCGTGAGGCGTCGGGACGAAAACTCCAAGTGAACGTGTCTCTGCAGGTCGACTTTTCATTGAACCACGCTTTGTCGCTTTGGTTGATCGATACGTTGGTGCTGCTCGATCCCGAGAGCAAAACGCACGGCCTCGACATGTTGACGCTCGTCGAAGCGATTCTCGAGAGTCCCGATCTGATTTTGCGAAAGCAGCTCGACAAGCTTCGCGGACAGAAAGTTCGCGAACTGAAAGCCGAAGGCATGGAGTACGACGAGCGAATGGAAGAGCTCGAGAAGCTCGAGCATCCGAAGCCGCTTCGCGAATTCATCTACCAGACCTTCAACGATTGGTCGTTCGCGCATCCTTGGGTCGGAACCGAGAACATCCGCCCGAAATCGATCGCCCGCGAGATGTTCGAGACGTACCAAAGTTTCGGCGAATACGTTCGCGAGTACGATCTGCAGCGCGCCGAGGGATTGTTGCTGCGGTATCTCTCCGACGTCTACAAAGCTCTGATCCAAACGATCCCGCTCGCGATGCGAACCGACACTTTGGACGACATCATCGAATACTTCGGTGCCATCGTCCGCGGCGTCGACTCGAGTCTCGTCGAAGAGTGGGAGCGCATGCGCAATCCTGAACTCGTCGCAGAGGCTCGTTCGGCTTCGTCAGTTGCAGCAGCGGCGTTGGCACTTGCCGACGCGGAACGTGAGCGCGAGCGGCAGCTGGGCGAAGACAAAGTCGTCCGTCGTCGTGCGATGGTCGAAGTCTTCCGCTGGCTCCGTTCGTTGGCGGTCGGCGACTTCGAGCTCGTTCTCGAAACCCTGCGAGAGTGGGCCCTGGGCGAAGAACCTTCCGACGTCGAAGGTGCGGCCTGGACCTTGGCGCGCATCGAAGCGCTGGGAAAAGCCTACGGTGAAGAAGGTCATACGGGGTTATTGACGGATACTTCAGCCCGCCATGCGCGCTTCACGGATTTCAAGCGGGTCTCCGATGGAGTTTGGTCGATCAAACAAACTTTGGTGGACCCTGATTCTCATAACGACTGGGTCGCGGCGATTCGCGTGGAACGTGTCGGCGCTCAGCAGCGATTGATGTTGGAGACTCTCGGGCCCGTCGTTTAGCAATCGTGCCTAGATACCTCGTTTCGACACGCGCAGACCTTCGAAACCGCTGAAATTGTTTTTCCAGATACTTCCGCTCTCGTGCCCCAGCTCTCGACGGCTGGATGCCGTCGAGAAGTTGCTCTCACGGATGGACAGCTCCCGCATGCCGAGACCTCATTTCGGAGATGTCATCCGCGCATTCCACAGTGCTGCAAGAGCATTTCGATTGGTTTTCATGAGTGTGTGAGCGCGGCGTACACGTCTTCGCTCAACCAATCGAGATGCGCGGGAGTTTTCCGTCCATGAGAGGGTTGTCCAGCGACCGTCCACGGTCGCTGGAGTGGGACTTGAGAGCAGACTTTCAGTCGGTATGGGTACGGGGAAGGGATTAGACCCATTCCAACGGAAATCAAAATTTTCAGTGTCCCAATTCCTGCATCAGCACGTATGGCGCGACGATGAGTGAGCGGAAGCTTCGAGTGGGTTCGTCGTCCCAGGTTTTCATTTGAGCGAGAGTCGGGCGGGCGATTTGGCCGTCGGCGATCCAATTCGTCACCTTTTCCGTGTTGTCCGCGACGATCTCGACTCCGGCGTCGACGAGATCCAGCTCTTGCGCGACGACGAAAAGAGCTTGGCGCTCGAGGTGGTCTTTGAGGTCGTGCCAATAGGCCGTGAGGATCTCGGATTTCAGCTGTTCTCGCACGTCGCTCACGCTTCAGTCCTCTTGAAGGGGTCATGGGATTTGTAGTCCCTCATGACGTCGTCGATAGCATGTTTTTCGTGTCGGAGGAAGTCGCCGACCGCTTCACTAAGCGAGGCATCACGAAATTCATGAGTGCTGAAGGTTCGATTAGGATTGAAGCCGCGATTGAATTTATGTTCTCCCTGCGCGCCGGC
>JAZKJB010000169.1:0-6433 GCA_040384505.1 Bdellovibrionota bacterium | reverse complement strand
CCGGCTTCGAAGAGTTCGATTCCGTTCGCGAGAGCCCACTCGATCGCGGCGTAATAGCAAACCTCGAAATGCAGGTGGCGATAATCGTCGTCACAGCCCCAGTACCGACCGAAGAGCGATTGGCCTCCGAAAAGATTCAATGCCCCCGCGACGGCTTCGCCTGAGGGCTTTCGTGCGACGACGAACAGAATCCGCTCGGGCATTCTCTCTGTGATCGTCTTGAAGAAGTTCTCGGTCAAATACGGGACTCCGCCCATCTTCGCGATCGTCGAGCGATAGAAGCGGAACATGAGGTTCGAGTGTTCGCGTGTCAGCTGCTCGCCGGTGACGAGTTCGAGCGAGAGACCGCTTGCTCGAACGCTTTCACGTTCGCGGCGGACTTCGCTTCGACGTTTCGATCTCAAGGACCCGAGATAATCCGCGAAGGTTTTCCACTCCGGCCGCCGCTGCCAATGGAACTGAAAACTGTGGCGCACGAGCGAACCCGATGATTCGAGAAATCGAGTTTCGTCAGGGGTCGTGAAGAGCAGGTGGAGGGAAGAAAAGTTTTGCTCCGCCACGAGGGTTCGGGCCGCGGCGAGCAAGCTCCTGCGAATTCCGTCAGACGAGATCGCCTCAGTTGCGCTAGTTTCGGTCGAGGTATCGGTCGCAATCAAAAACTTCGGTCCCGTGGCCGGAGTAAAGGGAATCGCGCCGACCAATTTCGGGTAGTATTCGAGTCCCGCGCTCTCGGCCGCTTGTGCCCATTGCCAGTCGAAGATGAACTCTCCGTAGCTATTGGTCTTCGCATACAGCGGAAGTGCGCCGGCAAGCCGGCCCTCGAGTCGTGCCACGACGATCAGCGGATGCCAGCCGGTTCTGCGACCAAGACACCCCGAATCCTCGAGCGAGCTCAAGAATCGATGGTCGGCGAAGACGAAATCGGGTGGAACGAGCGCATTCCACTCCTCGGGGGTCACCCGGGAGATGGAGTCCAAGACCTCGATTTGAAGAGGGGAGGCGCTCATGGGGTCCCACTCTGCTCTCGGAGTGAAATGATGACAAACGATCTTTGCCTTCTTAAGGCGAGCCTCTCGATTTCTGACCGAGAATCGTGTAAAACCCTGGGTCATGGCTGGAGCTCGAGTCGAAGAACGCACCATCGAGAAAGTGTCGCCCCGACACAAGATCAAACGTCCCTCGTTTTACGTGGTGGTCGTTCATAACGATCCGTTCACGCCTCGTACGTTCGTGGTGCAGGCCCTGAAGAAATACTTCGGCAAGAACGAACAGCAAGCGACGCAGATCATGCTCTTGGCTCACAACTACGGGGTGGGCGTCGTCGAAAAATTCCCGCACGAGATCGCCGAGACGAAGGCGAAGATGGTCAACGAATACGCTCGCGAGCACGGATATCCGCTTCACTTCTCCGTCGAAGACGAGTGATTCCACTTTTAAATTTTAGACTTTGCGCAATCGGCGCTGTTCGACGAGATCGCTCTCTGTTTTGAAGAGCTCTTCGAGTTTCGATTCCAGGTGCAGGAGCAAGTCCTCGAACTTGACGACTTCGGCACCATGGCCGGGGTCCACCATGACTTCGCTCAACATCTGTTCGAACTCCGGCACACGCGCGTCGAGGACGAGTCGCATCGCTTGATAGATCTCTTTCATCCGCATGACGTTGTCGCGGATGTCCTCGCGAGCTTTTTCAGTGCGAGCGATCAAGAGGACGTCCTCGATCGAAGCTTGAACGAGCTCTCCATTGAATGGCTTTTCGATGATCCGGATGATGCCTCGGTTGGCGGCGCGAATCGCCGATTCCTTGTCGAGGTTTCCAGACAGCAAGACCGCGCGCGGCTCTTGGCCGAGGACGGTGCAGATCCGAGTGAGCATCTCGACGCCATTCATACGCGGCATACGGAAGTCGGTGACGATGACATCGGGTCGGCGTGCACCGAGCTCGGTGGCGGCGCGAATCGCGCCTTCGGCCGTTTCGAAAGTTTCGATGTCGTAGCGATCCTCGAACTGCATACGAAAGATCTCGAGGATGTCCGCTTCGTCGTCGACGAAGAAGACGAGCGGTTTCTTTGTGAAGCGCAGGACGGGAGCTGCCGACATCGTTGACCCTCTCGGAGTGACTCTCATTTATCGGCCTCCACGAGGGGGCACTTAACGAAACCGTGAATGGGAGTCTGGATCAGTATGAGTCGGCATTGCTGCCAAAAGAAAACGGGAGCCTTTGGGGCTCCCGTTCGAGGTTTCGTAATATGAAAGTTCGATTTAGGGCTCGCGCTGGGTCGAATTGCCCAAGTCGAGTGCCAAGGCGACAGCCACCTTCGAGAACATTGCCGAGTGAGCGAAGTTCGAGTTCGAGTCGATCTTGTCCTTCGCCGTGTGGATGTTGCCGTTCATCGTGCGCATCGAAGCTTCGAAAGGCATGAGCGCGGGATAACCCTGCTTGTCCCACGAGGCATGATCCGAACAACCGTAGCCGCACTTGTCGTTCACGATCTTCGCTTTGATGTAGAGATCGTTGAGGTTCTCGAAGTACGAGCGAAGCCATGCACTCGTGAAATCCGTCATCGATCCGAGGATGAACTGACCGTCCCCGGGGAAGAGGGTCATATCGAGCTGAAGGACCGCGACCACGTCTTTGTTCGCCGCTTTGTAGTCTTTCGCGATCTCGGCCGAACCGAGAAGGCCGCTCTCTTCGCCGGCGTACCAGAAGAACTCGATCGTACGCTCGGGCTGCTCTTGGTTCGCCACGATACGAAGCGCTTCGAGCAAGTTCGAAGAGCCCGATGCATTGTCATCGGCGCCAGGAGCCAGTTTCGGTCCCATCCAATCTTGGTTGATGGAATCCAAGTGGCCACCCAAGACGACGATTTCGCTCGCACGAGTCGAACCTTGGATGCGTGCACGAATCGATTTCTGAGGCGTCGACTTATGGCTGATGAACTCGACCGTGACCGGATTTTTCGCTCCGCGGACGGTCCCTTCGATCCGCAATTTGAGAGCATCGACCGATTTGTTCGGAGTCGCGCCCTTATTGAAGCGGTCTTCGAAGCCCGACATGAATTCGACGGTCGACTTCAGGTTCGCTTCCGAGACCTGACCGATGGCCGTCATGATTTTCGGATTCACCGCCATCGAGCGGAACAAGTGCGCGGAAGGAACGAACGCGCGGCGCTTCGCCTCTTGCTTCGCGAGTTGGCCGAAAGCGTTCGTCACAGCGAAGCTTTGAGCCGAAGTCGCGTCGTCGGGGAGGGCTTCATAGCCTCCGCATTTCTTGAAGTCGTGAGCGGCGTGCTCGAGCTTCGTGCGTTGTTCGTTCGTGAGCTTCGCGAAACCGACGGCCGTGTCGGTTTGCACTGCGAGCGGCTTGACGCCGATGTGTTCGAGAATCGCGACGTCGGCCAAAACCGGCGTCAGCTTTTCCGGCGCTGCATTTGCCGAAAATGCGATCAACGTCAGCGACGCGAGCGCGATGATTTCATTCTTCCGTGACTGAAACATACTTAAGTCCCCCCAAGCCAAGAGCGTCCCTCGACGATCTGACTGTTCTCAAGCTGCATTTCCTTAGGCAAAGCCGAACCAGACCATGGTCCAGAGCCCCTCGAGAATTGAGTCGATCACATCGAAAACATCACGTCCACAAGAAGGAGAATTTTCTCTGGAACTGAGAGCATTTAGGCGAACTTTAGGTGTGGGTTCTTATGCCTACCATTCAGGAAGGTTATGTCTTTATGCAGGATGAAAACAGATCGAAGACTCGAAGACCGAAGGCGCGCGACGGAACTTTGCACGCGAAGCCGACACGAGATGCGAACTGGTTCGGTGCGAGCAAGATTCCGCAGGAGGAATTCATCGAGAACGATCCGTCGCCGAACGATCTCCATCGCGGAGGCAACGACAGCGAGGGAACGCCGACGTTCGGTTCGATCGGAGCGAATGAGTCAGAGGGAAAGTGAAGGGACGTCGTTGCAAATGATCGGGAGACCCTCGACTTGAAGAGGTAAAGCTTTGCGATCGAGACGATGAATTTGCCCGAGAACGGTCCAATGGCTTTCGATCAGCCGTCGCTCGAGTTTTTCTGGCGACGGGAGACCAAGTTTGCGCGCTTTTTCAGCATGGCGGGGGGCGAGGATCGCGACTCGAACGATTGATTCGAGCGTGTGTCGCATCATGCAATGCAACTTCGGCTCGGTCGAAAGAAAGGCGAGCCAAAGTTCCGCTTCCACTTTCACGCCAGTGAAGCCGTCGTTCTTCAACGCCAGCTTCAGGCGAGTTTTCATGTCGGACGGTTCGTAATCCCGAAACGAGGAGGCGCGTGGGAGGCGGCCATCGAAACGCGGTTTGAACGCCGGAGTTTTGGCCATCGTCATGAAGTCCTCGCAGAGGACTTGGATTCCGGCTTTCCGATAGACCCGATCGAGCTCGTCGAAATCGTTCGTCAGGTGAGAGCTCACGAGCGCGAGGCGTTCGAGAAGGACGAGTCGATCAGAGATCGCCTTCGACTGCCCACCCGAGAGCGCGGCGTAGAGGGGGCGCCGTTCGAGATTCAATACGATCGCCTCGCGCAGATGGTTGCGGAAGCATTCGTGCGAGGCCTCGCTCGCAACGGCAGGGGTCGATAGGGCTGCATGGCTCGGTACCGCTGCGAGCCCACGGCTCGGTGTTGCTGCGAGCCCATAGCTCGACACCATCGCGACGAGCGCGACGATAAAGTGTCTGAGATGTCGACAGCCTGGAGTTTTTTTCACCGAACCTCTTCCTCGGATGCCTCGGCATCCCGTGTCCCGAGTCATTACAATCCGCGTTCCAACGAAACGGCATTCGCCGACTCAAATCAAGGCGTTCCAGACGTAAGGCTGGGGCGCGAAATTGCCGAAGAGAGGAAGCGATCTCAACCGGTGAAACCACAACGGGACGACAACCAAGCGTGAACTGCGTCGAGCTTTTCAAGATTCGAGCGTTGGAAAACCGTGACGCCATGGCGATTCGCCTGGCGCGTGGCCCCGGCGTCACGTTCGGCGAGCTTCTCTCGCTCGGAGCCCGTGCGCAGAAAGTCTATCGCCGACATGGTCTCCAGCCCGGAGACATGGTGCTTCTCGCCGACAACCTCGGTCCACGACTCTATGCTTCGGTGATCGGCATTCTCGCGAGTGGTGCGACCGCGGTGCTCGTCGAGCCGTGGATGCCGATCGAGAGGATCAATCGCGTCATTCGCCGCGTGCAACCGAAGATCTTCTCGGCGAGTCTCGTTGGGCGGATGTGGGGACTCAGGTCGCAGGCCGTGCGTGAAATTCCGAACTGGGTGAGACCCGGTGAAATCGCAAATGAGCGAGGAGTCGAGGAGCTTCACCTCGAGAGCGTGGATCCCGAGACGATCGGGATCCTGACGTTCACGAGTGGTACGACCGGCGAACCGAAAGGTGTCGTTCGTCACCAAGGTTATCTCCTCGAGCAACACCGCGTGCTCTCGAGCGTTCTCGATCTCGAAACGTTTCGTGGGCCCGATCTCTGTATCTTCGCGAATTTCGCCTTGGCGAATTTGTCGTCTGGCCGGGGGTCGATCATCGTTCCGCCGGCGTGGAAGACCGACGATCTTCGTTGGCTCGAGTCCCTGCGGGGAGCCGACGCGCCGGAGTCGCTGACGACGGGACCGGCTTTCTTGATGCGCCTGATGGACGAAACGCGATTGCCCGAGCTCAAGAGTCTTCATGTCGGCGGCGCACTCACGGATTGTTGGATTCTCGAGACGGCCTTCGCTCATTTCCCCGACGCTCACGTCTCTCACATCTATGGTTCCTCGGAAGCCGAGCCGGTCGCATGCATCGACGCGCGTGAGGCGGTCGAACGATCGCGGGCGCGAGGTCTTTTTCAGACCTTGTCTTTGGGTAAGCCCGTTCAAGAGATCAAGTCCACGATCGAGCCCGACAACGTTTGGGTCGCCGGGCCGCACGTTTGTCCGTTGTACATCGGGGGAGACGAAGAGAATCGATTGCACAAACGCCGCGATGAAGAAGGTCGCGTTTGGCATTCGATGGGCGACCGAGTTCGCAGCGATCACGATGGTTGGTGGTACTCGGGGCGAAGCGGGCAGGCGCTCTCGGACTTCGAGCTCGAGCAGAAAGTGTACGCGGCGATCGGTTCGAGCAAAGCCTTCGTCGTTCGTGAGAACGACGCGCTCACGTTGTGCATCGAGCCCGATGGACTCAGGAGAGATCGAACCTACGAGATCTTGAGATCGATGAAAGCATTCAATCGGATTTGCGAAGTGAGGATCCGTCGCGATCGACGGCACCGAGCGCGAATCGACAGAGTCGGATCATTGAGAACGAGGAAACCATGGCGAATTGGCTGACCTACCTCAAAGAGCGGTTTCCGTTTCCGGTTTACGTGATTCTCGTCGGCGGGATCGCGTTGTCGGGGAACGTACTCGCCATCGGCG
>JAZKJB010000168.1:14662-16379 GCA_040384505.1 Bdellovibrionota bacterium | reverse complement strand
GAGCGCGATCGATTTGTCGGCCGCGAGCTTCTGGAGATTCGCTTTCTTGTACGCGAGCAGGGCTTTTTCGTCGAGCGGGCTGAACGGTTGCGCGTCGCCGGTTTGCGGAAACGCCAGCGTACAGGGCTTCGCCGTTCCGCAAAGGCGCTCGTGATACGAAGCCATGTGACGAACGAACGTCGCTTTCGTGTAAGTGAGAGCCGGAGAATCCGACTTCTTCGGCCAGACGAGAGAGACGAACCAATCGTAACCGGCTTTGTCTTTTTTCTCGAAGAGCACGTGCTGGAGCGCGAGGAGTTTTTCTTCAGCCGCGTGAGTCGCGGGATAGGTTCCCCAGATCTGGCACTCGAGATTCTCGACGGCTTTGCCGTCTTTCTTGTCGAGCTTCAGATCGTGATCGGCCAAAAGGCGTTGGGTCGGCGAAGAGCTCTTCACGAGTGTCGCGACTTCCGAACCGATGGCGGGCTTGGCCTTCGTGAAAGCCTCGGGCTTCTCGCCGACGAGCTTCATCGCATAGTCGTGAAATTCGTTGGGCTCGGGCGCGCGAACGGCGGTGCCGAACGTCGCGGGTGTCCGCTCGGATTTCACTGGAGCGTTCGAACATGCGGGAATCAAGGCGAGTGCGGCAATCGTGGCCGCCAACGAGAACTTGCGCATCGATCAACCTACCTTTTGCTTACGGTTCTGTTTCGAGGTTTTCATCAACACCACTCGCGACATCTCGCGGAAGTCGGCGGGCTTCTCCCATGCGGTCGGGAACGGGAAGTCGATGGGCTCGGGCTTCACGGGCTCACCGAGCTGCTTCTCGAATCTGATCAGACCGAGCGCATACTCGTGCGGGATCGACCCGGGGAAGATGTCTTTCATGTGCTGCTTCCAATTCGAAATCGCCATGCGGAGAGTGCGCTTGTCCGCTTCGTCCACGCAGTGCTCGCAAACGCGCGAGAGATACGTGTTCACCGCGGCACCCGCTTCGACCGGTTTCGCGTCGGCGAGCGTGTGAAGGAAGCCGCAGAGCATGTCGTACGTGATCATGTCGTTGACCGTGGTCTGCGCGCTCTCGAGCGCGTAGATGCCGAGGCCGAAGTAGCCGTCTTCGATGTGGGCGTTCCAAACTTGGAAAGCGGCTTTGAAGTCGGCGAGCTTCACGTGGCAGCGTAGAACGCCGAGCGTGACCTTCGCCAAGAGATAGCTGTCGACGTCGTTCGTTTTTTCCAGTTTCGAGATCATCTCGTTATAGACCTTGAGCGCATCGCGCGCGCGGCCTTGGCGAAGATAGGTGTCTGCTTTTTCGCCCGAGCGGCAGAATTCTTCGAGACGTACGTTGTCCATAGAACCTCCATGATCGCTGACTACGACCTCTCATTTTCGGCAGTTAGAGCGGCGCGAGTGAGTCGAGAAGTGGTCCGGGTCTCGTTTTGCTTCGACCGTTCGTTATGGCGCCTCAAAAATTAATTGGCTGGCGAGGGCCCGCCGGGTTCGATAAATTGGAATCAGGCGTATGTGCCGTGAAAGGAGGTGGTGCCAATGTCAGACAGTCATAGTCTCAATTGGACCATCGTCCTCGTCGGGTCTTCACAGACCTAAGGCGAGGGCGGTCGGTCACGACTGGGGCGGATTTGGTGGCACCACCGATTCCGCCTTTTTTATTTGTGCCTTCGAGTCTTCGCACCTCCTTTGAACCTCCGTCTGCGCCAGCCCCCCTCGAAACGCTCGG
>JAZKJB010000168.1:9986-14652 GCA_040384505.1 Bdellovibrionota bacterium | reverse complement strand
TTTCGAGGGGGGCTGGCGCAGACGGAGGTTCAATGGAGGCGCGGCGCTCGAAGGCACAAATAAAAAAGACCGGGTTTTAGTCTCAAAGGCGGAATCCTGTGCCCTCGGGTAGTCGTTTCTTTCACGGGTCGTGGCGTGAGGTTCAGAGGAGCCTTCGAGAACTAGAGGGTGCGTTGACGTTTTCGAAGGCTGGGGGTACCTAAGAGGCCTTCGAGTGGAGGAGAGAATTATGAAAATTCGGCTTAATGAGATTCCGGCGGAAGGCCGCTCCTACACTTTCGATCGTAAGACCGGTGAGCTCAATGCCGATGTCGGTGATCTGGTCGGGACGCACGATTACTCCGTCCAAATGAACATCAATCCGATCGGCAATGCCTACGAGATGCGCGGCAAGCTCAAGACCACGCTCGACGAAGTCTGTTCGAAGTGTGGCGAAGAATTCGCGATGCCGATCGAAAAGTCATTCCACGAAATTCTCTTCGAAGAGCCCGAAGATCATCGCAAATCGCATTCGGTGAATGGCAATCACTCCGTCGATTTCGCGAATCCCGAAACCGTTTCCATGACGCCCGTGAAAGGTGACATTTTCGATCCCGGTGCATTCACGCACGAAGCGATCGGGTTGGCCGAGCCGTTCTATCCTCTGTGCGGACCCAATGGCACGTGCTTGCACGCCGAAGAAGTCGCGCAAACGCTTTCGAAGCTCGAACAGGATTGGTTGGCGGCGGAAGAGAAACGCACCGGTCACCCGGCGTTCTCGGTCCTCGCTGGAGTCGATCTCACGCGCAACAAAAACTAAGACGGCGAATCAGTACGCGTAGCTCGTGAAGACGTCGTCTTCCGTGTTGTACTTCTTGTCCGGGCCCGCGCTGATCACGTAGACGCGGTGGTTTTTTTCGTCGTACGCCAGGCCATATGGTGTGTCCCAGATGTCGAGCGCCGTGTCTCGCGTCGACTTTCCCTTCACGCGCATGTTCTTCCGGAGATAGTCGGCGAACTCGGCCGGCTTCACCGGGTTGTCATCGATGATCTCGAGGTAGACCATCTTCGCGATGTCGTTCACTTCCGATTGGACCGCGACGACTTTCGTAGTGCTGAGCATCTTCTCGAGCTGGGCTTTGATGTTCGGACTCGACGCTGCGGCTCCGCCGGCGACGGTCACGAGGGGCATGAGCTTGGCGATGGAATCAAGCACGTTGGGGGGCCTTTCCGTCGGGCGTGATGCCGGTTTGTGAGCGCGTGACTTCGTCTTCCTTGTGGCGCATCTCCGAGACGGTCTCGAGGAAGAGAGCGAGTGAGAGGTGGCTCGAGACGACTTTCCAGAACTGATCGGACGTGAGTTTCAACACCGAAGTTTGTTCGCAAGTTTTCACGGTAGCCGTTCGAGGGCTGTCGAAAAGCAGCGCCATCTCTCCGAAGAAGTCGCCTTGCTCGAGACGTCCGACATTCTTGCCGTCGAGGTCGACTTCGACCGAGCCGCGTACGATCAGATAAAAATCCTTGTCGAGCTCGTGCTGCCGAATGATCGAGGTCCCTGTCGGAACGCGAACGATCTCGCCTTCGTCGAGGAACAAGCTCACGGCTTCGCTGGGCGCCCCGCGGAAGAGCTCGCTCGTCGAAATCGCGTGACCGGCGCGGAGGCGCTCGATGATGGCGGCGTGATCCTCGACGAGATCTCCGCGGCGTTCGAGCTCTTGAAGCGCCTCGAGTGGAATCGCGATCGCCTCACAGTCGCCGCTCGCGACGACGTCGGCCGAACGGGGAGCGTTGTTCAATAGGGTGTTCTCACCGAAGAGCACGGGCGCCCGCAACGTCGCGACGAGGGATTCACCGCCGGTCGCATGCCGTTTTCGCACTTTCGCTTCTCCCGAGACGAGCGCGAAGAGATCGCGGCTTTCGGTTCCTTGCACGACGATCGCGGCGCCGTCGCGGAACGAACGGGTCTGCGACTTCGAGAGCAGGAACTTGATCGAGTCGCGGGTCGCGTGTTGGAAGAGCGGCAGTCGCGCGACGAGGTCGACTTTTTCGTCGGTCGCGTTCGTCTCCGAGACGCGCGTCATCTTCACGCCCGCCTTCGAGATGCGGTTGGTGAGCAGAGGGAAGATGAGATTCTGAGCGACCGTGCGCACGAGATCGAAGACGAGATACGCCGTCGTCACCGAAATTCCCGCGGTGATGATCGCAGCTGCGATCGCTTCGAGCATCGACCCGTCGGTCACCGTCGCGAGCAGGTTCGCGTAGTTGCGGTTCAAGATGAAAAGCGAAACGTTGAACGCGACGACCGTCCACGCGATCGCGAGCGTCGAGTAGATCGCGTAGATCGATTCGTCGGCGACTTTCTCGCCTTTTCCGACCGCCGCCATCAGCGAGCGGCTCTTCAGGTAGGGAAGCAAATGCGAAACCGAGCTCTGGTTGTAGAGGACGTTGAAGAACGACGTGAGCTCGCTCTTTCGATAGGGATTCGAGTCCACGAGCGCGAGAATGATGGAAACCAAGAACAAATCGGGGAGAAGTCCCCACGACGGGGCCACGGCTTTCGCTACGGCGAAGAAGAAGAACTGGCTCAAGCTCACGCAGGCCACGCTCAAGATCGCGAGTCGGCGGTCGCCGTTGAAGTAGAGGCGGTCGTCGTGGATCCGGAGAGCGAGCGAATAGAGATTGAGCTCGAGCCTGACGTGCGAGATTCGGCCCGTGAGGATGAGAGCCAAGAGCGCTTTGAACACGGTCTTCGCGGTCACGAGGACGCTCGTCGCGACGACGAAGAAGACCAGACCGAAGAGATAGCTGTCGCGAATCCTCAAGAACGCGCTCGACACCATTTCGCGATTGTCGGTTTTCGTGATGAACAAGAACAGGAAGGCGAGCGTGAGCAATAACGTTCCGCCGGCGAAGAAGACGAAGGCGGCAGCCGACGGCTCCATCGCGTTCCAACGCTTGATCACGGGAACGGAGAACAGCGGGCGCTCCCACCAGGTTTCGGTCTTGTCGAAGATTTCGGTGCGCGTCTCGAACTCTTCGTCGGCTCCCGCTTCTTCGGGATTCTCGAGGCAGTTCGCTTGACGAAGTTTCTGGATCGCACTGATCAAAGCTTTGAACGGCACGCGGTGCTGTTCGCGAAAGACGGCTTCGATGATCTCTTGGATCGAACGTTTCCCGTCGATGAAAGCGGTGAACGCTTTCGCTTCCGCCGGCAACGTCACCTGCTTGGATCCATCTTCGAGCTCGAAGACGACTCCCATTGCAGCGGTGTAGAATTGGCCGGGTTTCAAACGTGGTCGGAATTTTTCCAGTGTCACCTGTGAGCCTCCGCCTATCGATGATAGCGGAGGCCCCAGGCAAAAGGCACAACGACCGGGTCAGCCCGGCCGTTGGTCAATCAGCGAGTGTATTTCTGGAGAGGACGGTTCTCGAAGCGGTCCGCCATCTTTTCCGCTTTCGCCAGTCGCGCGTCGTCGCCGGGCTCACTGGGAGCGGTCGCGCAACCGACGAGGAGGACTTGCGAACACAACAGCAAAGCCAATGCTGTGGCGGCTTTGGGTGTTTTGAATGAACGTTTCATGACTTCCCCCTTGGTCGTCGTTGCTAGAGGATCCACTTTCGTTTGGGATCCTTTCATTGTACGTCTCTCTTGTCGGACGAACGTCCCGGTCACTTGACGTGAAGGCTTAAGCCTTACGTCTCGTCCCCGAGAATTCGCCCTTACTGGTTAGACGAACGAGCCCTGTATTTCGGTTAAAGAGCGGACCTTCGCTTCGGAGAAGCCTAAATCATGACTACTCAGCACGACCAACGTCGGTGGTTCACCTATCGCAAGCGCGTTCCCTTTTACGACACCGACGCGATGGGAGTGGTCCACCATGCGAATCACATCCGCTACTTCGAAGATGCGCGTCTCGAATGGATGCGCGAGTCGGGACTCCTGTCTCTCCACCATCCGCACGGTCCATTCGTTTTCGCGGTCCACGATCTTCGTAACCAATATCTGAAGACACTGCGCTTCGACGACGAAATGGAAATCTGGCTGCAAGCGAAAATGGACGGCGCTCGAGTGCACTTTCAATACGCACTCTGGAGCCCGCGACAAAACGCGATCGCCGCAACGGGATCGACAGCCCTCGTCCCGGTCGACATCTCCTTGAAACCCGCACGCCTCCCGAAGGAAGCCCGCGAAGTTTTCTCCCGCTCGCCTTGGGACGACGTTTGGCCCCCGGTGTCGTAGGGGCGGCGCCGTAGGAGTTGTCGCGTGGCGGGAATTTTGGTCTAGTTGCCGGGCATTCGTGAGCCTTGGAGGCCTTGATGTCCGCAACGACGACGACTCCGCAGAAAACGCCCGGCATGGATCGAAACCTCGCGCTCGAATTCGTGCGTATCACCGAAGCGGCCGCTCTCGCGAGTTCGCGATGGATGGGTCGCGGTGACGAGAAAGCCGCCGATCAAGCGGCGGTGGACGCGATGAGAAAAGCGTTCAACAGCGTCCGCATCGACGGCACGGTCGTCATAGGAGAAGGCGAGCGTGACGAAGCGCCGATGCTGTACATCGGAGAGCGAGTCGGTCTCGGCGTCGATTCGAGCGTCACAGACGCGCCGAAAATCGACATCGCACTCGATCCGCTCGAAGGAACCACGATCTGCGCGACCGGCGGAGTCGGTGCGATCTCGGTGATCG
>JAZKJB010000168.1:0-9976 GCA_040384505.1 Bdellovibrionota bacterium | reverse complement strand
TCGCCGAGCGCGGCAACTTCCTCCACGCACCCGATACCTACATGGAAAAAATCGCGGTCGGTCCGCTGGCCCGGGGAGTGATCGATATCGACGCTCCCGTCGAAGACAACGTGAGGAAAGTCGCGAAGGCGCTCGGCAAGGAAATCAGCGAGCTCACCGTCGTGATCCTCAATCGCCCCCGCCACGAGGCCCTGATCGCGAAGGTCCGCGCCCTCGGCGCACGTATTCAACTCATCGGCGACGGCGACGTTTCGGCCGCGGTCGCGACCGGAATCGCGGACTCGGGTATCGATCTTTTGCTCGGAATCGGCGGTGCACCCGAAGGCGTGATCTCGGCTGCCGCGATGAAATGCCTGGGCGGGGATTTCCAAGGGCGCTTGAAGTTTCGTAACGACAGCGAGCGCGAACGCGCGAAGAAAATGGGCGTCGAGAAACTCGACGGAGCTTTCAAGCTCGAAGACCTCGCGAAAGGTTCCGTCATGTTCTGCGCGACCGGGATCACGAGCGGGCCCCTCTTGAAGGGCGTTCGCTTCGTCCCGGGCAAGCGGGCCCTCACTCACTCGCTCGTCATGCGCTCGGCGACCGGCACGACTCGCTTCATCGAGGCCGAACACAGCCTCGAGAAAAAACCGGGCGGGTTCGGCGCTCTGGGCTGGTAAGATTCCCGATCATGGTGACGCTGAAATGTTTCAACTGTGGAACCGAGCTCTCGTTCTCGTCGATCGTAGGTCGGCGTGACGAGTGCACGAAGTGCGGCGCGGACGTTCACGCGTGCCGCAATTGCGCGCATTACGACCGCGCGTCTTACAACGAGTGCAAAGAGACCGCTGCCGACCGCGTTCAAGAAAAGGACCGCGCGAATTTCTGCGACCACTACACGCCCGGAACCGCCTCCGGCGGGACCGACAAAGGCGAAGCCTTGCGCGCCGCCGCCGAAGCTCTCTTCAAGAAGAAGTGACAGCTCGCCGGAGCTGAACGTAAAGTCGGGCTTTGGGAGAACAACAATGCCGAGCGCATCACATGTCGAGACGTTCAACTGTTCGGTTCCGGAGTTCTACAAGATCGTCAGCGATTACGAAAAGTATCCGCAGTTCCTCCAGGAAGTGAAGGACTGCAAGATAGTAAAGAAAGACGGCAACAAGAAGCTCGTCGAATACAAAGTGTCGGTGATCAAAACGTTCGCCTATCAACTTTGGATGACCGAACAAGAGCCGGGTCTGATCAGCTGGACGTTCGCCAGCGGCGACATCTTCAAGACGTCGACGGGATCGTGGAAGTTGGACGACGCGGGCGGGAAGACGAAGGCGACCTATTCGGTCGACGCCACCTTCGGGATGTTCGTTCCCGGGCCGGTCGCGAAGACTTTGCTCAGCGTGAATCTCCCTTCGATGATGGCCGCGTACCACAAGCGCGTGAAAGAACTTTATGGCAAATGACAACGACGACGACGAAAGCTTCCCCACCGGGGGCACCGCGAAAGAAGCGATCGTCGGGAAGACGATCCAGAAACTCTTCACCGCGGGAATCTCGGCCGCATTCATGACCGAGGAGCACGTCCGTGCGTTCGTCTCCGATCTCAAGCTCCCGAAAGAAACGCTGAACCTGCTTCTTCAAGGCGCATCGAAGTCGAAAGAAGACCTGATGAACCGCGTGAGCAAGGAAGTCGTCGGGATCATCTCGAAGATCGACTTCGTGAAAGAAGCCTCGCGCTTCGTCGAAGAACACAAGTTCAAGATCACCGCCGAAGTCGAAGTGACCAAGAAAACCGATAAGCCGACCGGAGACTGATAGGCGCCTGACCATGGCGGCGCCTGGACTTCGGCCTCGTTCAGTCTCGGCCTCCGAATGCCGATCTCTCTTTGAGACAGGCAGGAGGCCTCAACCATGCTCGTGACCGTGATCCTTTGTGTGACTTCGACGATCGTATTCTGTG
This sequence comes from Bdellovibrionota bacterium, assembly GCA_040384505.1. Taxonomy (GTDB): domain Bacteria; phylum Bdellovibrionota; class Bdellovibrionia; order Bdellovibrionales; family JAMPXM01; genus JAZKJB01. Next base: position 8,043 of record JAZKJB010000168.1, on the reverse strand, counting down.
CTTGTGTTCGCGCGTCGATGGCGCTCACCGCACTTCGCTTCCAACCGCAACGTATCAATGGCTCGAATTTCAGCGTCGGCGCGAGACGTGTCGCCCGCAATTACGCCGCGAGCTGCTTCGCGCTGCTCGCGTTCGTCGCTCTCGTAGGCGCCGTGCGCTTCTACATCGAGCTCTTCCACTATCAATTCTGATTCCTGATTCGATTATTGAGTGAGGACCGTGCCGCCGGGATTCGAATTCGGTGACATTCCCGTCGACGTCGCCGAAACGGTATCGTCGACTTGAATCGTCTGCGGCGTCGAGGTGTCGATCGCGGTCTGCTCGGGCAGAGCCGAACGCATTTCCATGACGGGTCGGATGACGGGTGCGTTGAGTTTCGGAGCTTGTTGTGTGTCGCCGACACGTTCGCGCGGCACGGGCTGGGCCGCGATGCTCTCGGCGCCGTTCGTGTAGCTTCGAGACGCCTGGAACTCGGCGGGTGTACGCGGATTCAAAACGCCGGAGAAATTCAAGTAACCTTCGACCACGTCCAAGATGTCTTCGCGCGGTTCGGGAACTTCACGAACGCAGATCGAAAGATAGGTAAATGCTTTCCACAGGCGTGCATCGCGTCCGTCAGTGAGATCTTTCGAAGCCATTTCGAGGAACGACTTTTCGAGGAAGCTTTTCAGCGGTGCACTGCCGGCCCATTTCGTGTCGACGGTGAAAATGATGCGATCGAGAACTTCGCGACGCGCGTTCTTCTCGTTGCGCTCGCGATTGAGCTGATCGATCTGTTTCGACATACGATCCGTCCGCTGCGCCACGTGGATCAAGTTGTCGTCGTCGGCGTCGAGCTCTTGCGAAGCCTGGAGAATCTTGTGAATCGAAAGATCGAGTGCGCCGACGTCGTTGCTCTGGCGAACTTGTAGTGCTTTGAGCCGCGCGATCACGTCGCGCTTCGCAGGGTCGACGACTTTGCCGGCGGGAACCGAAGCGATCATCCGCAATGGAACCTTCGCCGCGAACGCTTGCGGCGTTCCGACGAGGATCATGCTGATCAAGATCACGACGTTCTTCACTTCTAACTCCCTCTTACGATCGTCAGTCTATCGACCGGGTCATTGCGAGTCCTTTCGCCATCGCAACAAGTCCCGTGGGAAGTTGCGTCAGCCTCGCTTTCGTCCCGCCAAGCGGTGGACGAATGACTCCACCTTTAGATCGAGCAAGGAGCGCGCCAGTTGCGGCCTCCAAAAGCTCCCACAAACCGTTGAAACGAGGGTCGATTTTCTAGTCGAACCAAGCGATCCCGTCACCCTGGTGTCAGGTGACGCCCTTTTGCGGCCCGCGCGCCCTCGCGCGAGGCATTAAAAGCGTTTGCCGCTCTAGCGGGCAGCTGACTAGGATCGAGGCAAATCCACCGGGGAGGTTGAATGCGCACTTTCGTTCTGCTCGCGGCAACGGTCTTGTGTTTGGGCACTCTTCTTGGCACGTCGAAAGCGGAGGCGACTCCCGTCGTCGAAGTCACCTGCTACGGGGACGACTGCTTCAAGAACGGATGGCTCGCGACTTACCCGCGCGCGAATTTCTGGGCGCAAGCGATCTGCTGGAAAAAAGATTGTTCGCAGTACGGTTGGCAAGTTCACGACTCGCGCGGTTTGGATACCGACGTCACTTGCGTCGGCCGCGGCTGTTTCGTCGACGGCTGGATCGAGTCGGTCGCGCAAGGCCGCCAGTCTCAGTACTACAAATGCAAAGCTCCCATCGCGACTCCCAACGGCGGAGCTGCGACGCCTGATTGCTGGCTTCATGGTTTCGAAGCGAACGGTCCGAGCGTGTTTTCATCAGCAAGCTGCGTGAACGGTTCGTGCCGTACGAGCGGCTGGGTGACGAAGGTGGGCCGCTTGCCCGACGCGACGACCGTCTGCAAGACCGGCGCTGATCAAACGACCGGAATGACGATCAGCGATTGCTTCCGTTTCGGCTGGAATGTCTATCAGTAAGACTGGCAGTAATTCTCGCTCCGTTTCTGCGACACGACTCGCTCCGCTCGAGTTTCGAACGCTTCGTGCGATCGGAGACTCCATGCGCGGAGCGAAGGTCGTCGTTGCCTGCTCGGGCGGACGCGACTCGCTAGCGCTCGCCTCGGTCCTTGCCCGCATCGCGCCTCGCGCCCACTTTGAAGTTTCAGCTTTCGTCTATGTCGACCACGGGCCGGATGGCGATCCGCGCGTCGTCGGATACCGAAAGCAAGCCGCCCAGTGTGTTCGTGAGTTCGCGAACGCGAGGGGAGTGGAGTTCACGCTCCTCGGACCCTCGAAAGACATGCTTTCGAGCGAAGCGGCTTTGCGTCGTTTTCGACATGAATCGCTGAAACTGCTCGCGGCCGAGCAAGGAGTGACGGCGATCGCGTTTGCCCATCACGCCGACGACTTGCTCGAAACGAGACTCATTCGGCTGATGAGGGGAACGGGCGCCACCGGTCTCGAAGCGATGACCGAAAGAAAGGGCCTCGCGTGGAGGCCGTTCTTGAAAGAAACGCGCGACACGATTTCTACCTATGTTACCGATCAAGCGATCGAATGGATCGAAGATCCGACCAACGCCGACACGAAATCCCTGCGCAATTGGATTCGCGCGGAGTTGTTTCCGAAGCTGGATTCGAAACGCGCAGGAGCGACTCGTGCGATCGCGAGAAGCCTCGAGCTCATCGTGCAAGAGTTGCGTCACGCGCAGGGCGGAGGTCTCGATTTGCCTAGGGAATCGGCAATTCTCGTTCGCAGCGAATTCGAAGCGAAGCCGGTGCTCGAGCGAAAGCGAGCACTCGCTCTTTACGCTTCGAGACGTGGGGCGCGCGATCTCACGTCGAGGCAAGTCGAGGAAGTTTTGAAAAGACTGTCGAGCTTCGAGTCGCAGCGCAGAAGAACCGGTACATTCAGCGTCGCCGGTCTCGAGTGGGCCGTCAGCTCGAAGGAAATCGTCGCCACGCCTGTCGCAAATGGCCACGAGACAGGTGTGCATTAGGCCTGGGCTTCTCCATATCTTCTAGGCGACGTGGCTTTTGTCAGCCGATCCGAACGTGCTATCCTGAAGCTGCACTCGTACGGAATCGCGGGTGCGTTCTCTGAAAGGATGTACCTATGCGGCAGACGCAAAAGACCATGGCTCTTTGGGCGATTTTGCTCGTGGTGTTGATCGTGCTCTTCCAGATGTACGCGACACAGAGCCGGACGGCCATCAACCGCGAGAAGTTTCGCTATCCCGAATATCAGCAAGCTTTGAAGGACGGAAAAATTCAGTCCGTCACCATCCGAGCTGCGGGTCCCGAAACGGGAAGCTCCGAAATCGTCGGCGAGTTGAAACCTGCGTACAAAGACGAGTTCGGCGGAATGAATTTCGCCATCGTCGGTCCTCCTGCTGCGATCGCGCACGTAGAGGCGTCGAAGGCCGGAGTGAAACTCGATTACGAGCGCAACGACTCGAATGGACTTTTGCAGACCCTCCTCGTGAACTGGCTGCCGCTGATCCTCATCGTCGCGATGTTCATGTTCATCATGAGGCAAATACAGGTCGGCGGAGGCAAGGCGATGAACTTCGGTAAGTCGAAGGCTCGTCTGCTCACGGAGAACAAAAACAAGGTCACGTTCAACGATGTCGCAGGCGTCGAAGAAGCGAAAGACGATCTCGTCGAGATCGTCCATTTCTTGAAAGACCCGAAGAAGTTCACGAAGCTCGGCGGCCGCATTCCAAAAGGCGTGTTGCTCGTCGGATCTCCGGGTACGGGTAAGACGTTGCTCGCTCGCGCCGTCGCAGGCGAAGCCGGCGTGCCGTTCTTCACGATCTCAGGTTCCGACTTCGTCGAGATGTTCGTCGGTGTCGGTGCATCGCGTGTTCGCGATTTGTTCGAGCAAGGGAAACGAAACGCTCCCTGCTTGATCTTCATCGATGAGATCGATGCCGTCGGTCGCCACAGAGGCGCCGGCATGGGCGGCGGTCATGACGAACGCGAACAAACGTTGAACCAGCTGCTCGTCGAGATGGACGGCTTCGAATCGAATGACGGCGTCATCTTGATCGCCGCGACGAACCGACCCGACGTCCTCGATCCGGCGCTCTTGCGTCCGGGTCGTTTCGATCGTCGTGTCGTCGTCAACAAGCCCGATCTCAATGGTCGCTTGAAGATCTTGAACGTCCACGTGAAGAAGACTCCACTCGCAACGAACGTCGACCTCGAGAAAGTCGCGCGCGGCACTCCTGGTTTCGCCGGTGCGGATCTCGAGAACCTCGTGAACGAAGCGGCGTTGAACGCCGCACGCACGAACAAAGCGAAGCTCACGCAAGACGACTTCGAACACGCCAAAGACAAAGTCATGATGGGTGCCGAGCGCCGCTCGATGGTCATCAGCGAAGAAGACAAGCGCATCACGGCCTATCACGAGGCCGGCCATACGCTCGTCGGTAAAATGATTCCCGGCACCGATCCGATTCACAAAGTGACGATCATCCCTCGCGGGATGGCGCTCGGCGTGACTCAGACTCTTCCCGAAAAAGAAGCGTTGAACCTCACGAAGATCAAAGCCGAGAACATGATCGCGTTCCTCTTCGGCGGTCGCGCCGCGGAAGCGATCGTCTTCCACGATTACACGACCGGTGCCGGTAACGACATCGAACGTGCGACAGACATCGCCCGCCGCATGGTTTGCGAGTGGGGCATGAGCGAGAAGCTCGGACCTCTCGCGTGGGAAAAACGCGAAGGCCCGGTGTTCCTCGGAATGCAGAGCTCTGGCGCGAAATCCTACTCGGAAGCGAAAGCCGAAGAGATCGATGCCGAAGTCTTCCGCCTCGTCACCGAAGGTTACGAGAGAGCGAAGAGGCTCCTGACCGAAAACATGGATACGCTCCATCGGTTGTCTTCGGCTCTCCTCGAGCACGAAACGATCGACGGTAACGAAGTCGAGATGATCGTCAAAGGCGGCACGCTCGACGATCTCCGGCGCGACCGTTCGGCGCGTGAACGAGACATGGCCAAGGAACAAGCGCAAGGCCGTGCGGCATCGGAAGAAGAATTCAAGAAGGGCTCGACCGACGACGGCGGCCCGATCGGGAATCCTGCTCCCGCGACATGAATTGAAATTTTACGATTGAGTTTCGAAGGAAGGCGGGTGACGAACCCGCCTTTTTCTTTTGCGACCGAGTTAGGGCCGTGGCCGTGCGCCCGTGATGGCTCCCGATTCGAAGAGCGTCTCGATCTGTGGATCGGTAAAGCCCGAGCGTCGCAAACTCTCCGTTGTACTGGCGCGGTACGTGGCCATTTGAGCCGGATCATTCCAGAACTCGGGTTTGAAATCTCGCGCCGATCGCTGGAAGCCGGAGACTTGGCGAGTGCTCAGATTCGGTGTCGACAGCACGCGAGCAGCATACTGTTGGCGTTCTACGACGTTCAGTCGAGGGAGGTAATTGCGACTCGGGACTTGGTTTTCTCGCCAAGAGTCGGCCGCCGTCTGGACGTTTTGGAAGTTCACGGTGAGCGCAGGTTGGGCCGGAGCGCGAGGCGGTGGATTGGTTCGATCGGTTCTCTGCCACACGACCGCATCCGCGCCCGCGCGTTCGTGTACGACCAAATACCGATCCGACGAAATGTTCATCCCATTCGCTCGCGCATTTCGAATTTCGATCACGTCGAATTCCGACTCCACGAGGGCACGAAGGCGCGGGTCCTCGTCCCAATTCGGTGGCAAACGACCGTTTCTCAAGTCCGGCTCGAAGATATTGCGCCCGATCTCGAAAACCCCGACGCGAAAATTGCGATCAGGATTCAGGCGACCCCTCATCACGACGGGAGTGCGATCGATCGTCGTGGGATCGACGTTGTTCGACACGTTGGCGACACGATTTTCAGCGGCTTGCGAAGCCATGCTCGAATAATTCTCAGCGAGATCTCGGTCGCCTTCGAGCGCGACATACAAACCGCGGCCACCGAATCCGGCGCCGACATTTCGTGGGCCGCCGCGCACCGATTCGACGTTCTCGCGAACGGTTCCATGGAACACGACTGTGTCACCATATCCGAGGGCTCTTCCCTGGTTGATGGCACTGCCTGCAGCGAGTTCGCTCCGCATTCGATCCGTCGGATTCAGCGTGTTTCTGTTCGCAGCATCGAGGCCGTAGGTGGGGCGAATCCAACCAGGCGGATCGTTTCGCAGCTCGATTCCCGTGACGTCTTCTCGTGCCGCCATCGCCGTGATCATCTGCCTATTGCCGGTGAAGATGCCGACTTCGCCGGATCTGAAAGTCACCATGACTTGGCCGACGGCCTCCGGGCTCCAGGTGCTGATCATAGTTGTCGACTCGGGTGTTAACTTTCTCCCTTGAGCTGCCGAGAGCCGCGGAGTCGCACCCATCGGTCGAATGCCTTCGATATGGAAACCGTCGACGGTCGGATCGCTTGCCAGTCGAATTGCTTCTTCTCGGGATACCGTTCTCGTACTCGTCTCGGGGCGTCCGTTTGCAGTGACTCTGACGACGAGTTGCTGACCAGGTGACGTGGCAGAGAGCGCCGAGACCGTGCGCGTGCCGATCCGGCGCTGTGACGCCGTCTCCAATGCTGCCATCTGCTCTCTCGACACGAGAACTTCGGTCGGTGATCTTGCTATCGACGCCGCAGGTCCCGGAGTTTGGGGTGCGGGTTCCTGCCGACTCGGTCCTTGTCCGCCGGACGCCGCGGTCGATTCTCCATCGCCGTTTCGACGAGGTGCCGCGGCCGGTGCGGGGCGTGGCTGGGAGTTTTGTGCGGTTCCTGAATTTCTCGGCGTCGTGGAATTCGATGCCGGTCTCGTCGCGGGTCCCGAAACAGGTCTCGGTGCGGTGTTCGGGCTCCCTGGCCGGTTGACCTGCACGACGACGATTCTCAGACTCGAACTCGTGCGATCGACGACTTTGTCGATTGCCATTCCGATCCGAACGGCGCGAGTCGCTACTGCAACGGTACCTCCGGTCGCCACAGCAACTGCGACTTCGGCGCCGATGTTGGTCGCAGTTGCGCACGCGACTCGCGTTTGCTCGGCGTCGGTCAGGCAAGTAAATCCTGTCACCTTGTTCGCGATGTAACGGAAGATGACTTCTTCCGGGCGGCCGCCAGCTTTCAGGAAATCGTAAAAGCTCCTGGCGGTTCTAGCCGGGCCGCCGGTCGCGACATAAGTCGCCGAAGCCGTCGCCATGTTCGCGATTCCCGTCGCGGCTCTTCCGATTGCTCGCCCGGCCATCCCGGCTGCAGCACGGGTACTGGCAGCGCTGAGGCATTCGGAATACGCTTCGGCGGCGCCCGCATTTCCCATCGACTCCACGATGTTTGCCCAAAGACTTCCGTTTCGCGGCCGCGAAGTGCTCGGCGCAAGCTCGGCGCAGCCTTGTTGCGCGATGTACATGTTCGTTTGCTGTTCGAGTTCTCCCCATACGCGAAGAATCGAATTTTTCATTTCGTTGACGGCGCGTCTCGCGCCTTCGCCACAATTCGCGATCGAGAATGCGGGACGCACCGCGGGCGGTCCGATTCTGAGCTTCGCCTGTTCGATGTTGAGCAGCGTTCCACGGTCTCTGCAATTGGCCGGAACAGGTGCAGGACCGGGTCTCGCAGACTGAGCGGCGGGCCGACCGACGGGGGCGCTCGAAGGTCGCGCGGTCGGACGGACCGTTTCAGCGCGTGCCTCGTCGATGAAAAGATCGATCAAAGATGTTTGTTTGGTCCCCAGCGCGAAGTCATTTTTGAACTCCGCGAAGATCTGTTTGTGGCTTTCCGACGACGGCGTCATGACCCCGCGTGATGCGATCAGGAAATGAAACAGCAAGCCGTGTCGCACCCAAACTCGTTCCGACATGAGGACCGCGCGTTCGTCGATGGTGAAGTCGGATTCGATGACCCCGACCCATTGTTGGCCGACTCGCTCGCGGTCCGAGCGAACGCTTCCCTCGGACTCGGTCGACTCGAAAAGGTCTTTCAATCGCGAGCGCTCGGCATCTTTCAGAAAGGCAGGGGAGAGGATGTATTTCGACGCCTCGGCTTCGGAG
>JAZKJB010000167.1:0-10400 GCA_040384505.1 Bdellovibrionota bacterium | reverse complement strand
GGGCGCGGATGATCCGGAGCCGTCCGTCATACCGGTCCTCGTGAACGAAGCCCTGCACGTAGGAGGGATTTTCGGGCGAAAGAGTCACGATGCTGGTGAACGAAGGAACTTTCTCGCCTTTTTTGAAATTGACCGCACCCACGATGCCGTCGATTTCAGCGAATACGAACAAGTTCCGTTTCTGATTCTCCAGAAGACCGATCTCTTTCGTGACCTGAGCTCGCTCGACCGTCAGAGGATCGACGACATTCGAGACGACTTTCTTCTTCGAGACGATCCGCGAGAGGCTCTCGCGTAGTTTCAATTCGGCATTGATCCGGCCGAGCTGGGCTTGAAGCGCACGAAGGTTGGTCTCGATCTCGCTCTGGTTGAGCTCGAGGAGGATGTCGCCCTTCGAAACACGCTGGCCGGTCTGAACGTGGATCGTCTTGATCTCGACGGCACGTTCGAAGTTGATGTTGATCTCGCGTGACTCGGCGATGCCGAGGAACGCGACGTTTTCGCTCCCGACGTAACCGCCGACGGCGAAAATGACGACGATTGCGCCGAGCCAAGACCAGAACATCGGAGTGCTACGGTCGCCGAAAATGTCTTCGATCAGTTTCGCGGCGGTCGCTTTGAATTTCTTCACGTCAAACCTCGATTACTGATTCTTGCATCATCAAATTCACGCCACGCGCCGCTTCGATCCGACCGATCTCGTTCACGAGAGCATCGGTCGACCGCCCGGGCTTCAACTTCACCTGGTACGAGTAATCGAGTCGATCGCCTTGACCGACCTCGCGAATCGAGATCAGCGCGAAGTGCTTGCACGACTCACCGAGAGCCGCTTCGAGTTTTCGCTGTGGCTCGCCCTCGCGGGTGAGGTTCAGGCGAAGAAGTCCGTCATACTGGGGTCCGTAGGCAAATGGCGTTTTCGACAAAACCCACACGGCCATCGCGAAACAGAACACACCGACGACGGCGATGCCGTAGGCGTGAACGCCGGCCGAAAGACCGACGGTCATCGACGCGAAGACGAAGAACATGTCGCGCGGGTCTTTGATGTTCGTCCGGAAACGCAAGAGCGACAGCGCACCGATCATACCGATCCCGCGCGCCACGTTGTCACCGATCGCCTGCATCGCGATCGCGATGATGATCGGGCACAGAACGATCGAGTGGATGAAGTTTCGCGAGTACGAAAGACCCTGGAACGATTTGATGTAAATGACGGCGATCACGGTCCCGAGGATGAACGAGAGCATGAACGCGTAGACCACCGACAACAAAGTCGGGTTGGTCATCGAAGAATTGATAAGACTGAAATCGAGCACGGCTTCTCCCCTCACCGTTAGGTTTCCGTCAGACTCGCGTGTCCATGAGCAATTCGCGTGCGCCCGATTCGCCCTCGTATTCGATCTGAAATCGGAACTGACGTTCGAAGGCGTAATTTGTCGACGGTGGCTGGTAAAAAGGTGAAGCGCTCGAAAGGTCGAGATCCGCGGCCGTTCCCCTAGACCTACGTCGCACTTTCGCCCTGGCCGTCTTCTTTGCGCTCTGCGCCCTTTGAGACGATTTCTACATATATGAAGACCGTTCGCCACGGGCTCCGTGCCCACTCGAAGAAGAGTGCGGGCTCGGCCATCGTCATCACGATGGCCTTGCTCATTTCGGTGGGTTGCCAAAGGCAAGGCTCGGCGGCCGTCCCGCAAGTCGAAATGAGTCCCAACCCGGAGTATCACTCCGAAATCGAAGACGATCTCGAGCTCGATTGGGATCTCAACGAGCTTATGGGCGGCGGCGGCTGTACGAAAGCGAACGCGCAACAGCTCGCGCAGGTGAATGCGGGCAATTTGAAAGCACAGGCTTTCTTGAATCGGTGCGCGCTCGAGACTTTGGGTTCGCCATGGTGCGAGCAGCTCACGCGACCGAATCCCGATAGCAAGAATCAGTTCTTCTGCACTTACTCCCCCGAGCAACCGCACATGCTGATCCATCCCGACGAATCGACCTGGGTGAACGCGATCACCGCGGTGAAGCTCGTGAAGGAGCTTCAGACGAAAGCCATCAAAATAGATTTGATTTACAACTGGTGGAGACCCGAGCCGTACAACGCGAACGTCGGCGGTGCTGCGGGACGACATCCGTTCGGAACTTCGATCGACGTTCGCTTCGCGACGAAAGCCGATCAGACGAAAGCGCACGGTGAGCTCTGCAAGCTGCGTAAAGCGGGTCGACTCAGAGCTTTGGGTTGGTACGCCTCGACGGCACTCCACCTCGGCGTCGGTGACCACACACCGAACACCTGGGGAAAAGACTGCCCTTAAAAGGTACCGTCTTCCTTTTCGGATAATACCGCATCAAACCGGCGCGTATGGAACTTCGAACTGTGCCGGCGACGGCGGGCTTCTCAACATCCGAAGAAACTCTTCCGTTATGCCCAAGTTCTCGCGGATGTAATCCGTGAGTCTGGCGCGAGAAAGCGGCTTGGAGAAAAACTCGTCGAAGCCCGCCTCCAGACACTTCTCCCGATACTCACTCTCTTCTTCAGCCGTGAGCGCGACGATCTTTCCGGAATAACCGTCGAAGCGAATCCGTCTCACGGCGCTATAGCCGTCGAGCCCGGGCATGCGAATGTCCATGAGGATCATGTCGGGAGTGAGATCGGCCGCGAACTGGATCGCCTCCAACCCGTTTTTCGCGTGATACGTGATCACGCCGAGCGGACTCAAGATCCGCGTGATCAAAAGCCTGACGTCGGCATTGTCCTCGACGAGCAGAATCGTTTTTTCCGCAGGAACCGAATCAGCGGCGTAGTCGTAAGAATGCATGGACCAACCCCTCGTGAAAACCCGGACGAACGTCCGTGCAGATAGCATGCGATTTCGAGCGACGAAATACTCACGTCCTCCTATGTAGAAACCAGCAATCACGACCTAGACCTTCGAGTCGGGGCTCGAGCCGAACTGACCTTTTCGTGACTTTCGAACACATGAGAAATCCGTACACTTAAATCAAATGCTCCATTGGACGGAGGTTCTCATGATTCGACGCGATATCGCGGCTCGATTGGCATTCGCATTTGTCGTTTTGTTCACTTTCACCTCGAACGCATCGGCTGCGGAACCCGCATGGTGCAATCCCGACACCTTCAGCCGCTACGAGCGGGGCAACAACATTCCCTATCTCGAGCGCGAGCACGTTTACCAAATCGGCGCACTGACTCTCGCGGGCTTGGCGGTCGGCGACTCGGATTATCGCTACGTTCAATCCCTCGCGGATCAATACACGAACACCGAAGCCTACGAAAAATCGTGCACCTTCTACTTTCATGAAAAGAACGAAGATGCGGTGAAAGCGTTCAACCACAAGTACGTTTCGAATCCGATGCTGAAGGGAACTTCGGCGGCGAAGGAATTCGAACAGAAGATCAATCCCCTCTTTCTCGAGGGCAACGTGAACTTCATGTCGTGCGCCGAGCGCCACGGCTACGTCGCGATGGGATGTCAGGGCATGAAGCATCGTGGACCCTCGGTGTTCGCGATGTTCCTCTCGTTCTCGGGCTGCACGCCCGAACATTCGACCAAGATCGCGAACAAAGTTTGGGGAAACAACTTCGTCCTCACGAAAACGCGGACTGCAATCGCACGCAAAGGCTACGAGCTCGGCAACGCCAAGCCTGCTGAGCGCGCTCGATTGCAAAAGTTGATGTCGACCCGCTGAAGCCGAATGCGAGGCCGACGGCAAGAGTCGGCTCTCGCGACCGACACTCGCTATCCGGTGCCGTCGCGTGACGGCGTCAAGATCTCTCGCTAATTTTTATTTTGCAGGGGTCGCCGCAGGCACCGGCGTCGCGCTCGATGCAGCTGGCTCACTCGATACCGCAGGTTCAGCCGTAGCTGCTACTGCCGGAAGCTTTCGCCACACGATCATATCCACGCGACGATTCTTGCGGCGGCCCTGGTAGTTCCCGTTGTCTGCCACGGGACGGGTGTCGCCGTAACCTTTCGCTTCGAGCTTCATCGCCGGGAACTGCAGCTTCTCGACGAGATACTTCTTCACTTGATCCGCGCGAACTTGGCTCAGATACAAATTGTAGACGTCGGGGCCGACCGAGTCCGTGTGGCCTTCGATCGAAAGTTTCTCGAAACCCGCCACCGTGAGCTTCTCGACGAGACCGCCGAGAGACGCGAGCGAGCCCTGATTCAATTCCTTTTGGTCGTAATCGAAAAGGATCTCGGAATCGAGACGATACGTTTCTGGTTCGTCCTTCACGACGGGCGCGAGCGGCTCCGAAGATGCGACGAGAGTCGGTTTGTCGCCGCAAACGGGTCCGATCGCCCAATTCAAGCCCGCGTACACACGCCAATCGGGACCACCGACCGAGGTGTCGAGCTGCTTCGAGCCACCGAAGTGGAGCGCGAGGTTTTGTGAGGCGTCGTACTTGAAGCCGAGCAATCCCTCGAGGGAATTCATGTTCCTGTCGGCATCGATGTTCTGAGGTTGAGCAACTCGGCTACCGAAGATTTCGAGGATCATCTTCGAATCCATCGACGGAACGTAGTAGCTACCGGCAATCGAGTACATCCATTGATCGCGCATGGGGATGAACGGCATCGCCGCGTACGGATCCCCCGGGCTTCGCTTGCGGTAACCGCCGTTGACCGCGACGGCCCAGCGTTCGGCGATCACGGTGTCGGCCGCGAGTTCGAAATTCAAAGTGGGGCCGGGGTTTTGTCCCGTGAACGGATTGTCTTGAATCATGTTCTTGTTCAAAGACACGATCCCCGCCAAGCCGCCCGTTTCGTCACCGAGGATGCGGTACTTCGAGTTCAACTTGATCTCGGTGATGCCGGTCGACTCGAAAGACGAGACGAAATAATCGTCTTGGACTTTCTGATTCAGGACCATCGGAATGCTGATACCGAAGTCCCAGCGGTCGGTGATTCCCATGCCCGCGCTCAAATCCGCGCCGAGCACGCTGTCCTTACGCTTCTGCCCGCTCACGACGAGCGCGTTCAGCGTCTTGCTGTAAGTCAGACTGTTCGTCGCGTAATTGAAGAAGAGGCCGGCGTTGATCACGCAAGGCTTCAGCGTCTCGGACGAATGAACGGTCACGAAGTCGAGACCGTTCGTCGTGGGGTTGAAGTTCTGATAATCGGTTCCACAGATGTTGGCCTCCGCTCGCGCGCACGCGAGACCCGCGAGGAGGCCCAAGATGACTCTCTTCATTGCACCCTTTTATTTCTTCTTCTTACAGATGACGGCGTTGCCTTCGGTTTTCAGTTCGTAACCAGCGTCGCAGCTGGTGGCTCTGCACGGGCCTTTCGCGTGGTTGTCGCAGCTGCGGACGCCCGATCCGTTGTTGACGGGGCAAGTGAGCACGTCGCTCGTCTCGCAATAGCTTTCGCTCACGCAAGAGTTCCCTCGCATCACGAAGCCTTCGGCGCACGTCGTGATGTTGCAGTTGCCGTAGCCCTTGCCGTTGTTGTGGCAAGTCTTGGTTCCGTACCCCGAACCGTCCTGGCAAGAGATCGATGAACCCGGCGAGCAAACGTTCTCGATACAGAGCGGATCTTCGAACGTGTAGCCGACGTTACAGGCAACGAAGACGCACGTACCGTAGTCGAGGCCGTCGGAGTTACAAGTTTTCTCGCCGACTCCGTGACCGTATTCGCACTGAGTTTTCGATCCGGGCGAACAGCTCTGCACGGCACAAACTCCGTCTTTCAACGTGTAGCCCGACTGACACAGGTTGAACACGCACGCGCCCCAAGCGCTGCCCGCACTGTTACAAGTCTTGAAGCCCGAGCCCGCGCCTTGCGAACAGAAAGTGATCTGGTTCGGTTCGCAGGTGTTCGGATCGCACGCATGGCCATTTGCGTGGTAATTGGCATTACAACCTTTGAGCTCGCACGCGCCGTACCCGTCTTCGGAGTCGTTACAAGTCTCGAAGCCGGACTGCGATGCGTTTCCGCAATCACGATGCGATCCCGCCGTACAGAGTCCCGGTGTCGGGCTCGGAAGCGGCGTCGGTGACGGAGTCGGCGTGGGAGTCGGTGTCGCCGAAGGTCCCGGAGTCGGTGTGGGCGTCGGCTCCACGGGAGTCGGCGAAGGCGTCGGTGTCGGCGAAGCTCCGAGACCGATACACAGTCCGCCGAGAAGCGTGTAACCCGAATCGCAAGTCGTCGCGTTGCAGGCTCCGAAACCCGATCCACTCGGGTGGCACGTCATGCTGCCGACGCCATGATCGACGATACAAGCGCCGACCGTTCCCGGCTGACACGCGACCGGGATACACATCATGTCGTTGAGCATGTAACCCGAGTTACACGATTCTTTGATACAGACATTTTCGCGGAAGACGGCAGGAACGTCGTCCTTGAACTTCTCGCAGGTCAAACCCGTTCCGGTCGCATCGCTGCACGAACGAGTCATGCCGTTCACGCAGTAATTGAACGCCATCGCTCCGACCATCCCGCCTTCCGGCTCCATGAACTTCGCTTTCGCGCAGTTTTGGAAAACGAGAACCGACGACAGCAAAAGAGCGATCGCGAAGACGACGAGGGCATTGCGTTTGATCATTGATTCCCCGGATTTAGGCTGTGTAGCTCCAGAGTGAGCCAGACCCGCCCGAATGACACCTAAAGAGATCATAAACTAGACGAATTTTTGGGCTTCATCCTCCATCTCGAAGTCTTTGAAGGTGGCTCGCCCCTAGCTAATTCATGCCGTCTCGCTTCGGGACGGCTGTCCGATTCAGTCGCCGAAGCGATTGCGGAGACGGGCGATGAGTCCGCGCTCGGCGATCCAGGCGGTATACTCGCGATAAACGGGATCTCTCGCGAGATGCGCTTCTTCCGTCTTCGCGCGCAGGTAATAGACGTAGTTGATCAGCGCGAGAAGCGCGCACCCGCGCAGCGCATCGGCACCGCTTCCGCTCATCGCGAACGGAACGGACGTCAACCACCACGCGATGTTCTTCGAAATGTACGCGGGATGCTTCGACCAAGCATACGGTCCGTTGGTCAGGATCCCTCGATGCGTGAGGTTCGAGAAACGACACCCGAACATCAAAGACGACGTCACGTAGACCGCATAGAGCAGCAAGATCAGTGATCCCCAGATCGCGTACATGGCGGGATAGGCCTGAAGCCAAACTCCCCAACCGAAGTCGCTCGAATAATCGAGATACAAGCGGCCGAACAGTGACCAGAACGGTTGATAGCAAATCAGAGCGACGAGCCAACCCTTGAAGGTCGGCTCAGTCGAGCGAAGATGAGTATCGAAAAGCCGGAGCGACATCACGTAGCCCATCGACACGATGCCGACGTCGACCAAGAAGATCGAGTGATACGTGAAATCGAAGAACGTCTTGAAATCGGTGATGATCGAGAAATCGAAGGTCGAAAACTCCGCGAGGTCGCGAACGAAGTACGTGAACATGAGCGGAAGGAAGAAGCCTTTCACGAGCCAGCCGAGCATGTGCTGACCCAAGACCGCTTTGTCGATCTTCTCCCACTGAAAGAGAACGACACGACCCATCTGAACGTAGCCGTCGTTCGGGTTCTCCATGCGTGAGTCGACGAACCAGATGTACGGAATCGCGAGAAGGCCGACGACGGGAAGCGTGAGCCGCAAGATGCTCCAGTACGAGTCGTAGAAGTCGCCGCGATACTCAGGGAAGAGCCAGTAAAT
This sequence comes from Bdellovibrionota bacterium, assembly GCA_040384505.1. Classification (GTDB taxonomy): domain Bacteria; phylum Bdellovibrionota; class Bdellovibrionia; order Bdellovibrionales; family JAMPXM01; genus JAZKJB01. The sequence goes on along the minus strand of JAZKJB010000167.1, from coordinate 2,720 downwards.
GGCTCCTATGAAACCGAGGGAGCCGGCGAAACCGAAGATCTTGGTTTGCACACGGTCGAAGCTCGAATTCTTCTTCGTCCAATCGAGGCCCGTCGAAGTCCGGCGATGGACTTTGAGGACCGTGACGTCGAGGAAGAAGTGAGTCGCGGCCGTGATCAGGATCACGAGCGCCGCACCCTTCACGGGGTCGAGCATGAACGAGTGACGGGCGAGGAAGAGAGAAGCGACGAAAGCGACGAAACCGACGAGGACGATCCAGCCACGGGTCGCAGATACAGGACGTTGAGCGAGCATGTTGTCGAATCCTGATGAAGCGGCAAAAACCTGGCAATAAAACGGCCAAAAAAAACGGGCAGCTCTCTCTCGAGAGTCTACCCGTTTCGGTGTCACTTGTCCGGTCCGGACTTAGCGATTGTTCACTGGACTAGCGGCGCGGACGCCAGGGCCGACGAGCAAACCGCGGTTTTGATTCGCATTCGAGCGCGGATCGACCGAGTCCGAGCGCAAAGTCGAGGGGTCGACCGACGACATCTCGATCCCACGACCGGTCGAGCGGAGCGCGACTTCGTAAGTCGAGATGCGCTCACCTTCGAGTTTCATGTACACGCCCACTCCGGCTCCCGCGAGGGTGACGGCCGCTTGGACCATCATGCCGTTCTGGGAGACTTCGCGCCCGAATTCGGCGTAGGCCTTCGTGAACTCGATGTCGTTCCCGAGGTTCGCCTGCATCTTCGCGAGTGCGCGGTGCATGCGTGAGAGCGAGCGCTTCGTCGCGCTGAGTGCCTTGTCCGCACAGTCCGCTTCTTTGTTCGCGCAGAGACCCAAGACATCGCCGCCGTCGAAGTTCTTCGAGTAAACGGTCATCATGCGACCGACGAAGTCTTTCTCGGTCAGCTTCGCCGCGCGAGACATCATCGTCTCCGTGTTAGCTTTCGAGAACGTGATGTCGAGAGCGCCCGACCCGAAGTCCATCTTCGTGTCCTTCGGAACGCGGATCGCGAGAGCCGCGTCGAGACCCGATTTTCTCACGAGCTCCGAAGCCATGTTCTTCAAGCTGCGATTCGAAGTCGTGTCGTCGCCCATCGTGACCGAGTATTTGCCGAACATGCCGTCGACAGTGCCTTCTTTACGAATCGTATTGAATTTCGCGCCGTAGAAAACGACCGTCTTCGAAGCATGCGTATCGAGGAAACGGTTACGCTGATCGTTCAAGTAGATGCCGTAAGTGACGTTCACCTTCGCTTGATCGAGCATCAGATCCGTTTTCGTCACGTTCGTGATCGTCCCCTTCGTCACCGTCTCGTTCAGCAGGATCGGGAGACCCAAGAAGACGTGCGAGAGCTTGCCGTTTCTCAAGATGACGGCCGCGTCGATCTGGCGAACGACTTGTCCGCTCTTCACTTCCGTCTGCACCGCCGCGAGGTTGCCGCGAACGAGGTCTTCGTAAACGCGACGACCTTTTTCCGACTTGATGTCGACGACGAACGAGAAGGAATTGTCGCTGTCATTGAAATTCGACTTCGAGATGCTGACGAGGCCAGCCCCGGCCGACGCCGACAAGGCGGTCAGCTTCGTTTTCGAGATGCGAACGTACGCGACGTTCTCCGTCGCTTTTTCGACGAACGTCGACCATGATCCCTTCGCGACCCGAACAGTGCCCAACGACGCCGGACCGATGCCGATCGAGCCGAAGTAGATGAGTCCGCCTTCGCTCGTGTACTGGATGCTATCGCCGATCGACCAATCGTTCAGATCGTTCGCGTTCGTCGGAGCTTTCGTGAGCTTCGGCAAGCGAGCGAGATCGTTTTGCGTTTGTGCATACTGAACCGAGAAACTCTTCGAAGCTTTCAGCGGAATGAGGCCGACGCCTGCACCGAGAAGGTCCTTCATGCCACTCGAATTCTCGAACCAGAATTTTCCCGCGATGCCGAGACCACCTTCGAGAAGCTGATAACGCTCGACCTTGAAGCCGTTTCTGTAGTCGTCGACGACGAGAGAATTCGGCGTACCGCCCTGGAGCATCGCCTTCTTCGGATCGTGCAGCGTGAGATTCGTGACCTTCGTGCCCATGTCGAAGTCGACATAGAGAGCGGGAACGAGCTTCGCTGCGATTTTTTCGCTTTCTCTAGGAGGAGCGGGAGGCGTTTGGCCACCCGAAGAGCTTCCGGTGTCGCCACCCGAGCTCGACGAACCTGAAGAACTTCCGGTGTCACCGCCCGAGCTCGACGAGCCCGAAGAACTTCCGGTGTCGCCGCCCGAGCTCGAAGAACCCGACGATGACGAACCAGAAGACGATCCACTCGAGGAGCCAGACGAGCTGCTGCCCGACGAGGAACCGCTAGAAGAACCCGACGACGAACTTCCAGATGACGAGCCACTCGAGGATCCCGACGACGAACTTCCAGACGACGATCCACTCGAAGAACCTGACGACGAACTTCCAGACGACGAGCCGCTAGAAGAACCTGACGAAGAACTTCCAGACGACGAGCCGCTAGAAGAACCCGACGAAGAACTTCCAGACGACGAGCCGCTCGAAGAACCTGACGAAGAACTTCCCGACGACGAGCCGCTAGAAGAACCCGACGAAGAACTTCCCGACGACGAGCCGCTCGACGAACCCGACGACGAGCTTCCCGACGACGATCCACTCGAGGAACCCGACGACGAACTTCCCGACGACGATCCACTCGAGGAACCCGACGACGAACTTCCCGACG
>JAZKJB010000166.1:0-2015 GCA_040384505.1 Bdellovibrionota bacterium | reverse complement strand
CGAAGGACTCGCATGCGCGGATGCGAAGGCTCGGCGCCGATCTCACCCTCGCGATACGTGGTGTACACGCTCACGTCGTGCTGTTGGTCCGCGAGACTCATCATCAAGTCGAACGAAAACGCCGCGATCGGATCGGAGTCGATTCCTTCGCGGTTTCCTGGAAGACGTTCTGTGAAAAAAGCGATGCGTGCCACGTGTGAGCCGACTCTAGAGCAGTTGCAAGATCCGGTCGATGATCTTTCGATTCGCATCCGGTAGCGTGAGCGTTTTCAGCTCGCCCGGCTCCACCCACTTGAGTTCCATGTGGTGGACGTTCTTCGGCTCGCCCTTCCAGAAGAGAACTTCATAGAACAAGATCACGATCCCGGTCTCACCATAGGAATGGGTGCTCGCGAGCATGAGCTTACCGACCTCGGCTTCGATGCCGAGCTCTTCGCTGAGTTCGCGTGCGAGTGCGACTTCCGGGGACTCGTTCTTCTCGATTTTTCCACCGGGAAATTCCCAGTGGCCGGCGAGAGTGTGGCCGACGGGGCGTTGACCGACGAGGATCTTGTCGCCTCTGCGCAAGATGCCGGTCACTACTGGAATCCATGTCGGACGCTTTAAAGCCATTAGTCGGTCAGCATAGCATGACAAACGCGCTCGAAGAAGGTCGGGCCTTCGAAGATGAGCGTCGAATAAACCTGAACGAGATCCGCTCCGGCATCGAGACGCGCTTTGACGTCGTCTGGTGTCATCACTCCGCCAGCGGACACGACGAGCTTGTCGCCTTTCGCGGTCCCGAGAGTTTGGAGCAAGATCTTCAAGACCGCCATGGAGCGAGCTCCTAGGGGCCGACCCGAGACTCCGCCTTCGGGCGGAAATGGACTACCGTGATCGCGAGCGAGAGTCGTGTTCGTCGCGATGAAGCCGTCGATCCCGAGCTCGCACGCGATCTCCACGATCGTTCGAAGTTCGTCGTCGTCGAGGTCGGGACTGAGCTTGAGCAAGATCGGAGTATAAGGCGACGACGACTTGTTTTTCGCGGCGAGAACGCCGCCGAGGAAACGGTGCAAATTCTTAGGCTGTAGCAACTCGCGAAGGCCCTGAGTGTTGGGTGAACTGATGTTGACGACGAAGACGTCGGCGAGGCCCGCGAGAATCGAGATACATTGCGCGTAATCGCGAACGGCGAGGTCGTTCGGCGTCTCGCGATTCTTTCCGATGTTCACGAAGATCGGAGTCGGCTTCAAGATCGGAAGGTCTCTCAGGTTTTCTTTCGCGACCCACGCACCACGACCGGGAAAGCCGAGGCGATTCCAAACGGCGCCGTCCTTGACGTCGCGATCGATGATCTTTCCTTCATTAGGCCCTTGTGCGAGGGGAGTGACGGTCCCGATCTCGACGAAGCCAGGACCGAACTTCCACCACTCTTCGATCAGCTCGCCGTCTTTGTCGACTCCGCCCGCCGTGCCGAGACGGTTGCAAAAGCGCAAACCTCTCCAGGTGAAGGGTCTCCAGGTATAGGTCGGTTGATCGCGGAACGCGGCCGCGAGCTGCAAGCCGAGTGGTGCAAGCTGATGAGCGACCTGCGGTGGAAGCAAAAGCCACGGTTTCATATGCGTTTGCCTCGCGCGCTAAAGCTCGGCTGTCGTTCGCAGGTGTGCTCTCTCATTGCTTCAACGTTAACATGGGCTTCGCATAACGCAACGACGAGATGAGGTCAGCGACGTCATTCGGAGACGTCGCCAGCGTACTCTTGGATCACATCGTGACGACGGGTTTGAATCCACCATAGATCATCCGTTTACCATCGAACGGCATCGTCTCCATCGTCATGCCCGCCTGCTGGAGCCGTGGATCCGCCATCACCTTTTTCAACACGCGATCGCGGTGTGTGCGCGATTTGTAGACGATGTAAGAGAAGAACACGACTTCGCCTTTTTTGAGCTTCACGCTCTGGGGGAACGACGTCCATTTTCCCGGTTTCACGTCGTCGGCCATGCACTCGATGTACTCGAGCGCGCCGTGTTCCT
>JAZKJB010000165.1:0-2553 GCA_040384505.1 Bdellovibrionota bacterium | reverse complement strand
CGATTTGTTCCGTCACTCGCATCGTGCCGAGCTCGGCCGACGTAAAGGCTCCGACTTTACCGCTCAACATGAACGCGATCAGAAGCGGACCGACTTCGCGGATCGTTCCACTCGTGGCGAGGCCTCCGAGATAGCCGAGAGCGCCGAAGGCCTTCACTTGCATCGTGAACTGCACGGTCATGAGGGCTCCGACGAAGAATCCCGCTAGCGCCGTCGTGGAGAGCGACTGCGTGGTCACACGCCAGATCTGAACGAAAATCTCGTGCATCGACACACGGTAGGTCACCGCGACTCTCGCCGCCTCTTTCAAGAAGAGGAGACAGCCACCGATATCCGCCAAGAGTGCGCTCGTTCTCTGGAACATCATGCTTCGAGCGCCTCCGAGAGGAAGTCTTTCACGAGTGGCACTTTCGAAGCTTTCAGCTCGGCAGGTGTTCCCTGCTCCACGATGTGCCCTTGGTCGAGGACGATGATCCGGTCCGCGATCTCGAGCGCGCAATGCATGTCGTGGCTGACGACGAGAGACGTCGTTTTGAGTTTGCGAGAGAGATCGAAGATCAAGCGGTTGACCGCATTCGTCGTGACCGGGTCGAGGCCCGTCGTCGGCTCGTCGAAGAGCAAGATGCGAGGACCCACGGCGACCGTGCGAGCGAGGCTCACGCGCTTCTGCATACCGTACGAGAGCTCGGCCGGGAGTTTTTCTTCGACACCGACGAGATTCACGAGACCGAGACACTTCGTGACCCGTTCTTCGATCTCTTTTTCGGGAAGCCGTTCGAGGCGGCGAAGCCCGAAGGCGACGTTCTCGAAGATCGTGAGCGAATCGAAGAGAGCGGGATGTTGGAAGACCATTCCGCACTTCTTGCGAATCGGGAAATAGCGATCTTCCGAGATCCGAGAGACCTCTTCGCCGTCGATCCAGATTTTTCCTTCGTCGGGCCTGAGAAGGCCGACGATGTTTTTCAGCAGGACCGATTTGCCCGTGCCCGAAGTTCCGAGGATGAAGAGGATTTCTCCCTCTTTCACGTCGAACGAGATGCCTTTCAAGATCGTGCGGTCGCCGAATCTCTTCACGATCTTCTCGAACTTGATCATGGGCATCGTGCTCGCTTCACTCATGCGTGCACCGTGAGTGGGCCTTCGAGGTTGCCGCGAATGAATTGAGCGACCCGCGGATCTTTGTGATTGAGCGTTTCGTCCGGAGTTCCGCAGATCAGCAGCTCACGATCGACGACCATGCCGATCCGATTCGCCGTTTGATACGCACGCTGCATGTCGTTCGTCACGGCGACGAGAGTGGTGTTCATGCTTTTCTGCAGATCTTTGATGAGATGGATGATTTTACGAGACGTGATCGGATCGAGGCCCGCCGTCGGATCGTCGTAGAACACGATTTGTGGCTTCAACGTGAGCGCTCGCGCGATCCCGAGACGCTTTTGCATCCCGCCCGAGATTTCATCCGGGTAGAGATTGCGCGCGTGAGGAATGCCGACGGCCTCGAGATAATACGTGATCGCGTCGTCGATTTCTTTTTGAGGAGCGTTCGCGACTTCTTGAAGAGGGAACGCGATGTTCTCCGCGCACGTGAGCGAATCGAAGAGCGCGTTCTTCTGGAAAAGCATTCCCATCTTCTTCGCGAGCGCTTCTCGGTCGGCGCCCTTCATCTTCGAGAGCTCGCGCCCCTCGATGAGGACTTCGCCCTTCGTAGGCAAGATGAGTCCGCCCATGACTTTGAGAAGAGTGGATTTGCCTTGGCCTGAAGGGCCGATGAGGACGAACGCTTCGCCCGTGGCGATCTTCACGCTCACATCACGCAGTAACGTCTCGTCGCCGAACGCGACCGTTACGTTTCGAAGCTCGATGGCGGGGATCGACTCCAAAGCTGCGCCTTCCGTGATGAGTCCGTCGTCCTTCTTGGACGACGTGAGCCAAGAATCAGAGAGTCAGCGCTTTGCGCAGGTTCTGATCGATCGCGTCCAGGAACGGTTCCGTGTTCAGGTACTGGTTCGGTTGGACCTTGTCGCCGAATGCGAGCATCGCGAGATCCTTCGTCATTTGGCCGCCTTCGACCGTCTGAACGCAAACTTTTTCGAGCGTGTGCGCGAAGTTGATCAGCTCTTTGTTCCCGTCGAGCTCGCCGCGGAACGCGAGGCCTCGAGTCCAGGCGAAGATCGACGCGATCGGATTCGTCGAAGTCGGTTTACCTTGCTGATGCTGACGGTAGTGACGGGTCACGGTGCCGTGCGCGGCTTCCGCTTCCATCGTTTTACCGTCGGGCGTGATGAGGACCGACGTCATCAGACCGAGCGAACCGAAACCTTGTGCGACCGTGTCGGATTGAACGTCGCCGTCGTAGTTCTTGCAGGCCCAGACGAAGGCGCCTTCCCATTTCAAAGCGGAAGCGACCATGTCGTCGATCAAACGGTGTTCGTAGACGATGCCGGCCTTGTCGAACTTCGCTTTGAATTCTTTTTGGTAGATCTCTTCGAAGATGTCTTTGAAGCGACCGTCGTATTTTTTGAGGATCGTGTTCTTCGTCGAGAGATAGAGTGG
>JAZKJB010000164.1:0-1925 GCA_040384505.1 Bdellovibrionota bacterium | reverse complement strand
ATCAGATTCGAGTCACGTTCCTCTCATGGGGTTCGGTCCTCGTGATCCTGGTCGTCGTTGCCGCTCTTATGAAGATAACCGCCGTTTATTCCCGGCTCTGGTTCTCTTTGTGGGCGACGAGCGGCTTCATCGGACTTTTCACCTACCGTCGGGTTTTGATCATTTTTCTTCGCGAACTACGTCGCCGCGGCTGGAATCGCAAGAGCATCGTCATTTTCGGCGCGGGTGATCTTGGTAAAATGGTCTCTGATCGTGTCCGAGAGGACGAATCGACAGGGTTCGATATCGCCGCCTTCTTTGACGACAATGAAACGCTCCAAGGGAGTGTTTACAACGAAACGAAGATCCTCGGTCGGCAGAACTCACTTACCGATTTCGTTCGAGACAACAAAATCCAAGAGGTCTGGCTTGCGCTTCCGCTGCGAGCCGAGCAGCGGGTGAAAGAAGTCATGTACGAACTTCGACACTCGACGACGATGATCCGCTTCGTTCCAGACATCTTCAGCTTCCGCCTCCTCCTCGGTCATGCGGTTACCGAAGTCGCGGGAATCCCAATCGTCGATATCAATTACTCCCCGATGTCGGGCCTCAATCGTCTTATGAAAGGAATCGAAGACCGAATCCTGGCTGCAATCATCTTGCTTCTCGTCAGCCCCGTTCTACTTCTCGTTTCAATCGCAATTCGAATCGACTCGCGCGGCCCCATCCTCTTCAAACAGCGCCGGCATGGTTGGGACGGTGAAATCATCAAGGTCTACAAGTTCAGATCGATGGTCGTTCACGAAGAGGACAACGGGCAGGTGACGCAAGCTACGAAAGGGGATTCACGAGTGACTCGTGTCGGAGCCTTCCTTCGACGAACGAGTCTCGATGAGCTCCCTCAGTTCTTCAACGTCCTTCAAGGCCGTATGTCGATCGTCGGCCCCCGACCTCACGCTGTCGCGCACAACGAGTTTTATAAAGACCAAGTCGAGCACTATTTCCAGCGCCTCAAAGTGAAGCCGGGAATCACGGGCTGGGCCCAGGTGAACGGCTGGCGCGGTGAAACTGACACGATCGAAAAGATGCAGAAGCGCGTCGAATACGATCTGTATTACATCCAGAATTGGTCATTGTGGTTCGACCTCAAGATCATCGCGTTGACGATCTTCCGGGGCTTCGTTCACCACCGCGCGTACTGATTACGCCTGGATTCGAGAGATCGAACGACGAAGAAGCGAGCGAAGGAATCCGAAGCGATAAAGCGTCGCGAAGATTCGAATCGCAAAAATTCGAAGCGCGAAGTGCCGGTGAAAACTCGAAGTCGCCAGCGCGCGAAGGTTATCCGACATCGATAGTTTTTCGACGACCGACGGCAGCGGTTCGCCTTTCTTCATGAGGTTGAAGCAGATCAGAGCCGAGTCCTTCGCCTCGAGAAACTTCACGTTCCACCGCGCGACCGAATCGGCCGATGCCGGAACGTAATGGGCCTCGATCACTTTGAAAATCGCATGGCGAACGGTGCGCACTTTCTGAAGGGCTACGCTGAAGCTGACATCCGATGCCCGGTAGCTCATGAGAGGCTTCGCGATGAAGCCGACAGGTGCCTTGCGAGCCGCGCGCAACCAAAGGTCGAGATCGGCGCTGTAGCCGAAATCGCGACCGTTCCATCCACCGAGGTCTTTCTTGAAAACGGCGGTCCGCATGAGAGCCGAAGGACACGTGATGAAATTTCCATACTTCAAGACCAATGAGAGCAAATCATCGTAGCCGAGAAGAACATTCGTTCCTTTGATCTCGTCGGGAAACATCCGCTCACCGAGCATGCGACCCTCGGAATCGATCGTCGTCGCATGAGTGAAGACGACGTCACACTCAGGATGACGCTCCAGGAATGCGACTTGCTCCGCGATCGCCGCAAGCTGTGAAGGATTTCATATATCCGC
>JAZKJB010000163.1:0-1627 GCA_040384505.1 Bdellovibrionota bacterium | reverse complement strand
CACATCGGAATCTACGCGTACCGTCGCGATTTTCTGCGGCGCTTTTGCGCGCAACCTCCGACGGAGCTCGAGCGCATGGAGAGCCTCGAGCAATTGCGTGCGCTCTATCTCGGTGCGCGTATCAAAGTGGTGAAGGTGGAGCACGATAGCTGGGGAGTTGACTCGCCTGGCGATGTGACCAAAATTGAGAAGATCATGCGTGAGCGTCGGAAGGGATGAGGATGAAGAAATCCAAAGGTCGCACTGTAGCTTCCGCTAAGAAACCTCGGCGCCGGATGTCCGCGAAAGCGCTGAAAGCGTCGAAAGCTCCCGAAGCCGATCTCAATCAGAAATTCGTTTTCGTCACGGGAGGCGTGGTCTCGTCGATCGGAAAAGGTCTAACCGCGGCTTCGCTCGCGACGCTTCTCGAAGCTCGCGGGTTGAAAGTCACGCTGATGAAGTTCGATCCGTACATCAACGTCGATCCTGGAACGATGTCGCCACTCCAACACGGCGAAGTCTATGTGACGGAAGACGGCGCGGAAACGGATCTCGATCTCGGCCACTACGAGCGATTCACTTCGATCACCGTTCATCGTTCGAACTCGGTGACGACGGGCCAGATCTACGAAGCCGTGATTTCGAAAGAGCGTCGAGGCGATTACCTCGGCGGTACCGTGCAGGTGATTCCGCACGTGACCGACGAAATCAAATCGCGGATCTACGAGGCGGCTCAGGGTGCGGAAGTCGTGATCGTCGAAATCGGCGGTACGGTCGGCGACATCGAAAGCTTGCCGTTCATGGAAGCGATTCGCCAAATGCGAGTCGACGTCGGTCACGAGAACTCGATCTTCGTTCACGTCACCTACGTTCCTTATATCGCGGCCGCCGGCGAGTTGAAGTCGAAGCCGACGCAGCACTCGGTGAAAGAGCTTCGCGAGATCGGGATCCAGCCTGATTTCCTGATTTGCCGAAGCGAGCGCCCGCTCGGTCACGACATCAAGTCGAAGATCGGTTTGTTCTGCTCCGTTCGTCCCGAGAACGTGATTTCGGCTTACGATTGCCAAACGATCTACGAAGTTCCGTTGATGCTCCACGCGGAGAAGTTCGACGAGCGAGTCGTGTCGCGACTCGAGCTCGAAGCGAGCGAACCCGACATGGACGGCTGGAGCGCCATCGTCTCCACTCTGAAGAATCCAGCGACGCATGTTTCGATCGGGATCGTCGGCAAGTACGTCGACCTGAAAGAAAGTTACAAATCTCTGAACGAAGCGATCGTCCACGGCGGCATCGCGAACGCCACGAAAGTGGAAGTGACTTGGGTCGATTCCGAAACTCTGACGTCGGCCAACGTCGGCGATGCTTTGAGTGAAGTCGATGCGATTCTCGTTCCCGGAGGTTTCGGTGAGCGCGGAGCCGAAGGCAAGATCGTCGCGATTCGTTATGCTCGTGAAAACCAAATTCCGTTCTTCGGCATCTGCTTCGGCATGCAGCTCGCGGCGATCGAGTTCGCGCGAGACGTTTGTGGGATCAAAGATGCGACGTCGCGAGAATTCGAAGCGACGCGCAAGGGTTCGCGAAATTTCGTGATCGACGTGATGGCGGAGCAGAAGACGCTCGTCGGGTCCTTCGCCCAAAAGGCGATCTC
>JAZKJB010000162.1:2033-2339 GCA_040384505.1 Bdellovibrionota bacterium | reverse complement strand
GCAACAACGTCTCGCGTGACGTGATCGAAGGCGCGATTCGAAACGGCTGCGATACGTTGAACAAGATTTTCGACGAGACGACGGCTGGAGTCGGTCCGTGTGGCGGCTCGTGCCGTCGCAAATTGGGCCCGATGCTCGATACCTATCTCGAGACCGGCGAGTTTCCCGTCGTCATCAAAGAGGACAAGCGCGGCAAACGCTGAAGCCCTTGCCGTCCGTCGGACTCACCTGTTAGATCCAGACCCATGACTGAATATTTCATCTCCACGAGTCCTCTCCTCGTCGACGTCGCGATCTTGATCGCAC
>JAZKJB010000162.1:0-2023 GCA_040384505.1 Bdellovibrionota bacterium | reverse complement strand
GATCGCACGAGTTTTCATCGGCGTCTGCTTCATCGTCCATGCTCTCGGAAAACTAGGGATCGTCGGCCCCGGCAACATGGCGGGCTTCGCCGGCTGGTTGAAGAGCCTCGGAGTTCCGTTCCCCGAGCTTCAAGCGCGAATGGCGATGCTCGCGGAGTTGGGCGGAGGCACGATGATCGCACTCGGACTCTTCACTCGCGTCGGCTGCGTGCTTTGCTTCTCGACGATGCTCGTCGCGATGACTCTCGGGCACAAAGGGGGCGGATATCTGATCACGAACAATCCGCCGGGCGCGGAGTATACGATCAATCTCGCTGCGATCTGCTTGGTTTTGTTCTTGTTGGGCCCGGGAGCTTACTCGCTCGACATGCTGATCTTCGGTTGAGAAGCCACGCTCAGCGGCCTAAGCGATACTTGATGATCGCGTCGGTATCCACGCGGCATGTTCCGCACGAGGTGCCCGCCGACGTTTCCTGGGCCACCGCCTGCATCGAATGACAACCACCGACGATCGCCGCGTCGACTTTCGAAGTCGCGACTGCGCGGCAATGACAAAGTTCTTCGTCGGTGTACGGGAACTTCCACTCGCCACGAGCTTTCAAAATCGCCTCGCGCAACATCAGAACGGCGTGACCGGTGCCTTCCGGCAATGGGATCTGAGCGAGCGGGCCCTTCAACTTCGGGCGCCATTCCTGCGCGAGCTTCAAAATTTCCGTGCAACCAACGACGACGAGCTGAGCCCGCTTCACTTCGTCGCGATCGACTTCGAGCTCGAGCGTCAGGCGATCACGCGCAGGTAACGAAACTTCGATGTTGATGGAGCGGGCGTTTTGCTGGGCGTTTTTCAGTTGAGGTGCGGCCATGATTCATCTTCTCACGAGGCACCGCATGAGGCAGAGTCTAAATTGTTCGGAGAGCCGGTTCGGAACAGGTCCAAAGTCCCGGGGAATTGACGATCTCATGATCAACGCCGCCTTCTTCATCTCGCTCTTGATCCTGTCGCAGGCGGCGACGTTGATTCGCTTCGCCGATGCCTCGTCTCTGGCGATCTGTTTCTGGCGCCTTGCGATCGCAGGGGCAATCCTCGCCCCGGTGGCTTTCGGTCGCACGGGCCGCACGGAATTACGACGGCTCGTTCGTTCCGACGTTTGGCACCTCGCGCTTTCCGGATTCCTGCTTTTCGTTCACTTTTACTTTTTCTTTCGTTCCGTCCAAGAAACCTCGATCGCGAACTCGACGATTTTGTTTTCGCTGAACCCGGTGACGACGGCGCTCGGAGCTTGGCTCATGTTCAGAGAGCGAGTGACATCGCATCTCGTCGTCGCCTGTGCGCTGGGATTCGTCGGCATCGTCGTCTTGTTCGGAGAGCAGTGGTTCGACTCCTCGTTTCAATCGACGGCGACGAGCTTGCACGGAAATCTCTGGAGCATCGCGAGCGCGACATGCTTCTCCGGTTACATTTTGACGGGCAAAAAACTTCGCCTGAAACTTTCGAATTCGACGTTCGCCTCCACCATCTATTTGCAAACGGCCGTCTACGCTTCGATCGCCATGTTGATCGTTGGCGACCGTTTCACCGAGTATACTCCGATCACCTGGTGGATGTTCGTCGCACTCGCGGTCTTCCCGACTCTCCTCGGTCACGCGGTCTTCACTTACTGCTTGAACTATCTCGACGTGAACTTCATGAGCTGCATGACCCTGATCGAGCCGATCTTCGCCGCGATCGCCGCGCACTATCTTTTCGGTGAACCGATGAGCCACTATGCGGCCGTCGGTTTCTTGTTCACCTGCGCATCGGTCGTCGCTTTGTACTGGCCGTGGATTAACTCCAGATTCCGCGCTAGAGTGCGGCCATGATCAACGTCGCGACGATTCCAGCGCTGACCGACAACTACTGCTATCTCATCTGGCGCGATGGCTCGACCGAAGCGATCGTCATCGACGCCTCCGAAACGAAAGCGATCGTTTCCGCATTGAAGAGTCGAGGTCTGACCGCGAGTCTCGTTCTCAGCACCCACCA
>JAZKJB010000161.1:1647-4315 GCA_040384505.1 Bdellovibrionota bacterium | reverse complement strand
AGATCTCCCGGTTCGCGTTTCGAGATGTTCGCCGAACTGCTCGAGATGGACGAGGTAACGACCCGTCGCACTTTCATAAATGAACGTCGCATCGACGAAACGAGAACGATAATTCTCGTCGACGAGTTGCAGATGTCGGGGGAACGTTCGCATCGAAGTTTGCATTTCGTATTCTCCTTCTCAAGCCAGTGGCGCACGAGAATTAGCTTAAGTGAACGCGCGCGCGCAATCGCATTCGCGAGCGTGGAGAGCTTGTGTCGTTTCGACAGTCGGACGTTGGTCGAGTCCAGGAGCGCCGAGAGTGTCTCGTTTCGAGACGGCGACGAAAACGCCCTCGACGGACTCGCACGACAACGTGACAGCCACTGTCCAAACAACCGACGCCTAGACGTACGAAGAGGCCTCGGGCGGTGGCGTGGATGTTGAATTAGGATGGAGCGAGGGGGACCTCCGATGTTCGACATCTTCAAGAATATGGCTTTGCTCTTGTGTTTCGCGCTCGTCTCGATTTCGATCGAGCCGGCTCTCGCGGGACGGGCTCGCTATCCGACTCGTCCTAAACAAAATGAATCGATCGAAGAGTCCATCGGTCGTTTGCGGTACGACGAAGCTCGCGGTCGGCGGATGCTGGCCGAGATCGAAAAGGATTTCGCGAAAACCGTCGGTCCGCAAAGATTGGCCGCCATCAAAGGCGGGACCTGCCCTGGTTTGATTTGCGTCCGGGGCCGTAGCAACGCGATCGCGCGTTCGCTCATGAAAAGACGTGACGTCGTCACGAGACAGCTGAGCGAGCTCACTCAAGAACGCGCGGCCTTGACCGCCATGTACACGCAGATGAACGCTCCGCTCGCGGCAAACACCCTCTCACAACCTGGAGTGTCGCAGCAGCAGCCCGTCGCTGCTGGCTCGAGCACGAATCCGAACCCCTCCACGTCTCCAGGCAACAACATGATGCCTGTCGCTCCCGGCACCGCACCCGCAGCACCGGCATCGCCGGCTGGCGGCGTTCAGCCGGCGGCTCCGCCCGCCAATGGCGCAGAAAAAAGCCCCACTAGCAATGGGGCCTCGTTCTAATATTTCCCTGCAGATTTTTTCGGAGAAATGATCGAGCTCAGTGCATCGAGCCTGCGCCGCCTTCGTTCGAAGCGATGAGCTGTGAGATCGAGTGGATGAGACGCACGCGGTTCACGGGCTTGGCCTGGTAATCGTCGAAGCCGCGCTTCAGGCAGCGCTTTCGGATCTCGGGGTCCACCCATGCGGTCAACGCGATGATCGGGCCATGGTAGCCCGACGCGCGAATCTGTTCGGTCGCCTGGAAGCCGTCCACACCGGGCATCATGAGATCCATCAGGATCATGTCGGGCTGGAGATCGCGGGCTTTCTCGATGCCCTCTTGGCCGTCTTCCGCGAATTCCACTTCCATCCCGAGCCAGCTCTAGATGCGAACCATCAACAGGCGGTTGTCCGGGCTGTCGTCGACGACGAGAGCGCATTTCCCATGGAGCTCGAGAAAGTCGCTGAAGCTCGCCTCGTCTTGCGACCGTTCTTGTTTTTGCCCGCCAAAAGAATCATTGCGCTCGAACATCAGTCGTCTCCCTTTTCGCTCCGGATAACGTAGCCGAGGAGCGAGATATCAAGTGCGAAGTCCAGGCGCAAAGCTCAACACGCAAAGACGGCCTTAATTGGACGAATCAACAAAAGTAGTGCGGTTGAATTCAACACCTAACGCGATCTAGATGCTTTGTGCAGGATTCTTCAACTGTCGGTGAGTCAAGGAGTCACGGTTTTGGGATCGATGACGAACGGAAAAGAAGCGGAGGGCGAATTCAAAAGTGCGTACAAAAGTCCTACGGAATTCGCTTCGAAGTTCGAAGAGTAGAGCCCTTGGTACTTCCCCGAAGTCATGTCGGTCCGGCCTTCCTGACCGGTGACTCGATATTCGTATGAAGGGGGTCGACCACCGACCCGGATTTTCTTTTGTTCGAAGTGCGCCCACTTCCAAGTCCCTTGAGCGAGGATCTCCATCTGGTAGTTTCGTGCTTTCGTCGTCGTGGTTCCGGTCACGGCCTCGGTGTCCTCGACCCGGAAACGAAACGGATAAGACCCGAGCTCGAAACCGAGTCTCGAAACGCGACCCGCCAAGGTTGCCTGCGACGAAATCTCGATTCGGTGGAGGTCGAAGCGAAAACGAAACGTCTCGGAGGCCGAAGGAGCCGGGATCGCGAACGTGTAGAGCGCCTCGTTCGTCATCGGCTTCACGCCCGGGCCCGAGCGATCGACGGCGAACTGCCCGATCCTCTTTCCGCAACGGAAGAATGTCGCGCCATCACGCACGACAACTCCCGATACCGAGTGAAACGGGACGATCGCGAACTTTCCTTCCTCACACTCGGAGACGGAATCGGCATCGACGATCATCCGATCGGCTTCGGTTTCCCATTGCGACGTCTCACGCAAGTTCTTCAGATAGAGTGAGAAAGCCTGGAGCGAGCCGACCGTGATCTCGTCGATCGACAGCGACGAGATCTCGTAGGTCTTGTCGGCGTAAGCGCGCGGCGCCCCCAAAAAGGATGCGACCGCGAAAGCGACGACGGGGAGGATCTTCGAAACTCGACCGAAAGACATCGTCGCCCTCACTTCGGCCGACGATCGTCGATGATGAGCTGAC
>JAZKJB010000161.1:0-1637 GCA_040384505.1 Bdellovibrionota bacterium | reverse complement strand
GTTTACCATAGCCATCAATTGTCCATTCACCATGGCCATTAACTGACCATTTACCATTGAAACATCTTCAACAAATACCACTTCGTTGTTTACCATGGCCATCAGCTGGCCATTTACCATTGCCATCAGTTGTCCATTCACCATTGCCATTAACTGGCCGTTCACCATGGCCATCAATTGACCATTCACCATGGCCATGAGCTGACCGTTCTGAATGTTGACGATGTAGTCTTGGATCAACAAACGCACGCGCTCGAGCTCGGTCTTCGTCGTCACGCGATTGAGCGCCTGGGTCAACTCGTCGAGAATCCTCTGGTTGGCACCCGCACTCGGCTTCGCGACTTCGGTTTTCGGGAGCTGCACGAGATAGAGATCGAGGATTTCGGTGGCCGTGACGTTGATGGCCCAGACGATCATTTCCGAATAAAGCTCTTCGAAGCGACGCTGGTTCGTGAACTCGACTTCATCGTTGACCCGGAATCTGAGCAGATCCCCTTGCTGGAAAATCGTGTAGCGGGGCTCGAGACCGCTGGTTCTCTGGCGGAAGCCCTCGCCGAATTTCGAGAGACCGACGTCGAAGTTCTGGAGCTCGATGCGAGACTGCTTCACACCGTTCGCTTCGTTCGAACGGATCGTGACGATCGGCTTTTGCATGACGGTGAAACGCGTCGTCGACGCCATCGGGCCCGTTGCGACCGAGGTCACATCGATGATCGGGCCGATGACGGGATCGAGAAAAATCGAGCGACGCTCGGTCTCGTCGGCCGCATGCACGAAGCGACGCTTGCCGTTCAAGACGTCGTCGACGATCGTCGACTTCGGATTCGTTCCTTTCACCTGGAGCATTTCGATCAAAAGAGTAGAGCCGTTGCAACCGCGGTAGGTGATCTTCTCGTGGAGCTCGCCTGGCTTCACGATCTTACTGGAGACGAAAATTTCGGTCACCGGCTGAAAGAGCGAGCTCGCGTTTTGTAGCGTACATCCCGTCTTGTTCGGAGCACGGTATTGGACACCTTCGGGCGTGGCGATCTGTTGATAGTTCGCCGGGAGCTCGGAGATTCGAAGTCGCCACGCGCGATAAAACTCCTGCGCGAGGTCCTCGGTGACCTTGTCCATGTCTTTGAATGGTGAGGTCGAGGTCACCGCCTCCGCTCCGTATGAAGCGAAGAGAACGGCGGCCGCGAGCCCGAGGGCCCAACGCTTCATTTCATCTTCCCATCGGCGGAATGGGCGTCACTGAGATCAACAAGAGAAGGCGCTGACTGCTCTTCCCTTTTTGACGACCGCCGCCGAAGACGAAGGCGTTCTTCTTGCGGACTTCATCGACTTCGAGCTCGTCGGAGGAGATGACGTAAGAGGTCCCCTTGCGAATGTCGACCGTCGCGATCGACGTCGAGACGGCGTTCACGAGCGAGCTTCCGTCGGTGGTCGGAACCCCGTAACGCATCTGGAAGTCCTTGATGCGGACTTGGTCGGTGTCGAGACCGTTGATGTTGACGACGCCCGAGATCGACAAACCGACTTTTTCGGAAACGTTCGTCACGCTATTGGCCGAGTCGCGATAGATCAGCTGTTGCTTGGCGTAATCGAGTGACGAGCCGTTCGGAACGATCAACGAGAAGTGGTTCTTCATGTTG
>JAZKJB010000160.1:0-10408 GCA_040384505.1 Bdellovibrionota bacterium | reverse complement strand
GGCCTTGTCTTCGCAAGACGCGACCGCCGTACCGATGATCAAGCCGTCGCCCTGGACGCCCATGGCGACGTCGACTCCGAGGTCTTTTTTCTTTCCGCAACCTGCGAAGCCGAGGCAGATGGCGATCGCGACGAACGCGAGACGTGTCTCGTTTCGAGTCATAGGGTCCCCTCTTTCGGGAGCGCTTTGTCTACGTTTATGATGCGCGGAGTAAGGAACAACATCAACTCGTTCTTGTCGTTTCGAGTCGTGCGGCTTTTAAACAGCCAACCGAAGACCGGGATATTTCGAAGCCACGGGACGCCTTGCTCGGTGGTCGTGTGATCGGCTTGGTAGATCCCGCCGATGACCGCCGTTTGTCCGTTCCTCACCATGACTTTCGTTTTTGCGCTTCGCTTATTGATCGGTGGAACGGCGCTCACGGAGCCTGCGTCGGCGAAGTCGCGCTGGATCGACACGTCCATGAGAACGTCGCCCTCGGTCGTGATTTGAGGAGTGACGTTCAGGCTGAGACTCACGTTGATCGGAGTATACGTCGTGGTCGTCGTGTTGTTCGTCGTCGACGTCGTTTGCACCATGATGGCGACGGTCTGATCGATGTTCGCGGATTCGTTGTTGAGGACGACCACTCGCGGTGACGAAATGACTTTCGCTACGCTCTCGCTCTCGGCGAGACCGAGTGTCGCGTCGAGATCGCCGAAGACGTCGAACGTGCCGAGACGGAAAGCGCCGTTGATCACGCCGGGAACCGAGTCGCCTCCGGACGGATTGATTCGCAAATTATTTTGCTGCAGAGCCAGGTTTCCGCCGAGCGAAGTCTGAGACCCGCTGTAACCCCATTTGATCCCGTAATCGCGTCTGAAGTTCTCTTTCGCTTCGACGACTTTGCCTTCGATCATCACCTGGAGCGGTGGCGTATCGAGGGCTTTGATCAAGTTCCCCGCGCGCTCGAGAACTTCGGGGGTGTCGGTGACGATGAGCGAGCTCGTTCGGACGTCGGCGACGACGGTTCCGCGTCCGGCGGTCAGGAGCGGTTTCACTTGCGCGATGAGGTCGGCGACTTTCGCGTAACCCACGGGGATGATTTTCACGCGGATCGGTTCGGCCGCGCGTTGGGCGTCGATGATCCGGCGAGCGGTTTCGGCCTCCACTTGCAACGCCGAGTTCGGCGCGATGCGGAGAACCGAACCTTGTCTCACGTATCCGAGGTTTTGGGTTTTCAAGACGATCATGAGGGCTTGATCCCAAGGGATCTGCTTGAGCTTGAGGGTCAGGTTCCCTTCGATTCCGCTCGCGATGACGATGTTCGCACCGCTCTGTTCGGCGATCAGGTTGATGACGTCACGGACGTTCATCTCGCGAACTTCGATCGAAATCGGTTTGCCGTAGAACTTCGTCGGGTCCGAACCTTCGGACGTCGTCGCGAGGATTCGAGGATCTGCCGGGCCTCCCTCGAGTGAAGCCGCTTTCGCGAGCGAGTCGATCTCTTGGACGTCGTCGAGGACCCGGTCTTGACCTTGGATCGTCGATGCCGGACCGCCCGAGAAGACGAGCAAACGTTTTCCCGCCTGCGTGATCGTCGCGCGAGTCGGAGTACGGAACTGAATGACGACCCGGGCGGTGGACGAACCGGCGTCTTGGTAGGCGTTGATCGAAGCGATCGATTGGCCGAAGTCTTTCGTGTTGTAGGGACGACGCAAGCGATCCGGGAGTTTGGCGTTCGCGAGATCGACGATGAATTGGTTCAGCTCCCGGTTCTCACGGGTTCGGAACGTCACGGGAGACGTGCTTTCGATGACGACAGTCCCGCCGCCACGTCGCGAGACGTAACGAATGTCCGTCAGTGACGTCTCGGCCGAGAGCGCCGGTGCGTTCGTGTCGGAATTCAGAGTTTCGTCGGCGGATTTTTCCTCCGCGAACTCCATGTCGCCGTCTTCGATGTCGGCTTGCTCACGGTTGTCGAAGCCCGCGCAGCCTGCCATCAGGGCTGCGACCATGAAGGTGCTCCAGATCTTCTTGAGATCGAGCTTTTTCGTCATCCTAACTCTCCTTCGCTCCCAGGGGCCATCCGTTGGCCGCTAGGGACACTGCTTACGTGATTTCTAAACTTCTAGCGGGCGATCTTCACGACTTGCGCCGTCGAAACGAGTCGCCCTTCTTGTTCTTGCGTCTCGACCACGACGATTTCGCCTTCGCGAATGACCGCGATGTAACCGTTTCGGGGGCCGATTCTCGTGTTCGTTCCGACCAAATGAGTCGATCCCGAGGGATCCTTGATCATCGCCTGAGGTTTTCTGACATCCCAGATGATGCCGACCAAGCGAAGCTGGGCGAGGTCGAATTTCTGGAGCGCGAGAAGCGGACCGTGGAGCGGCCCTTGCTCGACCGGCTTGTCGGGGATCGGCTGCACGAAGGGATCGCGTCGTCCACGCGGACTGTAGTCGAAAGCTTCCATCAAACTTCCGAACGACACTTCGTCTCCCTCGAGCGTCCCGATATCCGACGGCATCTCTTGCGGCACTTCGCTCGGCGGCGGTGGTGGCGGGGGGGCCGTCGGATCTTGCGCGAACGCCACTCGAGTCGTCGTCGCGATCAAGAGGAGCGTCATCACGAAGAACGAAATGCGGAAGAGACGTCTCATCGGCCGCCTCCGGGAACTCCGGGAACACCGGGGACGCCGGGACCGGCTTTTTTCGGCTCTTCGTAGGGCGCATCTTTGATGTAGCGATAGCCGACGAGGAGACCTTCGAAAGCGAGGGGCGAGATTTCCGTCGGGGGAGCGCCGGGAGCTTTCAAGCTTCGGACTTCGACTTCGTCGAACGTCAGGAGCTTCGGGACACGCGACAACATTTCGAGGAACTCGAGGATCTGCGCGAAATTTCCGGAGATGCTGACGAAGACTCGGCTCGCCTCGTAGAAGCCGGCGCGAGTGTCGGGACCTTTGGGCTCGATCTTGGAGACGCGAACGCCGGCCAGACCCGCACTCTGGTTCACGATCTGGGTCAGTTCGGCGGGTCCGATCGTCATCGGCATGAAATTCGTGATCTGATCGAATTGTTGCGCGATCCGCTTCACTTCCAGCTCGAAGCGATTGGCGTCCTGCATGGCTTTCATCGTCTGGCTGAGTTTCGTATTGGCTTCGACGAGTTGCTGTTGTTGTTGAGTGATCTTGCCGGAGATCGATTCTCCACTATCGAAGATCAAGACGTAGTACGCGCCGGCGAGCGCGAGACCGAGCATGATGACCTTCGACCATTCGAGATCCGAGAGTTGCGCGATGAGCTTGTTCATCGTGCGGCCTCCATCGCTTTTCCGATGCGGAACTCGACTTCGAACTTCATCGCCTTCGCTCCGTTGACCGTCTCTTGTTCCTGGGACTTCGGCTCGAAGCTCGAGAACATCGGGCTGTTCTGCAGCTGAGCGTAGAAGTTGGCGACGCCTTCGTCGGTGTTCGAATAACCGATCGCTTGGACGAGGCCGTTACGGATGACGATCTTTTCGAACCAAACCTGAACCGGAGTGATCGACTGGACGTTGTCGAGGGCTTTCACCTCGCGCAGGCGATCCTTCGCGATCGCTTCGACGCCTTCGAGATGTTGCCCGATCCGTTGTTTTTCCTTGGTGAACTTCTCGACTCGCGGGCCCTGATCGCCGTATTGGGCGATCTTCGCTTCGACTTCCGTCACGCGCGCGCTGATTTCGGCCGCCGCCTGCTGGAGGTTCGAGATGTTGATCTTCTCGTAGATGTAAAGGGCGATGACGAACAACAAGATCACCACCAACTTCACGATCGCGATGCGCTGCTGATCGACGGCGACGACCTGCATTCCAGGTCCGCCCACGACCGCGGCATCGAGTCCCGTGTTGCGAAGGAGGTTGACCCGAATCACGCCTCACCCGGCTTTCTCATCGCGAGACCGAGCGCGACCGGGCTGATCGATTTGATCTGCGCGATCTGCTCCGAGCTGAAGGCGCGCGTGTCGTAGCCCACGCGGAGGAACGGATCGAAGACTTCGTACGGGACGCTCACGGATTTCGAAACTTGTTCGATGAGACCGGGAACGAAGATGCTCCCGCCGCTGACGTACATACGGCTGATCGAGGCGCCGCTCGAGGTCGCGCTGTAGAATTCGAAAGCGTTGCGGATCTCGTCGACCACTTGTTCGTTCGCGGTGGCGAGGATGTTGTGCACCTCGGCCGGGACTTCTTGGCCGAGCGATGCGCTGATCTTCAGCGACTCGGCTTCACCGGTGCTCACGCCCATCATCTTGTTGATCTCGGAGGTGAACACGTTTCCGCCGATCGCGATGTCGCGGCAGAAGATCACTTCGCCGCGGTCGACGACGACCATGTTGGTCGTCCCTGCTCCGACGTTGAGGAGACAGACCGTGGATTCGAGCATCCCGTAGTTGGCCTCGAAGCAGTTCGCCAAAGCGAAGGCGGACACGTCGAGGACCGAACAGGTCATGCCTGCGGCCTCGATCGTCTCGACGAACCTGAAAACGAATTCTTGTTTAGCCGCGACGAGGAGGACTTCCAAACTCTCGGAAGCCGCGCTTCGCCCTTCGAGAATGTGATGCTCGAGGCTGATCTCGTTGACGTCGAAGGGGATGTATTGCTCGGCTTCCCACTTGATCTGCTCGGCGACGAGGCTCACTTCCATCTTCGGCATCGAGATCTTCTTCACGATGACGGACGCGCCCCAGAGACCGGTGGACGCGAGCTTCGTCTTCACTTTGCTCGTCTTGATGAGAGTGGAGATGCACTCGGAGACTTGGGCGCCGTCGATGATTTCACCGCCATTCACCGCGCCGGGACCGAGCGGATAGACGGCGAATTTCTTGAGGATCGGACCGGAGCGACCGCTCTCCACTTCGGCGAGCTTGACTGTGCTCGTGCCGATGTCGATGGCGACGAGTTTCTTCGCTCCGAAAAACATAGCGGTCGTTGCCTTTCCACATCGCGAGCTCACGTCGATGCCTCGAGTGAGCGTGTTCGCGATTTCCGTCGTCCATCAAGTTGAAGGCGTTTCGAATCCTTAACGCACACGAATGCGACGAACCTCGTCGTCGTGTTCTCGCGCGTTAAGAGTCTGATTCCTCTTCAAAATTACATAGGACAAAGGACGATATGTCAAATCGCCGACACCTGGGCGAAAGGCGTGAACTCGGGGATTTCAGAAGCCGTGCATGGAGAGATACCACTCCGCGACTCGCGAACCGTCGAAGAGGAGATACGCGAGCGCGGCACCGGCAAGGTAAGGACCGAACGGAATCGCGATCTGCATCCCGTCTTTGGTCCTGGCCGCGAGGACGAGGCCGACGACGCTTCCGAGCAGGCTCGACGACAAGATGACGAGCGGGATCGCTTGCCAACCCATGACCGCCCCGATCCATGCGAGCAACTTGATGTCGCCTCCGCCCATGCCTTCGCGGCCGCGGAAGACGAAGTACAGGTATGCGACAGCCCACAGGAATCCGCCGCCCGCGAGAACTCCGTAGAGCGCTTCGAGGAAGTCGCGCTCGGGATTCAGGGCCGCGCCAGCGAGACCGATTGCGATCCCCGTCAGCGTGAATTTGTCGGGCAGGATCATGTGGTCCAGGTCGATGAAACTCGCACAGACGACCATGAAGACGAAGACGAGAGCCTCGATCAAAGTCCAGCTGAAGCCGAATCGAAAAGCCGCTGCAGTGAAGAGCGTCGCCATCAAAGGCTCGACCAGGGCGTACCGGAAAGAATATTTCGATTTGCAACTGGCGCAGCGTCCACGAAGCCAAAACCAAGCGAAGATCGGGACGTTGTTGTACCACTTCACCGGTTCGCCGCACGTTCCACACGCGCTTCCGGGACTCACGATGCTTTTGCCCAGTGGCATTCGATAGATCACGACGTTCGCGAAACTCCCGAGAATGGCGCCGAAGATGAAAGCCGAGATGAGGAGCGCGGTCGTCTCAGACAAAATCTCTTCTCCTGAATACCATCGAGGTGAGCGCCAAGAGGAAGACGAGCCAGCCGACGGCATACAAACTGCTGTTGAGGATTTCGATTGCCGGGACCGGAGTGTCATAGATCGGAGCCGAGCGCCAATTGAAGCGCTCGAAATCCGGGACGACGTTGACGAGGATCCGCGACACGCTCTTGAACGAATCGCTGACCAACTTCGTCTTACTGATCGCATCGAGGCTCCCGATCCAGTGACCGATCAGGAAGATGGACGTCGCGAAGATGACCGTCATGGCCGGACGGCTGAAGGAGCCGAACAAGAGAGTGACCGCGATGAGGAGCAGGGCTTCGAGGACGATGCCGTAAAGTGCGACGAAGAACGGAAGTCCGATACTCAAGCCGAGCGTCGTGACGAGGGCCGCGACGACGACGGCCAACCCGGCCATCACGGTCACGATGACGAGAACCAAGCCGAAGAATTTTCCGACGAGGAACTGCGATCGCGTCACCGGACGCGCGAGGAGAGTGAGGATCGTCTGCTTTTCGATCTCGCGCGCGACGAGGGTGCTGCCGATGAAGATCGCGAGGATCGAAGCGCTGATTTGGATGCCGGTGAAGCCGAAGTTCGCGGAGATCCGGGCCTGCTCGGCGAAGGAAAGGCTACCGAGCGCGACGCTGACACCGATAAGCAGCAACGCGAAGACCACGATCCCGTAGAGAATACGATCGCGGATGATCTCGCGAAACGTGTTCGTGGCAATGATGACGATCGACTTCATATGCGCTCCGCCTTCGGGTCGAACGCGATCTTGGCGAATGCTTCTTCGAGGGTGAGGCGCAACGGTTTCACTTCGAGCACGTCTCCCCGCTTCGCGCGTACGGAATCGATGAGGGCTTGAAGCTCCGCGCTCGTCACGGCGTCGCGGGTCTGTTGCACACCGGCTTCGCTCCAGACGACGCGGAAACCGCGCTCGACTTTTCCAAGGAGCTCCTTCGTCTCGCCACGGTAGACGAGCTCGCCCTTCTTCAAGATGACGAGATGACTGCAGAGCTGTTCCGCATCCGGAAGCAAGTGGCTGCTGAAGAAAACTGCCGTTCCCCGAGCCGCCGTCTCGAGAATGATCTCGCGGACTTCGAGTCGGCCGTCGGGATCGAGCCCGGTCATCGGCTCGTCGAGGATGATGAATTCGGGTTCGTGGACGAGCGCCTGTGCGATGCCGATTCGCTGGAGCATGCCCTTCGAATATCCGCGCAGGGGCCGGCTCGCCGCATGCGAGAGACCCACGCGCACGAGAAGCTTCTCGATTCTAGCCTCGAGGTCCGAGCGCTTCAGTGAAGTCGAGAGCTGACCATAGAACCGAAGGAACTCGCGACCGGTGAGGTGCTCGTAAAAATACGGACGCTCGGGCAAGAACCCGATTCTTTTCTTCGCGGAGCTGCTGAGACCTTTTTCGCCGAAATAAGAGATTTCACCCGAGTCGGGAAAGGAGAGTTCGAAGATGCACTTGATCGTGCTCGTCTTCCCCGCACCGTTCGCACCGAGAAAACCGGTTATCGTTCCGGGCTTGATCTCGAAGCTCACGCCCTTCAAAGCGGGAACGGGCTTCGAGCCCCATCCCTTGCGGTACGTTTTCTTTAGATTCTCGATTTGAAGTACGGGTCGGCCCATCACTCGGCTCCTGATCTACTCCAGTTTGAGATCGAGCTCCTTGACCAGATCGCGAACCGGCTCGTACTGCTGCGAAGTCGCCATGATGAGGGCGGAGACTCCGAGGAGCTTCTTGAAATGGGAGCCCTGCTTCGTGTCGTCGTCGAGCTCTTTGAGTGCGAACATCAGATCGTGCGAGAGACGCGGATTCGCTTCGTAGAAATCTTGGCGAACGCAGAACGGATCGTTGGGAATCGGCGCACTGATCCAGAGCGGTTTCACTTTCACTTTCGTCGTCTTCGGGGCGAAGCGGTGCCACGCGCTGTCGACGGCTTTCGCGTCGTTCGAAAAAACGGCGACCGCGTCGACCTTTTTCTCTTCCAGCAAATGGATCGAGGCATCGTGGTTACCCGAATAGACCACCTCACCGAAGAACGTCGTGGGGTCGATCCCCTCTTTCTTGAACTGAACCTGCGGATAGAGGAAACCGCTCGACGACTTCTTGTCGACGAAGGCGAACTTCTTTCCCTTGAGCTGCGAGAGTTTCGAAATCTTCGAATCCGTTCGCACCAGGATCGTCGACCAATAGAAAGGACCGTCCCAGATTTTCTTCAAGAGGACCTTCGCCCCCGCTTGCTTCTCCGCGAAGACGAAAGACATCGCGGTGAAGAAGGCGAAATCGATCTTCTTTTCTTTCATGGCGTCGATGAGGCTCGTGTAGTCCTTCGATATGAAGATCTTCACCGGGACACCGATCTTCGACTCGAGCATCTTCCCGAACTCGACGCCGTTCTCACGGAGCGTTTCGGGATTTTCGCCGGGAATGAAGCCGATCGTGACGTGCTTGGGGTTCGCTGCAAAGACCTGCGACGGCGCGACGACCACCGAAAAGGTGACGAGCGAAACGAGGAGAGAGAAGACGAACGCACGGATCATGAATGCCCACCTGGTTGAGTGGCCCTTAGGTTAGGCCGAGGTAGACGGTTTCTCAAGACCTAACCGACCTCAATTCACAGCATGCGTTCGAGGGGCGTTACGCTGAAATCGCGCGAGCGCTGCATACGGATCGCCATCAAGAGCGCTTCGGCCGCATGACTCTCGGTGATGCAAGGAATCGAGAAGTCCAGACAGCTGCGACGGATGTCGAAGCTCGCTTCGATCGATCTCCGGCCGGAAGTCGTGTTGATCACGAGCGCGATTTTTCCCGAGCGGATCCGGTCGACGCAATGAGGGCGACCTTCGTGGACTTTCTTCACCGGGACGCAATCGATTCCCGCGTCGTAGAGGAACTTCGCGGTTCCCGTCGTCGCCGTGAACGTATATCCCAAATCGACCAAAGCCTCGACGAGAGGCAACATGACCTCTTTGTCCTTATCTCGGAGCGAAAGGAAAACCTCTCCGCTCATCGGCAGGTGAATGAAACTCGAGGTCGAAGCCTTGAGCAAAGCTTCGGAGTAGTCGGCTCCGCGGCCCATGCTCTCGCCCGTCGACTTCATCTCGGGTCCGAGGATGGAGTCGGAATCGGGGAATTTCTTGAAGGGGAAGACGACGCCTTTCACGCTCACCTGCGACGTGTTTCGCCACTGGTACTGCGTGGGGTTCACTTCCTTCGCGTTTCGACCCAACATCGCCAGCACGCCGAGATCGACGACCGGGATCCGTGTCGCTTTACTGACGAACGGCACCGAGCGCGAGCTTCGCGGGTTCGCCTCGAGCATGAACACTTCGTCGTTCTTCACGGCGAGCTGCAAGTTCAAGTGTCCGATCGTGTCGAGTCGGTTGGCGAGGCGAATGCTGAGCTCTTCGATCTTCGCTGTGGTCTCGGGCTTCAATCGTTGCGGAGGAATGACGCCCATCGAGTCGCCCGAGTGGACTCCGGCGGCCTCGATGTGTTCGACGATCCCGCCGACGACGGTCCAATCTTTTCCGCGGACGAGATCGACGTCGACCTCGAGTGCGCCGGAGAGAAACTGATCCATGAGGCAAGGGGCATCTTTGCGAATGTAGGAGCCGTGGCGATCGAAATAACTTTTCAGCTCGTCGGGCATCTCGACGACTTCCATGCGACGGCCGCCGAGCACGTAACTCGGTCGACAGATGATCGGATACCCGATCCTCTCGGCGATGTTCAGAGCTTCGTCGAGATTCGTCGCCATTCCACTGGCCGGGATCCTGAAGTCGAGCTCTTTGCACACTTCGGTGAAACGACCGCGGTCTTCCGCGAGGTCGATCGACTCGAGTGAGGAGCCCATCAGCTCGTAGCCTTCTTTGACCAACTTCGCAGCCAAGTTGATCGGCGTTTGTCCACCGAGCTGTCCGACGAAACCTTTCGGCTTCGTTCTACGCATGATCTCGAGAACGGACTCCGTCGTGAGAGGCTCGAAGTAGAGCTCGTTCGACGTGTCGTAGTCGGTCGAGACCGTTTCGGGATTCGAATTGACCATGATGACGTGCCAGCCTTCCTTTCGGAAGCGCTTCACGCCGCGAACGCACGAGTAATCGAATTCGATCCCCTGTCCTATGCGGTTGGGGCCGCTACCGAGAATGACGACCGAGTCCTTCGGCGTACTCCAGGCATCGGGGGCCGCCCAGTAGCTCGAGTAGAAGTACGGAGTTTCGGATGCGAATTCTCCCGCGCACGTGTCCACTTGCGAGTAGCCGGGATGGAAGCCCATCGCCCATCGCTGTTTGCGGATCGTTTCGTCTTTGGTGTCGCGCAGACGCGCGATCGCAGCATCGGAGAAGCCGAGGCGCTTCGCTCTCTGCATCGTCTCGGGCGAAAGCTCGGAGCCACGGGCGATTTCTTTTTCGAAGTCG
>JAZKJB010000159.1:1246-5262 GCA_040384505.1 Bdellovibrionota bacterium | reverse complement strand
AGAATAGGGAGCAGATGGAGGACGGTCGACCAAAAACTGACCCAGTCAGGAGCTCGCCAAGATCTGTGCCGTGAAAGACGTCGAAAAGATCGACAAGCGTCAGCGCCCGCGCCTGTTGTCGGATTGAACACTCGTCGTCGCGAGTGAACCCACTTTTCATCACCGCTCGTCCTCTCCCTTCGCCCTAGGCGTGCACCGGTTTTGCTTCTTTTCAATGAGGGGAGGCCACCACCTGATGCCGAAGAACATCGCACTCGTCGCACCTCGCGGATTCACCACTCATTGTCTGCGCGGACTGCTCTCGAACCCGATCCAGTACAGCGTTCGCGAGTACTACACGATGGAGGCCGTGAATGCCGGGCTATCCTCGGATCCGTTCGACGTCCTCGTCACGCGCTTCCCGCGCTTCACGAAAACGCAAGTTCAGGCGGTGCTGAAGCTGAGAGCGTTGTTCCCGCTGCAGGCCCTCGTTTCCCTCGCTCCTGAGGTCGATCCAGGCGCGCGCTTCGAGGTTCGAAATCTACAGGGTCACAAGGTCCTCGACGAAATCGCAGAGCAAGACGATCTGGTCGCGACGATCGACAGCGTCTCGATGACGTCGACGTCGAAGCAACGCCTTCATCCGCGGGTTCGTCGCCAAGGACAGGCGGAGGTCTCCGAGCCGACGGGTCTCTGGCGCATGGAAGCGAGCTTTCTCGATTTCGCCCAGATGGGAGCGCGACTCACGTTGAATGCGGGTGAAGACATCAAGCCGAAGACCCACGTGCAGATCGCCTATCGCTCATCGAGCGATCCTGGCCGGATTCATCGGATCGAATGTCTGGTGATGTGGGTCGAAGGCTCGACTTTGACGAAGTGGATTCATGGCGCACGCCGTGAGATCGGCGTGCGTTTCATCGCCGCGGTTTAGTGAGTGGCGTTGCGATGGAGAGATCGGTAGCCGGCGCGGAATTCGGCGGCCGCGCGACGAGCGCCCGCTTCCGCATTCGACCAATCGCCCGTACCAGCGCCCTTGACGGATTTCGTGGCGTCTTTGAGCTTCGCGAGCAGCGGATCCATCGTCTCGGTGGCTTGCTTCGCGTAAGCGCCGACTTCGGCTTTGCTCGACGAATTGTTCTTCCAGTTCGCAATCGCGGACTCACCCCAAAGGATCTGCTCGTCGAGGCTTTCGATGAGGCTCTTCTTCATGTCGTAGGGATAAGCAGCGTCGTTCAAGCTAGGCGCGATCTTTTTCGATTTCGCCCAAGCCTCGTAGGCGTGGTTCGGGAGTCCGTAGGTGCCGTTGTTGCCGGGCAAGCCATTCGACAAATCGATCGGTGTCTGGCCGCTGTAGCGCTTCGCGGGTTCGAGAGGTTTGTGGGCCATCTTCGGGCCATCGCTGGCAAACGAGACGACAGAAAAAGAAACGGCGAGGATGAGAGCGGCGAGAGTCGAGAAACGCACGAAGCAACTCCTGGTTGGAACCTCAGAAGTTAGCAGAGGCGCTCGGGAAATGAGAACCGGCGCGCGCTGCGTCGTGCGCGCCGTTGGATCAGGAATCAACGGCCGGTTTGGCTGTTCACTTCGTGAAGCACGACTTTTCCGTACTTGTTGATGAGCGTGACCGTCTCTTTTTTGATGCTCGGAACGATGCACATCGCGATGCGGTTCGGGTAGGTGATCACGGGCGCCGCCACGAAGACGTGGAGCTCGTCGCCGACTTCGAGGGTGTTGGCGACGACGCGCTCGGGCTGAGTTCCGCAGCCGTAACTAAGGAGGAGCTCGATGACCGTTCCGTTCGTCACGCAAGTGACACCTTGGGGGCAAAGTTCGGACTGACCGAGGAGTTGGACCGCAGCGTATCCGATCGCCACTTTGTTCGGATCGGTCCCAGTGACGCGACCGAAGTCCGCGGCGAGAGCCGGAGAGGTGACGAGTGCAAAGGCGAGGATCGAAGACAAGTGGGAGAAGAGTGATTTCATTTTCGTGAGCTCCGTGAACGGAAGGGGAAGTTGAGTTGACGGAGTGAGGCCTTAGCGAAAGGTGTGCCACGCATAAATCGATTTTATGATGAACCCAACACTCGGCTTGGGTCCAAAGTGGGGCCGTGGTTCCGTCCTGGTGGTGCAGTTCTAGAGCAGGTCCTCGAAGAAGGCGCCGTAATGTCCTTCGGGATGGAGCAAGTGGATTTCGAGGATCCAGCGATCCGGCGAAGGGCGGCTTTCGAATGTCTTCAGTTTTCCACGCCAGTGGACCGAGTGGGGAAACTCGGAGATTCGGTGGCCGCTGGCGCCTTCGAAGCTGATTCGCCACCCGCGTTTCTCAGCGGCCGTCTCCGCGAAGCGGTAGAGCTCGGGACCCGATTCACCTGATTCACGCCAGTGGCGTTGGACTTCCTGGAAGATCGCCTTCGAGTCGGCGGCGATGCGGTGTTGATCAGGATCGTTTCCGACGACGAACGTTTCTCCGACGTCGCTTTCGTAACCTTCGAAGACGGGTCCGATATCGAGGAAGAAAATGTCGTTCGATTGAAGCGCGATCGTCTTGTCGCCGGGAACAGCGAAGGGTTTCGTGGTGTTCTTCCCGAAGCGAATCTGCGGGGGATGCCAGATCTTGTCGATACCGGCGGCGGCGAGAGCTTCTTTCAAGAGGACGGCCGCGTCTTTTTCGGTCATCCCGGGCTTGCAGCTCTTTGCCACTGCACGAACGGCGGTCCAAGCCTTCGCTTGAGCGGAGTTCATCGCGGCCGGATCGAAGCGTTCGCCGACTTTTTCTTTGGGATCGTTGGGCGGAGACATGCCCTAGAGCTAGCACGGGCGCTCGATCGAGTTCAATCGAGCTTACTTCTTCTGCTCCAGAACCTTCTCCATGAGAGTCTCGAGCTTGCGTACGCGGGCTTCGAGCTCGTCGTTCTTCGACTTGAGCGATTGATTCTCTTCTTTCAGGCTCGCGATGTCGCGGTCGTGCTTCTCGACTTTTTCCTGGGTGTCTTTGCAGATGCCGTAGAGTTCTTTCGTCGCTTCGATCAAGGGAGCCACGATGTTTCCGTACTTCACCGACTTCATTCCGGTGATGGCGTTCGTGACGACGAGATCCGGCGCGACCTCTTCGACTTCTTGAGCGATGAGACCGATTTCGTTCGCGCCCGTTTCTTTCCAGCGGAACTTCACACCGCGGAGATTGAGGATGGTTTCGAGGCCATCAATATCTTTGATGTCGGTCTTCAATCGACGATCCGACGTGTAGAGGTAAGCGGCTGCGAGGACGTTGCCGTTGACTTCGAGTTTCTGGCTCGCCGAGGTCGTCCCGATCGCGACGTTACCGTTGGCCAAAATTCTCATGCTTTCGGCGTTATTGGTGCCGAAGACGATGTAGGAGTTTTCGTAGTTCCAGAAATAACCTTCATTCAAACCGCCGAGACCGAATTCCAATCCGTCGCTCGCCGTCGTTCCTGCGGCCGCTCGGTGAAGTATGAAGGTCGTATTTCCCGATGCCGTCGATATATCGAGATTCGCGGTCGGATTCGTGGCGCCGATGCCGACCTTTCCAGTCGCGCCAGGTCCCACACCGGGAAGGAGAAGAATGCTTCCACCGACAGCTGAGCCGAACGTGCCCGCACCACCCTGGAGGATGACGTGACCAGCGGTCGAAGTATTGTACTGCGCGCTGCCGCCGGTGATGGTGACGTTGCCACCCGTACCGGTGTTGCCACCCGAGTAGCCTCCGGCCGTGAGGTTTATCGCGCCTCCATCGACTCCGTCTCCGGCAGAGATGTCCACCGTGCCTCCGGCGCCACCATTGCCAGCGACGTTTCCGTCACCCGCAGCCAGATTCAAAGTTCCACCGACGTACCCGTTACCATGCGCGGCCTGCAGGGTGATCGGACTCGTAGGAGTGAGATAGGCGGGGCTACCGCCATTCACTTCGAAGGTGCCCGAAGGGTTTGTCGTTCCGATGCCGACATTTCCTGCGCTGTATGAAACCGTGCTTCCCGCGACGGTCCAGGGGCTCGAACCCGAGCCGCCACTCACGGTCGT
>JAZKJB010000159.1:0-1236 GCA_040384505.1 Bdellovibrionota bacterium | reverse complement strand
CGAGCCACCTCCGCCGCCGCCTCCACCGCCGCCGGCGGGATCGCTGACGATGATGTTTCGGTTCAAGAAGGTACAAGTCGTGGTCGGTGAGATCGCTTGATACTTCAGCGTGAAGGTATTGCTACCGGCGTTGAGACCCGTGACGAGATACGTGGCGCTCATGTGTTGGAAACCGGCAGTGTTCGAGACTTCGAGCTTTTGCGAGGTGCTTGCCGCGATCGTCGTCGCACCCGAAACGGCGAAGCTGACGGCGCACGTGGTACCGGCTGAAGCGTTGGCTTTCAGTTCGGCCGTCATGGTCACGAGAGCGCTCGTTCCACTCGTCACGGTGACCGCGGGTCCGGCCGTCGTCAAGTCGACCCAAGACGAAGTTCCGGTCGTCTCCGAAGTGGCGACCACTGCCGACGATGTGCCGAAGCCGTTGCTGCCTGTGCCCGCGGAAACCGTGACCCAGGTGAGCGAGCCGGCCGCGTTCGTGCTCAAGACTTGACCTGCGGTACCGAGCGAAGCGGGGAGGGTCCAGATCAAATCTGACACGATCGCAGTCGGCGCACGGAATGCCGCGAAGTTCGAGCCGCCACTTTCGTAGAATCGAACTTCTCCACCGAGAGTCGAAGATTGCGAGCCAGCCGCGATCGCGCCGCCGCGAACGTCGAAACGAGCACCGGTCTCGGGAGCCGACGTGCCGATCCCGACGTTACCGTCGTGGCGGACCCGCATTTTTTCCGTTCCCAAGCCGCCGGCCGTATTGAAGAAGAGGTCGCCCTTCAAAGCTCCGTTCGTGTGATCCACGAAAACGGCGCCAAAGCCCGCCGGAGATGCGGGGAAGCCAAGAGTGTCGATCGTCGAGAATCGGATCGAAGAATAGTTGCCCGGTGTCGTGTCGAGGTTGGTGACTCTTACCGTCGAATCGTTTGTCGTAATCGTAGATGCGTTGGTCCACGCGACATCGAAGATTGTATTCGGCGCTGGAGTGCCGATGCCGACGTTTCCGTTCGATTGGATACGCATTTTCTCCGAGAAAGTCGCTCCGTCCCAGCTATTGAACGTCAGATCGGGTGCCGTGCCGACTCCATTACCCCACGTGAGATTCGTCTCGCCACCGGCGGACGTGCGGTTCCAGCCCAAGATCAGACCGGTATTCATCGTCGCCGGCGGGTTGGTGCCGCCGACGTTGCCGAAGATTCGAGCCCAGTTGGAGGCCAAGGGGTTTCCGTTCGCGACGTCCAAGATTCC
>JAZKJB010000158.1:0-8910 GCA_040384505.1 Bdellovibrionota bacterium | reverse complement strand
CGGGCCGCGTCCTGAAAGACACCTTGAAAGATGCTTCGGGTTCGTTCGCTTGGGTCGACGACACGACGTTTTATTACGTCGTCGCCGACGAAAACCTTCGACCGTATCGCGTCTTTCGCCACATCCTCGGTGAAAATCCGAAAAAAGATCGCCTGGTCTACGAAGAGAAGGATAAAAAACAGTTCCTCGGACTCTCCCACTCCTCCTCGGAGCAATACCTCTTCGTTTATTCCGCGGGAAAAGTGACGACGGAAGTTTGGTATCTCCCCGTGAGCGACCCCCTAGGCAAGCTCGAGTGTTTCGAGCCGCGAAAAGAGGGAATCGAATATTTCGTGGATCATCGCGCGGGCGACTTCTGGATTCTCACGAATTGGAAAGCGCCGAACTTCCAGATCATGAAAACGAGTCTCACCGAAACCGCGCGCCGTCATTGGAAGCCGTTCGTGAAGAATTCGAAAGCTTCGCTTCGTACGAACATCCTTCTGTTCCGCGATTACATGGTCGTCACGGAAACGACGGCGGGCCTTCCGCAAATCTCGGTTTACGAGTTCGCGAAGAAGAAGTGGCACTCGGTGAAATTCAAAGACCCCGTCTACTCGGTCGCACCCGGCGGAAGCGTCCGCGAATTCGATACGAACGTGCTGCGCCTCCACTATTCCTCCCCGGTCCAGCCCGACACGGTTTACGACTACGACATGTCGAAGCGCCGGCTGAAGCAGTTGAAAGTTCAACCCGTGAAAGGCCACTCGCCTTCGAAGTATCGCTGCGAGCGAGTTTTCGTGAAAGGCCACGACGGCACCAAAGTGCCGCTGACTTTGCTTTATCGAAAGGGAACGAAACGCAACGGTAAGGCGCCCGGCTACCTCTATGGGTACGGTTCATACGGCGCGAGTATGCCCGCTGGCTTTCCCGCGAGGCGCGACGTCTATCGACTCGTGGATCGAGGCTTCGTCTATGCGCTCGCTCATCCCCGCGGCGGAGAAGAAATGGGTCGGCAATGGTACTTGAACGGAAAGTTCCTGAAGAAGAAGAACACGTTCAAAGACTTCATCGCGTGCGCCGAATACCTGATCGACGAGAAATGGGTGAGACCCGGCCAACTCGCGACCTGCGGCGGAAGCGCCGGAGGAATGTTGATGGGTGCGGTCATGAACATGCGGCCCGACCTTTTCGGTGCCGTCATCGCTCACGTCCCTTTCGTCGACGTGTTGAACACGATGCTCGACAAAGATCTTCCGCTCACACAGCTCGAGTACAAAGAATGGGGAAATCCCGCGGAAGCGAAATTCTACAAATACATCAAGAGCTACTCGCCTTACGACAACGTCGCTCGCAAAACTTATCCGCCTCTCATGGTGACCTGCGGACTCAACGATCCGCGGGTGACGTACTGGGAACCGGCGAAATGGGTCGCGAAGTTACGTGAGCTGAAGAAAGGGGATCATCCGATCGTCTTCAAGACGAACATGGGTGCCGGTCACTTCGGCCAATCGGGACGCTTTCAGCATCTCGAGGAACAAGCCGAAGAATTCGCCTTCATCCTGAAGACGTTCGGCTTGGTAGGCTAGATTACCTCTTTGCCGTGCGCTTCACGCAGAGTCCCTGCATGAGCGCACGGTTCGTCCACGAGAAAAACCCCAGATCCGTCGAGATTTGAGTCGTGATCCCCGTGATCGTGCCTTCGGGACAGGCGTTCATCAGCTGCTGATAGGCGGTGTCGACGTAGTTCGTC
This sequence comes from Bdellovibrionota bacterium, assembly GCA_040384505.1. Taxonomy (GTDB): domain Bacteria; phylum Bdellovibrionota; class Bdellovibrionia; order Bdellovibrionales; family JAMPXM01; genus JAZKJB01. The sequence continues at coordinate 7,178 of JAZKJB010000158.1, read as the reverse complement.
TGGCCCGTGAATCCGAGGACGACGAACTGCTCGGCTTTCCCTTTCACCATGTCACCCTGCTCGATCTTCGAGTACGGATTGAAATCCGAGGTGTGGACCTGGTGAACGGAGTGAGCGCAACCTCCGAGGACGAAGGCGAGAGTGAGGAGAAACGGGAGTTTCATCACTCAATTCTCCTCGCTGGCCGACGAACGCTTCGCGGGTTTCGCCGCCGCTTTTTCGTTCGAAGCCGTCGTCGTGTTGCAGAAGCCCGTCGCCGTGACACGACGAGTGAAGACGATGACGTAGGAGATCGTTTCGTCCTTCGTCAAAATTCCAGAGACGACTCCGTTCGGGCACTGCTGTTTCAAATCATCGACGAGGGGCTCGACGTAATCGTTGTTGAAATTGAAGGCGAGGAAGATCGTCTTCGAAACTTCGGCCTTCACGACTTTCGAGCGATTCGCCGGAATCGGAGTCAGCGAGACGGATTGGATGTTCGCGCATCCCGTGAATGCAGCAGCGACGGCGAGCGTGACGATGAGGTTCTTCATTAGATTTCTCCTTCGAGGACAGGCTCTTCATTTACGGATGCGGGCTCGCGAGCTTTCAAACAGTAGCCGGTGATCTTGATGATCTCACCCGAGATGACCGGATACTTGCGCGTCTCGCGGATCGACATCAAACCCGTGACGTTGCCCGACGGACATTTTTCGTGGATCTGATAGACGACTTTCTCGGCGTAGCGAGCGTCGTAAACCGGATTGCCCGTTCTCGGACCCATCTGGAAGAGACTGATGAGCGTCGCGAGCCCGGCCGCGTTGTCGCCACCTTTGGTGTTGGCCGCTCGCGCGATCTTTCCCGCTTCTTCGACCGCGACTCCGGTTTCACTCACTTTGATTTCGAACGGGATCGCGACCGTGCTCGACCGATTGTCGACCTGACCCACTTGCGTGTGGTGCAGATGCGCGCAACCCGAGAGAGCCATCGCCAGGATTGGGAGTATGAGCTTCATTTGTTCTCCGATCGCTCAAGGGTAGGAGAGAAGCCCAGCGCCACGCAATCTCATTTCGAGACACCCGGACTTCGTTCGTCGAAGATGACGGAAGGCCGTCTCGAATCTGAACACCGTGGGCTGCTCCCGGCCCGTTCGCTTCGTTAGGAAATCGAAATCAATGGCCGAGGCCTTGCTTCTCGTGACTAGGCGGAGGATCGAAGCCATGAATCGTCGCGAACACGCTCCCCTCTTACTGGTCCTGATCTGGATCTCGATCTCGTGCGACGCGGTCGCTCGCCCTCTTTCCCGATCGACATCGATCCCGGTCGCCCAGTGCCAGACATCCAACGACGCCAGGTTTCGTCGCTCGAACGAGCTCCTCCAACGCACGTTTCAGAGAATCGCCGCTGCGAATCCACAAGCTTTCACCGGCGATCTCGCGCCGAGCTCATTTTGCATCCAGGTCGCTCCTTCGTCTGGCGCGCGCGCTTTCGCCGACGCCGCGACTCGAACGATCAATGTCGGCCCGGCCTTGATGCTTCGGATGCAGAACGAAGATCAAGTCGCTTGGATGCTGAGTCACGAGCTCGCTCACATCACGATGAGACACGAGCACGACGGAAATCCTCTCACGGGCACCGACGGCGAAGAAATTCGTCGACGTATGCTCCGCCAGGCGGAGCTTCGTGATCGGGTCATGGGCGACAAGGGCGGCGCGAATGCCGCCGAGCGCGAGGAGTACGATCGCCTCGGTCGCGAGATTCACGAACTCCTCTCGCGAAGGATCGGCCCCGACGCCGCAACGAACTGGGTCGAGAACGAAGCGGATGAAGTCGCTCTTCGCCTGTATTTGACGGCGGGCTTCGAACCGAACGAAATCGCATGGAGAACGGATCAGGTCGCGATCGCTCGCGCAGGCGGACTCGACGTCAACGGTCCCCCTGGCGAACATCGCGGTCGCGATCGGCAGGCCGAAGCCGAACGACTTTGCGGATTGAACACCGCTGACGGGGCGAGAGTCGCCCCCCGACGTGGAGGCAATCGTTACCCCGAGGATTGCTGGTCGATCTGGAATCTTCGTTTTCAACAGCGCCGGGAGGACCCGGAAATCGAGCGCCTGCTGACGAATAGACCCCCGGCTGCGGCGACTGCGGGAGCGACCCCGGGAGCAACCCTCGCGGATTCCCAGACGGAATTGCGGCGCGCACGCTGCGAATCAGACTGCGAGTCACCGAGCGGACGAAGCGGCGGTCGCTCTTCGAAGTAAAGCCTACAGGTGGGCGAAGTTCGCGTGGAGCGAACACGCGAAGCCTGGTAGCGTCCTCGCATGGTCGCCGTTCTCGAAGTCAAAGAAATCAATCGTGACGAAGCTTGGTTGTCGGGCGAAAGCCACACCGAGCTCCTTTTGCCACTGGAAGAACAAACTCACGTTCTCGCTCTTCGCGACAAGATCGTCGTCTTCGTCACCGAAGACGAACACGGTCCGTTCGCCTCGATGAAACTCGACGCCTTCATCATGGACTCGGGCGGTGAGTTCGTGGACGGTCAAAAAGTCGACCTCGTGATCTGGAGCCAAACCGATCTCGGGTACAAAGCGATCGTGAACGGAACTCACTGGGGCGTGATTTACTCCGACGAAGTCTTCCAGCCGCTGAAGTACGGTCAACGCATCACGGGTTGGATCAAAAAGGTGAGAGAAGACCGAAAGCTCGACCTCCTCTTGCGCGATCCCGCGAACGTGGGCCACAAAGCCGCCGAGGAAATCGGCCCCTTGATTCTCGAGCAGCTCGAGAAGGAAAAAGGCTTCCTTCCGATCAACGACAAGACACCGGCCGAAGAAATCTATCGCCGGTTCGGTGTGAGCAAAAAGAAATTCAAGATCGCATTGGGTGGCTTGTACAAGCGCCGCTTGATCGTGATCGAAGAGAACGGAATCCGCTCGACGAAGTCGTGAGAGGTGCCATCCACCAAAACGGAATGCGCTGCATTCCGTTTTGGTGGATGGCACTTTCCGGGTCATTTCACCAAGTAGACTTCCGTCGGCTGGGCGTGCTTCAAACCATTTTTGTCGAAGACCGAACTTTGGTCGCCGAACGAAGTGAATACGTCGATGCGACGATTCTGGATCGCAGAGCCGATATCGAGAGCCTTGAAGTAGCCGTCGTGGATCTTTCCATCGGGAAGAACCGCACCGCGCGCGGCAGGAATGTAGAGAGTCGAATCGAGGGGTACCACCGTCGGATCCACCGCCAACGTGCGGAACGGAATGAGCGGTCGTCCTTCGAAACCGTATCCGTAAGGGGCCTCGGGGCCGACCCAGCGATAGCGATATTCCCAGGTGCCATTCGGGCGAGGATATTTGCCGTTCCAGTTGATCAAGCGACCGTCGAGAAGACGGCCGGTGCCTTCGAGCGTGAGTCCGCGGAAGAACTTCTTTCCGACTTTGACGAGAAGATTGCCGTCCATGTCGAGGACGTCTTGATCTTTCGGTTCGCCATCGTTGGTCTCGAGAGCGACCCAATAAAACGAAGGGCCGAGAAGTCCGAGCGATTGCATCTTGCTGGTATCGACGGGCGGAAGTTTCTTCGGACGAGCATCAGATTGAAATGCGAATGAAACGGCTGCGAGGACGATCACGACGAGTGATGAGATGCGAGTTGCCAACTTCTCCTCCTTGAGAAGGTCGACGAGGACGTCGACGACGAACCTATGCCGGCGTCAGAGTTCGTCCTTCCAGGACGTCCAGATCCGACGTGCACGCTTATACTCTAGCGGCTCGTAATATTTGAACGCGTTCGTCCAATCGATGCAAACTCGAGCCGCGTGATTCTCGCGTAGCGTACGTAGGACTAGACCCAAGAGCGCTTTGCCAGTCCCCTGCCCACGCTGCGAAGCCGCGATCCCGATCGGGCCTAAACATGAATCATCGTATGAAGATGCGACCGCCGAACGAAGTGGTAGCCTCATCGCTCCCGGAGTCCATCCCTGGTCGAAAGCCTTAACGCGGCCGCGAATGGCCATGCGAGCGAAACCGATGATCCCGCTCGTGTCTTCGAGGCTCATCCAGAAGGCGCGATCGGTGTCTTCGCGCTTTCTCCAGACCTGAAGCTCCCGAGTCCACCGGCCGGGAAATTCCTTCGAGATGAAAACCTCGAGCGCGTCCAACCTCGCGTCGTCATCGCAAGTGGTGAAGCGAAGCGAACGAGTCTCGATGAGTTCTTTTCCGCTTTCGATATAGGAGTTCGTCGCGGCGCTCGAGAGATCCCCCACGTAATCGGCGACCTCCATTCCTTTGAAGCCGGCGGAATTCAAAGCGTTCATCAAGCGTAGGCCCGACGGAGAAGTCATCGGAACACCGCTCACGACGTGAAACTCGTCCGCGCCCATGACAACGCGAGTCTTTTTAATTGAACGCGCGAACTCGACGAGAGAATGAACGAAAGCGATCTCGCGTCCTTCGGCGATGTGGCCCCAGAGCGAGAGCCACAAACTCGACTCGGAAAGCCCGGCTCGAATTCCTTCAGTCGAGGCGACGGCATAGATGACGGCCGAGCCGTTCAAATCACATGTTCGGTAATCCACGAGCGATTGGCATTCGCGATTCCAAGTTAAATGAGAATCGTCGAGGTGGAACTCGGCGCCATGCTCCGCATTCCACTCGCCCAAACACCTAGACCACAAATCAAAAGAGTTTCTACTCGCGTCGACGTTCATGCTCTGATGGTAGGCAAATCAGTTCGCGAAAGTCGAATCCAATTCGAGGGGGGCCGAGTCTTGGAAAAGCTAAAAGCACTGTTCAGTGATCGCCGCATGTTCATCGTCTTCATGATGGGCTTCGCCAGCGGTCTGCCGTATCTCCTTACCGCTTCGACGCTCCAAGCATGGTGCAAAGATGCCGGCATGGACCTCACGACGATCGGCTTCTTCACGCTCGTCACCCTCCCCTATTCGCTGAAATTTCTCTGGGCACCGGTGATGGACTGGATCGTTCCGAAAGGAATGGGGCCGGGCATCGGTCGCCGAAAAGCCTGGCTTCTGATCTCGCAGGTCGGATTGATCGCGGCGCTCGTCGGTCTCTCGATGACGAACCCGTCGACGAACATCGCACTCATGGCGATCATGGCGTTCTTCGTCTGCTTCATGTCGGCGACTCAAGACGTCGTCATCGACGCCTATCAAATCGAGTATTTGCCGAAAGAACAGTACGCCCTCGGAAACCAGCTCTACATCATCGGTTACCGTATCGCGATGATCGTGGCCGGCGCGGGCACCTTGATGATGACCGACGTGATGTCGTGGAAAATGGTTTACCTGGTGATGGCGGCGACGATGGGTCTCGCGCTCGTCACGACCTTTTTCGCGAAAGAACCCACGATCGAAGGAAAGATTCCCCGCGGCTTCGTCGAGGCCGTCTGGGAGCCACTGAAAGATTTCTTCTCTACGAACGGTTCACACAAGGGCAAGGCACTCTGGATCCTCGCGTTCTTCTTGGTCTACAAACTCGGCGCGGACATGGCGTCGATCGCGTCGACTCCGTTCTACATGGATCTCGGCTTCACGAAACCGATCATCGGTCAGATGTCGAAAGCCGTCGGCCTTTGGGCCACGATCGGCGGCGGCATCGCCGGCGCGGTCGGAGTCGTCTATTTCGGAATTCGTCGCTCACTCTGGGCCTTCGGTATCTTCCAAGGCCTCGCTTGCTTCAGCTTCGTCTGGCTGAACTCCTACGTCGCGGGAATGTCGAATCCACCGGCATGGGCCCTCGGCATTTCGATTTCCTTCGAAAACGTCGCCGTCGGAATGGCGACCGCCGCCTTCTGTGCGTACATGGGAAGTCTGGTGAACCGGCGCTACACCGCAACTCAGTACGCGATTCTCAGCAGCTTGATGAGCCTGCCGCGAACACTGGCGGGACCTTTCACGCTGTGGACCGCACAAACTCTCGGCTACTCGACATTGTTCGTGATCTGCGCCTCGGCTTCGATTCCGGGCCTCTTGATCTTGCTCAAGTTGCGCGGAGTGGGTGGCGATGTCGCGACGGCGGGCGCTTCGACGACTGCGACTGCAATCGCTTCGGCTGCGACTGAGACTCCGGTCCGAGTGATCGGAGTTCCGTACGCGGCGGCATCCGAAACGGAAGCCTTCGACGATGCCTCGGTCGGTTTCGTTCGAGTGAGCGGCGAGAATGCGAAGTCGGTCGGTGGCAACGATCGCGCGGGCGAAAACACGCTCTGAGCCTTCGATCTCGAGAAACTGAAAAAAGTGCTCGCCAACGGCGGGCACTTTTTATTTGAGGATTGGTTCAAGTTCGTCGGGGTTCATTGGCAGCCCGCCACCGAAGGCGCGGGACTCGTCCTCGCTAAAATCCGACCATGCGTTCCGCGCATAATTACTTTCTAAACTTAACCTAACCGAATATCGAGGCCCTGCCGTATAAGGTCCGAGTTCAATCTCAACCGTTTACGAGGAACTCCCGATGAAATTCATTTTCGCCCTCACCGCTCTCGTCTCTTTCATCTCGATCGCAGCCACGGCAGCTCCCGCGAAAGTCCCGAATGGCCTCGCCCGCCTGGAAACTCAGCGTCTTCTCTTCGGAAACGAAACGACGAAGACCGAGATCAGCGAAATCGCGGGCACGCAGCCGAGTGGATCCGACTGCACGATCGTCCTTCGAAAAACTCGCTACGGCGTTTATATCGCCGTCTCGACTCTCTCGGGAGACGACGACGTCGCTGTCGGCCTGACGAACTCCTACTTCACGACTCAAAATCTCGCTTGGCAAAACGACGCCGCGGCCGGCGTTCTGAAGTTCACGCGTCTCGGCGTGACGAACATCAACGAGCGCGGCGAGGATTATGGAAATGAATCGGCCGTCGTCGGCTACGAGAAGTCGGGCACGGTCGCGAAGATCAAATCCGTCGAAGTCTCGATCGAACCCCTCGACGTCGACTACGACGGCCCGAACGGCGACCCCGCCTATACCTCGCGCGGTGAAACCCACTCGATGACTTGCTCCGCGCTCTGAAATTTGGTTCTGCGGAAGGCGTCACGTGACGCCTTCTTTTCACGTAAGTGCTTGATCTTGTGATGACCCCAACAAAGCGTCTCCAGATTTCCAGGCGAGTGATCGCCGCCATCGGCGAACTCGATGATGTGATGCTTGTTGAGCCAACGACGCTCTCGGCAACGGTTTCCATTCTTG
>JAZKJB010000157.1:30024-31395 GCA_040384505.1 Bdellovibrionota bacterium | reverse complement strand
TCTCTCGATCGGTGTCTGTCTCGGGCTCTGCACGCAAATTCACTTTTCCGCACTCGTCTTTTCGATCGGAATCGCCGGCGCGGTTTTGCTCTCGCGTGATGGCGATGCGCGCGCGAAAGGAAAAGTTCTCGGTGGCATCGCGACCGGTTTCATTCTCCTGCTCCTTCCATATTTGCTTTGGAGTGTCTATCAGCCGAGTCGTGAAACGATGAGCGCCGGGGGCTGGTTGGGCCTCGTTGCCCCGTTGAAGCAGTTCCATTTTCCGTACGCGGCCTCTTCATTGAAACGAATCTTTTTCGGCAACGCGATCGCGTCGATGGGCCTGGTGGCGATCTTTTTCGTCCGCAGAATTCCCTTCCGCGGTCACCGATTTCTCGCGATCTCGTTCATCGCTTCGATTTTCCTAATTCCTTGGGTTCTCAAAGAGCCTTCGTTTGGTCGTTACGTCGTTCCGTTTGCGATACTCATGATCGTGGCGATGGCCGAGGCGATAGAAACTCTCTCCTCGAAGGTTCCGCGCTGGGCGGCGACTCCTGCGGTGAGCGGTGTCGTCATCGCGCTTCTTCTCGTCGTGACGTTCGGGTCGAGCGTCGGCTCCTTCGTGAAGGCGGGCCAAGTCCTGGATCCCGAAGTTCCGGAGATGAAGGAGATCCTTCGTGTCGTGATCGAGCGAACGGGGTGGACCTACGAAACTTTTCGCGAGCGAACGATCTTCTTCGATCTCGACCGCGAGACCGATCTGTCCATCGTGTTCGAAGACCAGCGAAAGCGCGCGGGCGATAGCGAAGCAAACCAACTCGTCGCTGGTGTCGTCATAGCGAGGCTGTCCCATGGAGGCAGCGCTCTCGATTCCCACGAAAGCTTTGCTCGATTGATTCTCGAAAGAAGGGACCTCGTGCGAGAGCTCTCTCTGGCTTTCAAGACGGATTCGATCACTTGCATGGATGTACGGACCACCGAGAACTACGGGATCTGCTTTTATGGTTTGACGGATCCGACATCGGTCGTTCGCTGGAATAACATCGGCAATCCGTACGTAAAACCCGTACTCGAATTCGAACCGCGCACGAACTCCAAGTCGGGTGTGATCGAGGTCGGACCTTACGAGGCCATCTACTACGTCACCGAATGCGACTCCGTCGATCCCTCTTGCTTCGTTTCCATGCGCTTGAAACTCGACGGCGGTCTCGCTCGATTCACGATCCTGGGCGCACCGCTCGGCGTTCCTGATCCTTCCGCGAATCCGGCTTGGGCTCTGTCGGTCGGAGTCGTGGAATTGCAGTTCGAATGTTCGGGCCGGCAAAGTTCTCAGTTCTTAGCGAGTCGACTAGGAGTCGAACGAAAGAGGGCGACGTTCTTGACTCCATTCGA
>JAZKJB010000157.1:16570-29924 GCA_040384505.1 Bdellovibrionota bacterium | reverse complement strand
CGGTGATCGAGGCCATAGGCAACGCCTCGGATCTCGACGCTCATCTCGCGGCGGAAGAAGCGAAGGTCGCGAAACTGAAGCCCGATCTCGCGAAAGCGATCGTTTGGGCTTCGCCCGCCAAGAAGCGCACTCCTCTTTCGATCGTCTACATCCACGGGTTTTCCGCGAGCCGCGGTGAGTTCTCTCCCGTTTTCGAAAACGTCGCAAAAGAGCTCGGAGCGAACGTCTATTTCACACGCCTTGCGGCGCACGGGCTCGATGATGCCGGAGAATCGTTTGCGACTCTCACGGCGCAGGCCTTGATGGACGACGCGAGAGAAGCGCTCGCGATCGGTCGCAGAATCGGCGAACGAGTGATTCTCGTCGGTATGTCGACGGGAGCGGCGCTCACGCTCGAGCTCATCGCGGAGAACAAGAGCGCGAGCGACATCGCGGCTCATGTCATGATCAGCCCGAACTATTGCCCGGCCGATTCGCGCGCGCGCTTTCTTTCGGGTCCCCTCGGGCGCACGCTCGCGCGGTTCGCGATCGGGACACATCGCTCGTTCAAGCCGGCGAACGATGCTCATCGGTACTATTGGACTTCCAGCTATCGAAGCGAAGGCGTCGCAGCGATGATGGATCTCGTGAACGCCGTCGATCGAATGGATCTCTCGCAGATCCGAGTTCCGACGATGACGTTGTACTCGAAGAAGGACAGTGTCGTGAGCGTTCCACTCATCGAGAGTAAGCACGCCGAAATCGGGGCGGGCTTGAAGAAGATCGTCGACTTGCCGGAAGCCGAAGGTCATCTCGTCGCAGGAGACGCGGTCGCGCCGCAAGCGACGAAAGCTGCCGAGAGGGAGATTCTCGCATTCATCAAAGGCGTGCTTTAGCGCTTCTCAAGAAAACTGGAGCTCGTGAAGGACCTGAACGGCGCGATCGCGAAGTTTGGAGTCGACGACGACGCTGATGCTCATGGCGCCGAACATCATCTTTTGAACCGGGATCTGATGCTTGGCCAAGCCTTGCGCGACTTCGTCGGGCATCGGCGACGCATAAGTCCCTTGGCATGTCGCCGTGACGCTCGAGAGCCCGGGGTTCGAGAGCGAAAGTTGCGGACGCGCGTGAGTGAGCGATTCGATCGCAGCCAAAGTTTCAGCCGGTCCCGTGATCAAGAACGCGCAATCTTGTGAGTGAGCCTCGCTGTCGAGGAATTGCGGAAGCGGCAGACCCGTTTCCTTCAGCGCAGCGGTGAATTCGCGAAATGCTTTCGCCAGATCCGTCTCCTTCACTCGCAGCCAGCGGACGTCTTTGTGGGTGTTCACGGAAAGGACGCGGGCTTTTTCGTACATCTTCGCTTCTCCGTCGATCAACGTGTTCGCGCCTTCGCCGTGAGCGAGGCAAACGCGAACGGGAATTTTCAAAAGTGCGGCGAGCTCGACCGAACGATAATGGAGAACTTTGGCTCCCCAGAAGGTCATGTCGAGCAGTTGCTCGTAGTTCAAATGCGGTAAGTGGCGTGTGTTGTAAACCAGATGCGGATCGGCGGAGTGGACTCCGTCGACGTCTTTTCGAATCTCGCAGCACTCGGCTTTGAAATACGCGGCCATCGCGACCGCCGTCGTATCGGAGCCACCGCGACCGAGAGTCGTAATCTCTTTGGTCTTCGGCGAAACTCCTTGAAAACCCGCGAGAACGATCACTTCGTTCTTCGAGAGCTCGGTCTCCACGCGTGAAGGCTTCATGTCGATGATCCGGGCGTTCGAATGGAGCTCGTCGGTCAAGACTCCGGCCTGTGATCCTGTGAACGAGATCGCCGGGATTCCGCGGTCGTTGAGCGCCATGCTCATCAGCGCCATCGAAACTCGCTCGCCCGTCGTGAGCAGCATGTCGAGCTCGCGGCGATTGGGAGTCGACGACACTTTTCCCGCGAGCGCGACCAGTTGATCGGTCGTTTTCCCCATGGCGCTCACGACGACGATCACGCGATGACCTTCGTGATGGAGCTTCGCCACGCGATCGGCGGCCGCCAAGATCTGTTCGGGTTCGGCCAGTGAACTGCCGCCGTATTTCTGGATGATGAGGGATTTCGAGCCGGGCGCAGAGGTCATGACGTCAATCTCTAGGAAGTCCGAGCTCTCGTCAATTCGCGGCGGTGCGCGTGCGTTCGCGGATGAACTGAGCCACCATCGTCGACGCACCTTTCGGGATACGGATGGTGTGTCCTCGAACTTCGCGAGGTACGAATCCCTTGATGAGCTCGGGATTGAGCTCTTGAAGGTATTTTTCACTGATGCCGAGGAAGCCCGCGAGATTCACGAGATCGGTACCGCCCGGGACTCGAGTGGTTTCGAAAGACAAAGGCATCAGATACTCGAGGTCTCTGAATCCGTAGAGCGCCGGCGCTTTCGAGATCAACATCGCGGCGATGATCTTCGGAACATAATCCGTCGTCTCGCGCGGCAAAACGCCTTGATCGGCGAGTGACCAGAAGTCGTTGGTATTGTGCCTCGCCATCAACTTGCGAACTCGAGTCTCGCCCATGTTGTAGCTCGCGGCGACCAAGTACCAAGAGTTGAACTGTTCGTAGAGATCGGCCATGTAGGCGATCGCGGCACGAGTGCTCTTGTGGAAATCGCGGCGCTCGTCGATCCACCAATCGACCGCGAGTCCGTAGCGGCGACCCGTGGGAGCGATGAACTGCCAGAGTCCCATCGCCGAGGCATGGCTGACGGCATCCGCGCGGAAACCGCTCTCGACCATCGCGACGTAAACGAGATCTTGCGGAAGACCTGCGCGAGTCAATTCATCCGAGATCAAAGGCAGATACCGGGCCGAGCGCTCGAGATAGCGACGGAACGAGGATCGACCTTGAGTTTGAAAATAGCGGATCCAGTGACTCACCCGCGGGTTGTACGTCACGGGAATGTCGAAGATCAGGGGAGTGTCGTTCGAGGTCGTGAACTGGAGCTTCGAGTGACCGAGAGTCTCCAATCGTTTCAAAGACGCCGGCGCTTCGTTCATCGCGCGGCCCGGTTCGCTCGCGACGGGAGCCGGGCTTTGAGCCAAACGGATCGGAGCCATCGAAGCGAGACGAGTCGCTTTCGTCGGCGACGCGACGGCGAGTTTTTCTTCGTCGCTTTTGGCCTGGCGGATTTCTTCGAGGATGGAAGGAGTCTTGATCGAGTATTCCTCGGGACTCGCCAAGAGAATGCGCGCCAAACGTCTCGCGTTGAGGGGGCCCTTCAAATCTCCAGGATCGAAGGTGTCACCCCATGCTTTCCGAAGAACGTCGACGGCGTGGAGCTCGGCGGCTTCGGTCTTGATCTCGACGCGCGTCGTGCGGTCCGAACTGGACGGCTTTCGCGATTGAGTCGCGGACCCCCGACCTTCTTCGGTCGTGGCGCAGCCGATGGACAAACATGCGACCGAGGCCAGCGCCAGGGCGAGATGGAGTTTCATCCTTCCATCTTAGGAGACGGCGCGAGAGCGAGTCGAGACGCCATCTCGATTCGGCGTCGAACACGACCGACGTCGAGTCGCTTCTTTCCTGACGCTCCGTCAGCGCTTTGACGGAAACTTCCGCGACCGAAGTCCAGGCGATCGACCGCGCAACGAGAGCTCCCTCGGAAAAATCCGCGCGAGCTAGAGTCCAATTCGACGAGGCGTGCCGATTCCGGTCGTTGGTCTCGGAGGAGCGCGAGCGCTGAAACGCATGGCACTGCGATTGCTGTTTCGACAGTTGGGGAAGTCTCGGGGAACCGGGAACACCGGACTGGACTTCACGAAGGGCGGGGCATGAGCAAAGGCATTTTCACGGCAGTCAGCGGAGCGGTGGCGCAATCGCAGAAGCTCGACACCATCGCCAACAACTTGGCCAACGCCAACACGCCCGGCTTCAAACGGGATGCGCAGGTTTTCAAAGAATATCTGACGGCCTACGAAAAAGAACAAACCACGATCACCGTGCCGCGTGTGCCGGCTTCGATCGAATCTTTCTACGACACTCAAGGTGGCGACAAGTCTTACGTCGACGTCGCCGGGACCCACACCGATTTCTCGCAAGGAACGATCAAGCAAACGGGGAACAAACTCGACGTGGCGCTGGAATCCGACGGGTTCTTCGAAGTCGGAACACCGGAGGGCGTGCGGCTCACGCGAGTCGGTTCGTTCTCAGTCGATTCGGAAGGTCGTCTCGTGACGAAAGCAGGCTTCCCGATCCTTCGTGACGGCGGGCTCGATTCGCCGGCCGCGGGACGTGAGATTCGACTCCAGAGCGCGAACGTGAACATCGCTTCGAATGGCGAGATCTTCGACGGGGACCAAAGCGTAGGTCGTCTCTCGATCGTGAACGTCGCGAATAAAGACGCGCTGAAAAAAGTCGGCCAGAACATGTTCTCGCTCAAGGAGAACATGGATGCGCAGCGCTCGATCGCGACCGAAGCGAAAGTTTCCCAGGGCTCGCTCGAAGGTTCCAACGTGAACATCGTGCGGGAGATGACGGACATGATTTCGGCGACGCGAACCTTCGAGAGTACGCAGCGCGCGATCCAAGCTTATGACTCGATGGCCGGCAAGGTCGTCAACGACGTTCCGAAACTGAAGTGATAGAGGGGTAACGAATGATCAAGTCGCTCACGACCGCAGCAACGGGAATGCAAGCGCAGCAGACGAACATGGACGTCATCGCCAACAACTTGGCGAACGTCTCCACGACGGGCTTCAAGAGATCCCGCGCGGAATTCGAAGACCTCATGTATCAGACGCAGAAAGAGCCGGGAGCCGCCAGCGGCCTCAACGCCGTTTCTCCGACCGGCGTTCAAACCGGCCTCGGTGTTCGTACCGCGGGTACGCAAAAAGAATTCGAGCTCGGCTCAGCGAAGACGACCAAGAACGCTCTCGACATGATGATCGAAGGGGCCGGTTTCTTCCCGGTGCAGCTGTCCGATGGACAGATCGGTTACACGCGTGACGGGTCTTTCAAGAAAGATCCCTCGGGGCGAATCGTCGACAAGAACGGAAACGCGCTCCAGCCCGAGATCGTCATTCCGCCGAACGCGACCGCGATCGACATCGCGCCGTCGGGTCAGGTGTCCGTGATCATCGGTAACAATCGCGATCCACAGAACATCGGTCAGCTCGAGCTCGTGAACTTCGTGAACCCGGCGGGTTTGAAAGCTCTCGGCAAGAACGTCTTCGTTCCGTCGGCCGCGAGCGGACTTCCGCAGCAAGGCCAACCGGGCTTGAACGGCTTCGGCCAGATCGCCTCGCAGCAGCTCGAAGGCTCGAACGTGAACATCGTCGACGAGATGGTGAACATGATCACGGCTCAGCGTTCGTACGAGACGAACTCCAAAGTCATCCAGGCCTCGGATCAAATGCTTCAGTACATGAACCAGCTCCGTTGATGAAAGTTGAAGTGAGAATGAAACTTTTCTTCGCCGCACTTCTGGCTCTCTCGCTCTCGCCACTCGCGCCTGCAGTGGCGGCGAAGTCGTCGCTCGTCACGGTACGGGCGGTCGTCGAGATCGAAGAAGCGCGCACGGACGTGACGCTGGGCGACCTCGTCACGAGCCACGGCATGAGTCGTACGGCGCGCGAGCGTTTGAGCGCCATTCGTCTCGCCGATGCGCCGAAACCCGGCGAATCCCGCACGTTCACCGATACCGGCCTTGCCGACGTCTTCAAGCCGTCGCTCGAGACGATCGAGAAGGAAACCGGCGAGAAGTTCGAGCTCCGTATTCCATCGCACGTCTCCGTTTCGAAGAAACGCCTTCGTCTCGACGCGGCCGCGATCGAAGACGCGCTGAAGAAAGGCCTAAAGGGCCTTTGCGCGGAATGCGAATTTCAAATTTCCAATTTGAACACGCCGACGATCGGCTCCGTCTTGGGTGCGGATACCGAATGGCAAATCCGCTTCGGTGCCGACGTTCCCCGCGGAAGCTTCTCGCTCCCGGTCGAAGTGACTCAAGCGTCCGGGGCGAAGAGAACTTACTGGATCAGCGGCTCGATCAACGTTCTTCGGCCCGTTCCCGTCGCCGCTCGCGCGATCTCGATCGGGGAGAAGATCCAGGCCGAAGACATCGTCATCCAGAAGAAAGACGTCACCTATACGAACGACACTCCGATCTCGGAGGCCGAGCTCGGCTCGTCCGTGGCCGCGCGCCAAATCGCAGCCGGGCAGATCGTCTGGAAAGCTTCGGCCCGCCGCGAGCTCGCGATCAAGTACGGCGACACCGTGAAGGTCACGGCCGGAAGCGAAGAGTGGCAGATCATGATCGACGGCGTCGCCCAGAACTCTGGATACGTCGGCGATCTCATTCGCGTGAAGATCCCTCGCACACAGAAAACGATTTCGGGCCTGCTCCGCTCGAAAGGCATGGTTGAGGTCCAATGATTAAGAACTCCATCTCCACTTTCATACTGCTGCTTTTCGTCGCGACCGTGACTTCCGGCTGCTCGACGCTCCGGAATTTCATCCGCGGAAAAGAGGACGGCGTGAAATCCGTCACCACTCCGCGCTTTTCCGACCAAGAGAATCTTCGCTCGCCCGCGAGCGTGGACAAACAATATCGACGTATGAACCGTGAGCGCTTCGAAGAAGAGGCCGACGTCCGCCCCGAAGCCGGCTCGCTCTGGGTGATGGAAGGCCAAGGCGCCTATCTCTTCGCTCAGAACCAAATGCGCATGGTCGGAGATCTCTTGAACGTGAAGATCGAAGGCGGTGCGAAGTCGCAACTTCAGACGAAGACGAAGGTGATCTCGAAACTTCTCGAGCGTCTCGAGGGATCACGTGGTTTGGCTTCGACGAGCTCAGCTCCGGCGCAAGGCCAAGCGAACGCTCAAAACAAAGAGGCAGGTGCGAAGGATCAAGCACAAGGTGAGAAGCCTGCGGATCCGAGCGCGCAGGGTGCGGACGGCGCTCAACAAGGAACCAAACAAGCGACACTCAATCCCGGCGAAGTTCCGTTCGCGGTTCAATCCGTTCCCACTCGCATCGTCGAACAGTTGAAAGACGGCAGTTACCGCGTGCGCGGAATGCAGCCATTCATGATCGGCAAGCGCGAATACAAGGTGATCGTGACCGGCGTCGTGCGCCCCGAAGATTTCGACGACTCGGGGATGGATTCGACGAAGCTCCTCGATCCGCAATTCGACATCGTGAGCTCGCGTAAAGGAGCATCGCTATGACGCTTAAGAAATTCATCCTGATGCAACTCGTTCTCTTCGCGCTGGCTCTCGGCATCGGCATCAAGGCGCACGCCGCTCGCGTGAAAGACATCGCGAACGTCAGAGGCGTACGAGACAACCAGCTGCTCGGCTACGGCATCGTCGTGGGCTTGAAAGGCACCGGCGACAGTAAAAACGAATTCACGAACAAATCCGTCGCGCGCATGTTCGACAAGCTCGGAATCAAGTTGGAAGAAAAGGAAGTCGCGTCGAAGAACGTCGCGGCCGTCATCATCACGGCGAATCTTCCTCCGTTCGCTCGCGCAGGAAACAAGCTCGACATCACCGTGAGCGCGATCGGCGATGCGACGTCTCTCCTCGGGGGCACGCTCCTGCAAACGCCTCTGCGTGCGGCCGATCAACAGATCTACGCCGTCGCACAAGGACCGCTGCTCGTGGGCGCAGGTGCGGATTCGCACACGACCGTCGGTCGTCTGCCGAACGGTGCGATGATCGAACGAGACGTCGCGGAAGACTTCACGTCTAGAAAAATGTTCCGTCTCACGCTCCACAACCCCGACTTTACGACGGCTGCTCGACTCGCGAAGCGAATCAACCTGGACCTCTCCGGGAAGTACGCGACTGCGAAGGATGCAGGTACGGTCGACATCGTCGTTCCGTTCGCCTACGAAGGAAAAGCGGTCGAGCTTCTCGCTTCGATCGAGGCCCTCGAGGTGACTCCCGACTCTCGTGCACGTGTCATCGTGAACGAGAAAACGGGGACGGTCGTTATCGGAGAAAACGTGCGAATCTCGAAGGTTGCGATCTCGCACGGCGATCTCACCTTGCGGGTCGCGGGTGCTTCGGCGAAGGGAAAAAACCAAGACGCCGACCGGGTCGCGGTCCTAGACACAGGTACTAGCGTAGGGGATCTCGTCAAAGCGATGAACTCGCTCGGCGTCTCTCCTAAAGACCTGATTACGATTCTTCAGAACATCAAAGCGGCGGGCGCGCTCCAGGGCGAGCTCGAAATTTTGTGAAAAGTGTTTCGGAGTGAAACGAAAGGACATAAAATAGAATTGGGTGCGGGTGAACACATGGATGCGTTCATCCCACGGGGGACGGTGGGTCAGAGTTCGACAACCAAGGATTGGTTCAAGAACGCAGACCATTTCGAGCAGGAAATCGGAGTTGAGGTCGTTCGCCAGGATTGGCAAACACTTTAGCTGAACTGTAAAAGGGCAGGATGCCCGACGATTCTCTGACCTACCTCTCCATTTTTCTTAAGGCCACTTCGGGGATCCGAGTATACGAGTTAACCGGTATACGAGGATTCACTACAGGAAGCCGGATTCAAGAATTCCCGATTCGAGTTTTGTCTTTTCGCTTCGCTCCGAATAAAAGTTGATTAAGCAATTTTTGTTTATCGGAGTTCCTTTGAGCATCAACCGTATCGGCGCAGCAGGTGGAGTCAGTCGTGAGCGGGCATCCGCCGGTCACGAGCAGATCGCCAAGTCCGATGCGCGCGAGCTCGAGCCGCAACGTAACGGCAAAGTCGACGAAGTCGCGAAGCTCTACGAAAAACAATTCCTCCGCGAGATGTTCAAAGCGATGCGCTCGACGGTCACTCCGACGAACGAGCCGTCGATGGCCGAGAACATTTATCGAAGCCAACTCGACGAACAATACGTCGATGCGTGGGGCGAAAAGGGCGGCATCGGCCTCTCGAACATGATTTACGATCAAATCATGGAGCGCTACTTCGGACAGGGCGCGGCTCAAGGTCTGAAGAAGCAAGGCCCTGTCGCCCTCACCGATCGCGACGTCGTGAGTGTCGCACGCGTGAATCATCAGAGCTCTTCGACGGGCGCGAGCGCCGGTCCCAACGGACAAGTGCCTTTGCAAATCGAAGTGAAACCATCGGAGACCGGTGCTCCGGCCAAGATCCAAGCGCCGTGGGACGCGACCGTTCTGCAGGCGACGAAGCTCGAAGGCGGAAAACAAGCGGTCACGCTCCAGCACGGCGAAGGCCTTCGCTCGACTCTCGTTTTCGACGGGGTGACGAGCGCCGAGACCAAGGTCGGTGAAAAGATCGCCAAGGGCCAAACCCTCGGGGTCCTTTCGCCAGAGTCCAAATCGTTTTTATGGAATCTCAATCAACCTGGCGGACGCCAGCCGACGGGTGGCGCGGAATGACGGCAGAATTTTCCTGGGCTAGGCTCCGGGCTGCCGGAAACCCAGGTGATCACGAGAGAATGTTGGAACGCCGCCGTCTCGATATGATACAGTTTAAGAAGCCGCTCCATGGAGGGTGCAGATGAAAGTGACTCCGAAAATTTCCCCGAACGCGAACCCGGTGGGTACCGCGGAAACCGCGAAAGCCGCGAAGGCGTCTGGCGCTGCCGACACGAAGTCGGCCAAAGGCGTTTCGACCGCGGATCTCGCGTCGTCCTCGAAAGTCGAACTTTCGAGCCGCGCTCAAGACATCAAACGCGCGAAAGAGATCGCGACCGCGGGTCCCGCAGTCGACGAAGCGAAAGTCGCGCGTCTTCAAGCGATGATCGACAAAGGCCAATACAAAGTGAACGCCGAGAAAGTCGCCGAGCGACTCCTCGACGAACACTCGAAGATGCCCGAGTAAACTCGTTCGACTCTTCGATCGCTTCCACTGACGGAGGCGAATGAATCTCAAGGATGGATATGTCGACCCAAAACGAACAGCTCTACATCGATCTCACGGACTGCCTCGATAACCTCGTGAAGGTCTATCGCGCGCTCCTCGACGTCGTCCGCCGCGAGAAGGAAATTCTCGTCGCGTCGAAGCTCGAAGATCTCAACGAGAACAACAAGTCGAAAGACGCGATGCTCGTCCGCATCCGCTCGCTCGAGAATCACCGCATGAAGTGTGCGCGCGATCTCGCTCAAAGCGTCGGCGCCGACATCGAGAACCCGCGCCTACTCGACATCGCGACACACGCGAAGTCCGAGTGGCAAGATCGCCTTCGCAACATGCACTCGGTGCTCGAGCTCCTCGTCCGTCGCGTGAGCGAAGTGAACAAGCAGAACGAAGAGCTCGTGCAAGCGGCCCTCAGCAACATCAACGGAGCGATGGACTCGATCCGCGAGACGTTGAAGCCGAAGCCGGTTTATGGAAACAAAGGCCAGATGGCGGATCAGAAGTCGGATCCACGATTGGTCAGCAGAGAAGTGTGAGTAGAAGGGTCGAGCTGGAGGCTCGACTTAACAGGCCAGGAGGCCGAACTTGTCGAAGATCCATGGGATGATGGACGTCGGCAAGCGCTCGATGATGAACAGTCAGACAGCGCTGCAGACGACCGGTCATAACATCGCCAACAAGAGCACGGAAGGATACTCGCGCCAACGCGTCGAGCTCCAGACGGCGGAACCCCTTGGCATGGGCAAGCTTCGCATTGGCACGGGCGCGAAGTCCGCGGCGATCACTCGCACGAACAATCCCTATCTCGAGAAGCAAATCCAAAAGGAACAGGCGAACCTCGGTTACCTCGAAGGCAAAGCCGACGCGATGACTCGTGTCGAGCAAGTCTACAACGAGCAGATGAACAAGGGCCTCAACCAGTTCTCGACGGACTTCTTCAACTCGTTCCGCGAGTTCGCGAACAATCCGGAATCGCTCGCGACCCGGACGCAAGTCAAAGAAACCGCCGACCACATGACCCAAGACTTCGCGCGCGTAAACAAGCAGCTGACCGAGATCCAGCGCGATCTCGATCAGCAAGTCGCCGTGCAAGTCGATCAGGTGAACGAGATCACCAAAGAGCTCGCGAGCCTGAACGAAAAAGTGCAGATGGTCGAAGCGAGTGGAGCGCCCGCGAACGACGAGCGCGATCGCCGCGATCTCTTGATCAAGCAGCTCGGCCAGAAGATCAACATTCGCTGGGCCGAAGGCGCCGACGGGAACGTCACGGTCACCGCGGGCCAGAACGCGCTTCTCGTGACCGGCAACGAAGCGAAGAGACTCGACGTGAAGTCGACTCCGGCCGAAGGCGCGAAGGGCGAAGGCAACTTCGACGTCTTCTATCATAACTCCGAGCGCTCGACGGCGATCAGGGTCACCGATCAGCTCAACGGCGGCTCACTCGGCGGACTTCTCGAGGTTCGCGACAAGACGATCAACGGACTCCTCGATCAAGTCGACAACATGGCCTATACGTTGGGTTCGACCGTGAACGAGCTCCATCAACGCGGTTTCGACGTTTACAACAAACAAGGCGCCACGTTCTTCGAGCTTCCGAAGGAGCTGAAGGGCGCTTCCGCGAACTTGAAACTCAACGAAGCGATCGCGAAAGACGTCGGCAAGATCGCGTCGGCCGCGCAACGAGACGCGCCCGGCGACAACCGCGTCGCGAACGCGATCTCGAAACTCCAGTTCGAGGGTGTGATCGGCGACAACAAGGCGACGCTCGACGAGTATTACAACTCGATGGTCGGCGAAGTCGGCATCCAAACTCGTCGAACCACGACCGAGCAGGATTCGCAGAAGAACATCGTCAATCAGCTGAAGAACATTCGAGAGAGTATCAGCGGCGTCAGCCTCGACGAGGAAACGACGAGACTGATCGAGTATCAAAAAGGCTTCGATGCTTCGGCACGCCTCATTCGCACGGCGGACGAAATGTTCGATACCGTGCTGAATTTGAAGCGGATGTGAGTGACCGATGCGTATAGCGGATAAAATGAACTTCGATCAGGTCAACGCCACTCTGGGTAAAAACCGGACGGACATGGCCGAGCTGCAGAACCAAGCGGCGACGCAGAAGAAGCTGACGAAACCGTCGGACGATCCGCTCGCGGCGACTCGCGTCCTGCAAACGCGCACCGAGATCGAAGCCGGAAAACAATTCCTCAAGAGCGTCGGCCAAGCGAAGAACTTCCTCGAGTACTCCGATCAATCTCTCGGAGAACTGGCGGAAGTTTTCATGCGTGCCAAAGAGCTCGCGATCTCGCAGTCGAACGACGCGAGCGCGAGCGAGAGCACGAGACAAGTCGCCGCGACCGAGGTGGAACAGCTCTTCGCGCAGTCCGTGCAAGTCGGCAATCGCAAGCAGGGCGATCGCTTCTTGTTCGGCGGCTTCCGCACGACACGCCCTCCGTTCGATGCGAACGGGAATTACAAGGGCGACTCGGGCGAGATGAAGATCACGATCAACAAAGAAGCCCAAGTTGCGATGAACATGCCGGGCGATCGCATCTTCCTGGGTAAATCTGTCCAGACTCCGTCGGGTACGACTCCGCCGACACCTGGTGAAAATCGCGACCCGAAAGTCGATCCGCAACCAACGCACGGCAATGATCCCGCGGTTCGTCCCGCGAAAATTCGCGCGCCAGCATCGCGCTTTTCGACGCCGAATGAAGCAGCGGCGGAGATGAAATCCGCCGACGGCGAAGAGCCTAACAATCTCGGCGAATCGTGGAAGACGAAGGGGACGAACGTATTTAAGGTCCTGTCAGATCTCGAGATCGCGTTGCGTGCGAACGACAAGCAATCGGTGCAGGAATCACTAGACCACATCGACGAGGCTCTCGCCCAGGTCGTCATCGCGCGTTCGACGCTAGGTGCACGCGCTCAAACATTGACCAGTGCGATGGAGTCCCTGCAAAAAGGCCAGGTCGACGCGAAGACGCTGCAGTCGAATCTCGAAGACGCGGACACGTTCGAACTCGTGAGCGACATAAACAAAACTGAGAGTACTCTCAAAGCGTCTCTTCAAACTTCAGGCAAACTGATCCAGCCTAGCCTGCTTGACTTCCTCAGATAAAAAGAATAGCTACAGTTCCGTTCAAATTCAGCCGTAAAAGCTGACACGAAGAGCGTTCCGCTCTGTACGCGCAATGGATAGCGCCCCTCTCTCGCGCACCCATTTCACGAACGAAGCGGAAGCCACGCTCTCTCTTTGACCAGGATGTTGAAGGAGATTTCGAAATGTTGGTTCTGACCCGCAAGCTGGGCGAAAGTATCGCGATCGACGATCACATCAAGATCCGCGTCGTCCAAATCAAGGGCAAGCAGGTCCGACTCGGGATCGAAGCTCCTAAAGACACCAAGATCCATCGCGAAGAAGTCTATCTGGCGATCCAGAGCCAGAACCAAGAGTCGACAAAAGCGACTTCTGAAACGACTCGCGCGGTCGCGAAGCTCCTCAAGTCTTAACTGCAGACTTCC
>JAZKJB010000157.1:12901-16470 GCA_040384505.1 Bdellovibrionota bacterium | reverse complement strand
TTCGCCCCTTTGCGTTACGAAATCATTCAGATATTTCCCTTGCCGAGCGGAATTGCTGAAACTTACGCTTAAGACTGAAGGCCAGTTCCACTAGGTTCTCGAACCCAATGGTTTTTTGGGAAAAGTGCAGCGGGCTTTCACCGATTTAATAACTTGCTGTGTCTTATTCTTGTGGGCATCCTCGACCTTGAGCCCAGATAAGCGTCAATGCGAAGTGGGAGTGTGAATGGTCATTCAAACGTCGAGATTCGGAGCCGTTCAGCTGCAAAGCGAGGACGTGATCGAATTCCCGGAAGGTATTCTGGGTTTCAGCGATCTTCGTCGTTTCGTTCTGCTCGACGATCCGAATGACGAGATCTTCGCATGGCTGCAGAGCTGCGAGGTCGCCCAGATCGCGTTCCCCGTGCTCGAACCCGAGCTTTTCTCGCAGACCTATCAAATCGCACTGACCAAACACGATCTCGAGAGCCTCGGCCTCCAGAAAATGGAGAAAATCCGCTCGTTCTCGATCATCACGATCCCTGACGATGCGACCCAGATGACGGCGAACCTCAAAGCTCCGGTCGTCATCAATATCGAAAAGCGCATCGCTCGCCAGATCGTCCTTCAAGACAACAATCTCGCGATCCGCGAACCGATCTTCGCGAAGCTCCAGAGCCGCGTCGTCGCGAACCCGAAGTCGTCGATCAAGTCGCAAGCCGCCGATTGGGGCGTCGCGATCAAGCTCCCGGACGGCAACAAGCCGGGACCCGAAGTCGGCGCCTGAACTCCGACTGACACGACGGAAGAATCGAATTAAGAAAGACCACCGCGAGGTGGTTTTTCTTTTTCGGGAGTCTTTCGATGGCGATAAAGGTCTACGAATACAAAGGCTGCAGCACTTGTCAAAAAGCGCTGAAGTTTCTCGACTCTCGTAAAGTGAAGTACGAAAAACTTCCGATCGTCGATGAGCCGCCGTCAAAAGCCGAGCTGAAAACCATGCTCGCGCATCTCGAAGCCGACGGCGGCACGTTCAAGAATCTCTTCAATACGTCGGGGCAGCTTTATCGCGAGCTCGACGTGTCTTCGAAATTGAAAGCCGGAATGACGGCGACGGAAGCGATCGAGCTTCTCGCGAAAAACGGGAAACTCGTGAAGCGCCCATTCGTGCTCGGCTCAAACTTCGGAATGGTCGGTTTCAAAGAAGACGTTTGGAAGAAGAGATTCTAAAGGCGACTTGCTCGAGTCACCTTCGGCCTAGCGAAGCGCCTTGTAAACGTTCAAGCGCTCGCCCGCAATGTGGGCCGAAATCGGATCGGCCGATTTCAATAGTCTTGCCTTTACTTCGACCGCCGTGAGTCCCGGGAATTTTTCATAAATCAAAGCAGCGGCTCCGGCGACGAGTGACGTCGCGTAGGACGTACCATCGAGCGATGTGCGGCCATTCTTCGTCTCGAGCTCGATTCCGCTTCCGGGTGCGGCAATATCCACGAGCATTCCGGAGTTCGAAAATGCCGCAAGCCTATCGTCTCTCGTCGATGCGCCGACGGTGATCAATGTCTTCAGTCCGTAAGCGGCCGGGTACTCGGGAAAGCCGTTGATATCGTTGCCACTGTTTCCGGCGGCCGTGATCATGAGAATTCCGGCATCGCTGAGCTCTTTCATCTTCTCGTAAACTATTTGGAAGTGCCTCTCCGATCCCCATGGCAGAACGACGACTTCGGCGTTCATGCGAACGGCGTACGTCATCGCTTCTACCGCATGCTCGACGTAACCGCCGTTGGGTCCGAGAAACTTGAGCGGAAGGATCGTCGCCTCCGGCGCAATGCCGGCTTCACGGTCGATCACCAAGGCCGCGAGACGGGTCCCATGGGTCGAATCGGTTCCAACGTCGTTGTCGTGGTCTTGGAAGTTCCATCCCGAATGATCGTCGACGAGACCGTTCCCGTCGTCGTCTCGTCCGTTGATGGGATCGGCAGAATTCTTGAAAACGGTTCGCGCCGCGCGCGTCTCGGTGAGATCGAGACCCGAGTCGATGATCGCGATCGTCACTCCGCGCCCCGTGAGGCCTTCGTTCCAGGCGAGGGGTGCGCCGACGATCTGGCTCTGCCACGAGGGTGAGGCGAACGAGAGCGGAGCAGCGAGCATGACGTAAACGAAGACGATGACGTGTTTCATTTCCCCTCCAGGATCCTTCGATGTTCGAAGAGATCCCGGCGATGGGGAAGGAGCGATACCGCGCGTTGCGCGGAACTCGACTTCAGAAGCCCGAAGCGACGCGAGGGCGGGGAGCGGGGGCCGGTGCCGGTCGCTGACTTCCGTGAGCTTCGGGGAAGATTTTTTCCGTGCTGACCTTCACCATGACGGGGAAGTGATCCGAGGGGTTCGTGCCGCGTTCGTCGTAGGTTCTCGGAAGTGGTTTCTCGCGGCCGCTCGCATCTTTGTAGCGGTACACGCCGGCGGCGACGATCGAGCGCGAGAGGCTCGGGCTCACGAAGATCGCGTCGATCTGGTTGTATTCAGCTTTGCCACCATTCGGATGGTACGTGTGCGTGACACGAGCCGGCCCTTGCAGGCCCTTCACGTCGAACGCGTCGACCATGCGATCGCGGACCGGCTTCACCGAAGCCGAAGTTCTGACGTCCGTATTGAAATCGCCGGCCATCACGATCGCGACGTCTTTGCCGTACTTCGCGCGGTAGCCGTCGATGATCTTGCCGACGCCTTGGTATTGAGCGGCACGCAAGCGTTCCGACAGCGGATCGCCGTCGCGGTCGC
Organism: Bdellovibrionota bacterium; assembly: GCA_040384505.1. Classification (GTDB taxonomy): domain Bacteria; phylum Bdellovibrionota; class Bdellovibrionia; order Bdellovibrionales; family JAMPXM01; genus JAZKJB01. Next base: position 13,713 of record JAZKJB010000157.1, on the reverse strand, counting down.
GCTTCGATTTCGCGTGATTACCCAAGACGATCAACAGCGGCGCACCGACTTCACCTTGGCGGCGAATCATCACGGCCGGGACGTCGCGAGAGAAGAGATTCTGCGTGCGGCCGCTCGTGGGATCGGTCCACTGCGTGTTCTTGTGCGACTCGATCGTGATGTCGAGGGGAAGATCTTGCTTCACGTAGAAGCCGATGTTGATTCCGCGTTCGTCGTTCCCTTTGACGAGGAGGGGCCGATACTTTCCGCCGAGATAATCTTTGTTGAAGCGCGCGAGCGAGTCGACGCTTTCGATTTCCTGCATGACCATGAGGTCGGGATCGAACTCGCGCATCGGTTTCGCGATGCCTTCGAGCTCGTGAGCAGGTTTGATTTCGGAATCGGTCACACGTCTGAACCCTTCGGGGACGCGCTCGTGTTTTCCGACGGTCATGAAGAGGTTTTCCACGTTGTACTGGAGGATCTTGATCTCGCGAACGGTATCGAGCGCACGTTTCTGGACGCTCGCTGAAGAAACCGGGCGGATCGCCGAGAACCGAAGCGTTTCGCGAGCGGCCGGATTGAAGACGGCGCGGCAGCTGTCGGCCCCATTCGCGACTGAGCCTACAGCGACGAAGCTCAGGATCACGGAGAGGAGGAGGCCTTTTACGAGTCGAGTGGTCGTGTGCACTTTGGCTCCTCAGGCGCCGATCGGTCGGCGGTATGTCGATTTGGTGCAAGGGGTAAGCCCGAAAACCGAGCGCGGCAAGCGCTTTACGGGTTTTGGTAATGTCGAAATGCACCCTTTTCAAGAGGGTAGGAACGGTTGGCGG
>JAZKJB010000157.1:8150-12801 GCA_040384505.1 Bdellovibrionota bacterium | reverse complement strand
GCCGTTGCCGTTCCTGACCGCTGACCCGCTCTTTTCCCGACCGTGGTCGGGTCTAGAACCCGTCTCGATGTCTCAAGCTGCGCCAGAGTTCCTCCGATCCGATCCATACCAGTACGGTTTTCCATGCGAAGGGGGCTCTAGGATGGTGCACCCGCCAAGGAAGGACAGTTTTCATGTACCTGTCGACGGTTCGTGGCCATGTGGCCATGTGCTCCGGCACCATCCGCCAGTGTGTTCTCGTCTTCGCTCTCGTTCTCGTCGCCAACGCGATCGGGACGTCTAAAGCGCAAGCGCAGAACTATATGAACGCGCCGACGATCTTCGATGTTCGTCGCTCGCTCCCTCTCGATCCCGAGGAGGAGGTCACGCATGATTTCTATATCAACGCGGGACCCGAGCTCGGATTGAAGAAGGGCTCGTTCATCAACGTGGTCAGACCGGTGCCCGTGCACGATCCCATTCAGAACAAGCAGCAAGCGACGCTCAACATTCCGATCGGGAAGTTGCAGATCATCCACGTCGAGAAGAACATCGCCGTCGGACGGTTGCAGTCCGAGCTCGGCGACGACGAACGCCCGACCGTGGAGTTCGAGGCGGTGATGATCGGCGACCGAGTCGATCTCGCGTCGGTGACGAACGATGCGCCAGCGAAGAAGCGCGTTCGAGCTCCGGCTCCGAAGACCGCGAAGGCCGAGCTTCCGCTTCCTCCGGTCGAGCTCCCGAATCGATCGCTTGATCCGTCTTTGAATCAGCCTGCGCCCGTCGTTCCGGCGGCGGCACCGCAGCCCGAGCGTCAGCCGATCGTGCCCTCGACTCCGCCGACGTCGGCCGAGACCGAGGAGCTCGAAGAGCCCGTGCGTTCATCGCCACCCCTGGTGAAAAAGCCTTTCCCGGTCGCTCACGCGCCTGATATGTTGCGCCTCGAACAACTCGAGAGCGATTTTTACTAATCCTCTTTCTCTCTCGAGGAGCCCTCGGGAGAGAACCACGTGGCAGATCAGACACAAGGCCGCTACTTTCGTTTGAAGGTGAGCGGTCTTTTGCGTCAGCACGAAGACGAATTCACGAGCGCCGCTTTCGAGGCGGGCGCCGCGGGCATCGCGGAAGATCTCAAATTCCATCAGGCCGATCTTCGTTACGATCCCGACGTCACCGAGACTCCGCTGCTCGACGTGAGCGTCTTTTTCGAATCGACTCCGAACGAAAATGCTTTGTTGCAGCTGCAAGGTGCGTTTCCCGAGACTCGCTTCGAGCTTTCGAGCGAAGAGAACAAAGATTGGCTCGAAGAGTGGAAGAAGGGCTTTAAACCCTTCTTGTTTGCAAATCCTTTCTGGGTCGTTCCGGCTTGGCTGAAGCCGCCACCGGAAATCGATGCGCCATGGAAGATCATCTTCGTCGAGCCGGGTATGGCCTTCGGGACCGGCACTCACGAAACGACTCGCCTCGCGGCCGGCTTCGTCATCGAAGAGCTTTCGCGCAAGACGCCGCTTCGATCGGTTCTCGACGTCGGAACGGGGACGGGGATTCTCGCGCTCGTCGCGCGTCGTCTCGGTGCCACGAAGGTCGTCGGAATCGACAACGATCCGGAAGCCCGGCGTACGGCTCGAGAAAATCTAGAGCGCAATGAAACTCACGATATCGAGATTCCCGATGCGAACCTCGAAGACATTCGCGACCAATACGACATCGTCATCGCCAACATCATCGATGGCGTGCTTACGGTCTTGCGACATGAATTGAATCGGACGTTGAAGCCCGGTGGGCGCATGATCCTCTCCGGGGTCTTGACCGATCGCGAGAGCGAATTCTACGCGGGCTTCACGAAGGACACCGGCCTGAAGCTTCTAGCGAAGAGAGTCGACGGTGAGTGGTCGGCGGCCCTCCTCGAGAAGCCGATCGAGAACGCGCGATGAGACGGTATTGGATTCCGCGCGAATCCGTCCAAGGCGACGAAGTCTCGCTGACGGACGATACGCTTCATCACATCCGAGACGTCTGCCGTATGCACCTCGGCTCGAAGTTCGAAGTCATCGTCGAAGGCGTCGGCGCGCATCTCGTCGAGATCGTGAGCGAGTCGAAGCGAGAGTCGCGTGCGCGCATCCTCGAAACCCGCGCGATTCCCGAGCTCGCTCGTCCGCACATTCATCTCGCGATTTCCATTCCGCGCTTTCCCGTCTTCGAGGCGGTCGCGGAGAAAGCCGTCGAGCTCGGCGTGAAGACGATCCACCCTTTCTTCTCGGAGTTCAGTTTCATCCGCACCCAGACCGACGTCTGGGACAAGAAACTCCCGAGATTCCAAAAGATCCTCCAAAGTGCGACTCAGCAGTCGGGCCGCGGAGAATTGATGACCATCTCGAAGCCATTGGAGCTGGCCGAGCTCCTCTCGACTTTTAACCGGCTCGAGGGTGCCGCGGGTCTCTTTGCGTATGAGGGCGATGCGCGCCTTGGTGCCAAGGATGGTGTGGCGCGCATCGCTGAGCAGAAACCGCGAGACGTTTTCGTCTTCGTCGGGAGCGAAGGAGGCTTCAGTGAAAAGGAAGTCGAATCGTTCCAATCGTTTGGGCTGACGACGGTGACTCTGGGTCAACAAGTTCTGCGAGTTGAAACGGCTTGCGTCGCTCTCATCAGCATCCTAAAGTATGACCTTGATTTGATGCGTTGAGAGGGGAGTTGTAGGGATGACGGACTTCGAAGAGTTCGAGTTCAAGCCTCTGACCGAAGGTCTTGGCTTCCATAAAAAAGCCGAGAAGATCAAGACGGAGATCAAGGGCACGCAGCTCGGTCGTGAAACGACGTCGCGCTCGATTCCCGAGGTTCCGCCTCGCTCGATGCTTTTCGGTGACGACGACTCCCCGACGGGCTCGATGAATAGCCCGCGAACTTCGGAGCCGGCACCTCGCTCGGCGACTCAAAGCATTTCCGAATTGATGGCGTCACTGCCGCCGTCTCTCGATTTCCTCGACGACAAACAAGATCTCACTCGCAGCGGCTTGAGCTCACGATCGGCGACGCCGATGTCGGCGCAAGAAGATCGTCCCCAGATTTATCAACCGCTCGGTCGCAAAGAAGAGCGAGCGCCGCAGTCGGCTCCCGCTTCTTCGATCACGGGCGTTCTTCCGGCTCCGGGGACGCGCGCGGGAATGTCGGCGACGGCGACGTCCGCGACGATTCCGGCTCCGATGTCACCTTCGCCTTACCGCGAGAAATTGAACGAGAGCTATGCTCGCGCTTTCCCGCACGCGGAAAAGGGAAAAGCCCAAGAGCCCGAGATCGCGACGAACGCGGAAGGTTTGATTCCGGTCCCAGTGAATTTCGCGGCGGCTTTCATCGATGCGATGGTGGTCGCTGGAATCGCGACCGTGTTCCTCGTTTGCATCCTCACGATCACGAAGATCAATTTGATCGGCTTGCTGACCAACGCCCGTACCGACAGCGCGACTCACACGCATCTCGCGATGCTCACGCTCGCGGTCATGCAAATGTACATGTTGGTGGCGCGCGCGTTCTTCGGAGCGACGCTCGGTGAGTGGGCCTTCGAGATGCAGCTCGGAACCGAAGCTCAGCAGCGCAAGCCCTACTATCCGTTGCAAGTGATCTGGCGCACGCTGATCACGACGATGACCGGCCTCGTGACACTTCCGCTCTTGTCGTTCGGCATCCGCCGCGACATCGCGAAGTACTTCACGGGTGTCCAACTCTACCGCCGTCCTTGAAGGCGGCGGCGCGGATGGGCAAAGTTCTCGCCTCGTGGTCGGATCTCTCGCGTGAGCTCGCGGCCGTTCGTAGCGGTCGCAAAGTCGTCTTCACCAACGGCGTCTTCGACATCCTCCACATCGGTCACGTCAGGTATCTCCAAGAGGCTCGCGCTCAAGGCGATCTTCTCGTCGTCGGCGTGAACGCCGACTCCAGCGTCAAGAAACTCAAAGGTCCGACTCGTCCTTTGCAAAACGAAGGCGACCGCGCGGAAATTCTCGCTGGTCTCGGTTGCGTCGACTACGTGACGTTGTTCAGCGAGAGCACGCCCGAGGATTTGATCGGAGTCGTGAAACCCGACGTCTTCGTCAAGGGTGGGGATTACACCGTGGAAACGCTGCCTGAAGCGAAAACGGTGTTGGCTTACGGCGGAACGGTCAAGATCCTGCAGTTCGTGGACGGGAAGTCTTCGACTGCGATCATCAACAAGATGAAATCCTGAATGCGTAGGTGGGCACCCAATCCCGTCTCCAGCCATGATCGCGGATCCCCTTTTGTTTTCCGTTCTTCTTTGACCGGTGAACACGTTGGGCCGCGATTTCGAGGACTAGTAGAACCAGGCCAAGGTCGCGTTCAGTCTTCCTCTTAGAACGTCGAACCATCTTTACTTGGTGATGTTTCGGCATTCGGACCTCCTTCGGAGAAGGGGAGTCCGAGTTCTAATAGAGAGCGAGATCGGGATACCCGACTCGCTCTTTTGCATTTTCGGGGCTATCCCTCAAAACGAATAAGCGAGCTGAACTTTCGCGAGAGCGAAGGTCGGGATGTAGCGCAGGATTTTGACGGCGTCATTCACGCGGTCGCGGGTGTTCTGGTTGTTCACGTAATCCAAGATCGGCACGCTCGATTCGAGGGTCATGAACGGAGTGACAAGGGCGGCGAGGCCCAGGAATGAGCC
>JAZKJB010000157.1:924-8140 GCA_040384505.1 Bdellovibrionota bacterium | reverse complement strand
AACGGAACGTTCACGACGAGCCAGTCGTCGCCGAACATGAAACCGTTTGCCATTTGCCAGCGATTACCGAGACCGACTTGCAAACCGAGAGTGCGAATTTTGATGAGATCGGCCGACGTCGGGGCGCCCGTCGTGTTCACGAGAATGTCTTGGCCGACGCTCGCTTCGTAAGTTTGCTGGGAGAGTCCGATGATCCAGTTGAACGTGCTCTTGCCCACGAAGCGCCGAAGGTGCGCGATGATGAGATTCTCCTTCACTGATCCTATCGAGAAGAACGACGTATCGAGAGAGAGCGAACCACCGAACCAGGCGCCTTCGTACGCGACGTTGTCCGTGCGATAGGAAATGAAGGGTCCGTGCTTCAGCGGAATCGCGATTCCGAGAAGTGCGCCCTCGTAGCCGATGCTCAAATCTTTTTCGCCGAGCGAGAAATCGTAATCGGATTTTTTCTCCGCCTGCTCGATTTCTTCACTCGTGCGTCCGAGCTCGACGGGCTTTTCCTCGTGTCGCGCGGGGGCCGGCGAGACTGGCGCGGGCGTTGGTTTCAGTCGCGGCGAAACGTCAGCCTGTGCGAGAGATCTAGACGGAGAAAGCGTGACGACGAGAGCGGTCGCCCAAGCGACGAGAAGCGAAGCCGAACGAAGGGTCTTGAGCGAGGCCATCAGAATCTCACACCCAATTTTCCGCTGAAGACCGGAACCGAGTAGCGATCGATTTGGAGCGCGAGGAATCCTTTTTCGAGGATTCGAATGTTCGCTCCGTAGACGGTGTGATAGCCGGTCACCGATTCGCTTTCCATGCTTCCCGAGGACGTCACGCCCGCGGCGCCGCCGGCGAAAGTTCCCGTCGACTCGATGAAGCCGACCCCTCCGAACAAAGCGACGTTTCTGACGTTCATTCCGCCGACGAGATCGACTCCGTAGGTTCGAGTCGTGAGCGCGTTGCCCACGTTGCCGTTGTTCATGTGGAGAAGGATGGAAGCGCTGAGCGGTTGGAACTGCGCTTGGTAAAATCCCCATCGCATGATGCCACCGAACTGCGAGAGCTCGTCTTGGCGCGTGTAGGGCGTGAACTGGATGAACATGTCGAGATTGTTGTAGAGACCCTTGCCGATCGTCAGCTTGGGGTAAGAGACGTCTTGTTGAGGAGCCGCGAGCCTATTGCCGAGGCGACCGAGATCGTCGGTGGGAAGACTTTCGAACGAGAGACCGAGCTCGAGCCCGTCGTAGCCGCCGAGAGGATAAGGATCGGAGAGAAGTTTCGTGCTCGTCCCCATGCCGATGATCTTCAGAGCCTCGATGCGATCGGTAGCGGTCAAGCCCGTGGGAATGAGGATCGCGGCCGAGGCTTCGGCAGAAAGGAAAAGAGCGAAGAAAAGAACCGCGAGCGGACGAAGTTTCATCCGTTCATTTGAGCGTTACTCAGTGGGGGAGTTCAAGCATTGAAGCATCGCCGCGCCGACGAGAGGCGCGGTGTCACTTCCTTCGATAGGCTTAAGGAGCGATCGACGCCTGAGCGCCGGTCGAACCGTTGATATTCGCGAGCGTCGTGGCCGCTTCGTCGCGGACGCGCTGGACGGTCGAAGTTTGGCTGAGAGTCAGTACGGCTGCCGCGACCGGAGCGAAGTAGCGTTGCACGTTCGACGCCGGGGCGCGAGGTGTGGTGTCTTGTTCCGTCGGATCCGTGCTCACTCCACCTTTGTAATGGATCGAAACCGCGACGTTGATTTGATGAAGGGCTTGCATGCTCGCCTCGGCGTTTCCGCTCTTGAAGGCTCCGACGAGGAACTGCAAGTACTCGAGGCGCGTGTACCATTTCGCGTACGAAAGCGCCTGAGTCTTCGGTTTCGTGATTCCCGGCTCGGCGACGATGAAATCGGACAGCATCATGAAGCTCGACACGCTCGGCGTCGATCCGAGGGCATTGACTGCGAGCTCGCGCATTTTTTCGCGGTCGTCTTCGATCATCGTGGCGACGACTTCGTAAAAGATCTCGGGCTTGATCGCGCCGTTTTGGTAGAGCTTCACGAATTTCGCGGTTTTCTCGAAGTCCGGTGCGCCCATGAGGAAAGCGACCCATTCTTCGACCGTCTCGGGATCTTTGTTCGGGTCGATCGCGCCGATCGCGCTGCGGCCACCGCCGCCTGTCGCCGGAGACATCGCTGCGGATTCGTCACCGTCGTCGTCAGAAGAATCGTCGCCCTCGGGCTTCGCGTCGCCTTTGCCCTTGATCGTCTTTTTCTTCTTCTTTTTCTTGTCGTCTTTTTTCTTTTTCTCGTCCTTTTTCTTCTTCGCGTCGTCTTCTTTTTTCGGGGGCGTGAGGACCGTTTCGGATTTCGGCTCCGCGGGACTCGCGTCGAGACCGGCGACTTCACCGTGAATGGTCTTCGTTTTCAGAGCCGAGCGCTTCGAGATCGGGAGATATTCGACTTTGCCGCCATCCATCAGGTGCTCGAGGCGCGCCAAGCGCGCGATCTTCGCCGTCTGCGGATCCACGTCTTTCATGTACTCGATCGAAGCTCCGAGAAGCACGCCGAGTGCGAGAAGGATGAAGTAGCGTGAGCGGTCCATTTGTCCTCCAGGACACGGGGAAAACAATTTCCCCTACCTGATACAGAGGCAGGAACCGAGCCGTAGAGATCCAAACGTAACAGACGGTATTCTCATGAGTTTTCGAGAGATCCCGTGCGAGGCCCTGCGGGCACGAGTGTCGAGCCGCCTGACACCCCACGTGGGCGAGCCGAAAACCTACGTTGAATCGGCGAGTTAGCTCGCGTAGGATTCCAACAGCGATGAGTGACCAAACGGGCGATTATCTGAAACGAGCGAAAGCCGGGGATCTTCGTGCACTTGCGAAGCTTCTAACGGCCCTCGAACGCGAGGGACCGGCCTGTTTGAAGGCTCACGCCGACCTCTTGCGGCCGCCATCCGCGGCCTTCCGCTTGGGCGTCACCGGGCCTCCGGGGGCAGGTAAATCGACTTTGATTGGTCAGCTGATCACTCGTTTGCGCGCGAAAAAGCTTCGCGTGGGGGTCCTCGCCGTCGACCCCTCGAGCCCCTTCACGCAGGGAGCGATCCTCGGTGATCGCATTCGCTACACCGAACATTTCGCCGACGAAGGCGTCTTCATCCGTTCGCTCGGATCGCGCGGGAGCCTCGGGGGACTCAGCTCTTCGGCGTACTTGATGGTCCGCGCGTTCGACGTCGCGGCTTTCGACGTCGTCTTGCTCGAGACCGTCGGTGTCGGGCAAACGGAGCTCGAGATCATGAACGTCGCCGACTGGGTCGCGGTCACGCTCGTTCCCGAATCGGGCGATTCGATCCAAGCGATGAAAGCCGGATTGCTCGAGATCGCGAATCTCTTCATCGTGAACAAAGGAGATCGACCGGGGGCCGATGGCTTCGTGCGCGAGCTCGAGGCGGCTTTGCATCTCGATCCTCGCGCGTCGGCGACTCCGATTCCCATTTTGAAGACGACGGCGACGAGTGGCGACGGCCTCGACGAACTGGTCGCGAAAATCGAAGCCGAGCGATCGAATTCGGCGTGGCGCACTCGCCGAACGAGCCTCGATCGCATGAAGGCCGAGGCGAAATCGCTTCTTCGTAGCCAGGCCGAGCGCGAAATCGAGACGCGTCTCGCGAGCGTTTCGAATGCGGACGAATTCGCTCGTCTCTTTTAGTTGAGTTCGCGATCGACCCGTTTCGACTCGAGACGGTTTTTCTCCGAGTCTAGGTCTTGGCACGAGGGAGGGCGCATCCTGTCCGACGGAGGTCGTACAGGTGAAAGTCGCCGCACTCGCCCCGCAATTCACGATCGTCGCCCCTGAAGGGGAGGAGTCGAAGGACGCCGCGCGAGTTCATCGCCAGCTCTCCGTCGTGAAAACCGACGCCGCATCCGACGCCGGTGGCGAAGGTGGCGGTGCCCAGCAAGAAACGCGCGACGGACTCAAGCGCTTGGCGCAATTCATCTCCGGCCAGCGCCGCGCTCCCGATCACGAAAAGCCAGAAGCCTCGACGCCGGAGTTGCGCGAACGTCCCGCCTCCGATGACTCCCATGAATTCACCAAGATCTTGCTGCAGTGGTCACGTCGTCCGCGCGTGATCAATTCGATGGCGCAAGTTTTCGCCGACGAGAAAAAGCGGCGTCATGGGCTGAAAGTTTACAAGCGCATGCAGGCCGTCACGAAGAAACTGGAGCAAAAGCCTCATGGGGAAGTCGGCGGCTTGCCGGCTCTGCTCGAGTTTTAAAACCGCTTGTTCTCGCGCGGGCCTTTGCTAGGCTGATCCCGATGAGCATCGACCCCCTCGAATTTCAGACCGTCACCTTCGACAAAGAGCGCGACCGCGTTTTCGGCGACCTCGCCGCGCGTCCCGTTTTGCTGAGCGCATGGGTAATGGGCGAGCCTCCGGTTTCTTGTCACGTCACCGAGGTGCGTTCGACAGAAATCGCGCTTCAGCTCGTGAGCGGCGACGGGCGAGGCGCGCGTGTCGGTGCTTCGGTCGAGCTCTTGTTCTCGCTCGACGAGGGCCAATATCACCTGGCGACGACGCTCACGAAAGTGAACGAGGATCGCTGGGAAGTTTCTCGCGCGGGCCAACTCGGCAAGCTGCAACGGCGAAACAACTTTCGTGCGACGGTTCCTCACGGCGCTCGCATCGTCTTCAAGCTCGCGAGCATCGGAACGAACACGATCAAAATGGATGTCCCGATCGTCGACCTGAGCGCCGGAGGCATGCGCCTTCATTGGCCCGCGACCGGAGTTCCTCCGTTGCGTGAGACCGAAGCCTTGAGCGGGACCGTCTGGACTCCGGGCCGTTCCGTCGAAGTGTTCGGCAAAGTGAAGACCTTCATTCCCGACGATCGCGGCGCGCGAGTCGGAGTCGAATTCCAGAACGTCTCAGGAAAAGACGAGCAATCGCTCCTCTTCCTCTGCCTGCAGCTCAGGCGACAGAGCGAACCCGTAAACCGATAAGATCTCATCAAGTTAACGTACTGCGTCAGAAACCCCTCTAGTTATGACGCGCCGCACCGATCAGTAGTCTGACTGCTGAAACGTCTGTGGGCTACGTCTCTCCACCACAGGACTCCGTGACTGGAACCTGGTGATCCCAAGGGAGACGCTTTTATGGGTTTGCGTATTTCGACCAACGTGGCCTCCGTGGCTGCGCAAAGACAACTCGGGAGAAGCCAAGCTAGGTTCTCCCACGCCAGCCGAGCTCTCGCTTCGGGGACACGACTCGTGGATCCGGGTGACGATGCCGCAGGCTTCGCGATCTCGGAGAACTTGCGAGGCCAAGGCGAGAGCTTGAAAGCCGCGCAACGAAATGCCGAGAGCGCCGTCGGACTCATTCAAGTCGCCGAGGGTGGCTTGAGCGAACAAAACAACATCCTCGTTCGATTGCGCGAGCTCGCGGTCCAGGCGGCCAGCGATACCGTCGGCGACGAAGAACGACGATTCATCGACATCGAATTCCAACAGCTCGGAAAAGAGTTCGACCGCATCGCGGAAACCACGCGATACGGGAATAAGATGCTTTTAACCGGTGGAAACGAAGAATACGAGTTCCAGCTCGGCTCGGGCGGAAGCGAGAACGACGTGATCCGCTACAAGATGGAAGCGGATACTCGAGCGGCGACCCTCGGGATCACGGGCCTCTCGGTCGAAGATCAAGACGGAGCGCGAAGTCTTCTCACCGAGCTCGACGATGCGTTGATGAAAGTCGCCGGTGCTCGCGCGAGCTTCGGTGCGATGCAGAGTCGATTGAACATCGCTTCGACGAACTTGGATGTGCAGCACGAGAACGTCGTTTCGGCGCGGTCTCGAATAGCGGATGCCGACATCGCGTACGAATCCGCGGAGCTCGCGAGTGCGCAGATCCAACAGCAGCTCGGCATCTCCGTTCTCGCGCAAGCGAATGCGGCGCCGGCCTCGGTCATGAAGTTACTCTGACAGTTCACGGCGGCGCTCAGTTCGGTTCGGGGCCGCTTCAATTTCCCGTTTAACGTCCAACTTCCCTTCGATTCGCCTCCCGGCTCCCGGGAGGTCCAGTCTCGACTGGACCTTTTTCTAGGTCCTCGAAAAAATAGTTCATTTTCCTAATTCACTTGTTCTCCAAAAGAGTAGACGCGCTGCGTTGCGACGTGTTCGACGTCAAGAACTAGACCAACGGCTAAAGGTCCCTGGACCAAAGCCGAGAAGTTGTCTGAACACGTTGGGCAATGCAGACAGAGCGTTTCAGCAGTCAAGCGAAACGACCTCCTCCATCGAGCCCGGACGAAGACGAACGGACCAGTCACCCGTTCGACTTCAAGCTCCGGGCCGCCCCACGAAAACTGAATTTTGTTTATGAAGCGGCTCGCGCCGTCAGGGCAGTTGTTTGCCCGAAGCGAAACGAGCCTCGTTATCAACAATCGCATGGAATGCGCCCGGCAAAAGGAGTGAGGGCACTCTTAGTAGCCGTGGTCTGTGGGCACCCGAATGGGTGGGGAGTTAGGTCATGGGTTTGAGAATCGCTACGAACATCGCGTCGATCAGCGCACAACGTCAGTTGGGCACGCAGCAGAAGCGGAACACGCACGCACTGCAAGCCTTGTCTTCCGGTTCGAGAATCGTAACGGCATCGGATGATGCCGCCGGTCTCGCGATCTCGGAAAACATCAAAGGACAAACTCGCGGTATCGCGATGGCACGTCAGAACGCGTTCAACGCGACTTCTCTCGTGCAGGTGTCCGAAGGTGGCCTCAACGAGGTCAACAATATCTTGATCCGTTTGCGTGAGTTGGGTGTCCAAGCGGCATCGGACAACATCGGTGACACGGAACGAGAGTTCCTCAACCAGGAAGCGAAACAGCTCCTCGAGGAATCGAACCGGATCGCGAAGACGACACGTTTCGGATCGCGCCAACTTCTCGACGGATCGGGCGAAGAGCTCGAGTTCCACGTAGGACCGTTCGGCGACGACGACAACGTCATCCGCTATCAGATGAAAGCCGACGCGACCAACGATGCCTTGGGCATCTCGGGCGCGACGATCGAAGACAAGCAGAGCGCACGCGATCTCCTCGGGACGGTCGACGAAGCGTTGGTGAAGATCGGTAAGATGCGCGCGGACTTCGGTGCCGTGCAATCTCGGATGAACATGACGGTTTCGAACTTGGACATCCAATATGAAAACTTGAGCGCCGCGAACTCGCGCCTTCGTGACGCGGACGTCGC